>NZ_NJGW02000001.1:0-422250 GCF_002216225.1 Pandoraea sp. CB10b_02
TCTGTGGATAACTACGTTGGTGAGTGCTTCGGCGGAACGCCAAGAATTCTAGTGGTGCCCAGGGCCGGAATCGAACCGGCACGCCTTGCGGCGGGGGATGTAGCGGCGCGCCGCTGTTTGGCATGGCTAGATCGTCAAGTTAGACAATGCATCTCAAGTTAGACAAAAGGCCCGACGAGAAAAACTCGTCAGGCCTTCTATTTATTGGTCGGGGCGAGAGGATTTGAACCTCCGACCACCTGCACCCCATGCAGGTACGCTACCAGGCTGCGCTACGCCCCGTGAGAGATGCGTCGTTAGATGCATCGCTCGAAAGCAGGCGATTATAGCAGAGCTTTTTGCCGGAAAGGAAGGGCCCATGCGCACTGGACGCATAATTTTTTTGCGTCTCACCCGGCGTCCAACTCAACGTCCGACTCAGCGTCACCAGGCGTCACCACATCGCCACCGGTATCCCGCACCGCGCCACGGTCGCACGAAGGTCACCCCCAATCTTGCGTCGAGAGCCCCGCTTACCGGTGATGGTTATCCCGGATGTCGCAATCAGGGCCCCTCACGATAATGGAATCCTGCCTATCGAGGCTTGGAGACAAGCGATGCCGCACATCCAGGGATTCGAGGCCGCGCGCGATTTGCTGCTCGCGCAGCGCGCCCATTACGACGTGGCGTACCGTGATTTTCGCTGGCCCGTCCTCTCGCAGTTCAACTGGGCGCTGGACTTCTTCGATCCCCAGGCGCAAGGCAACGACAACCCGGCACTGTGGATCGTCGAAGAGGACGGGCGCGAAGCGCGCCTGTCGTTTCGCGAGATGTCGGCGCGCTCCAACCGCGTTGCCAACTTCCTGCGCGCCCAAGGCGTGGCGCGAGGCGATCGCGTGCTGCTCATGCTGCCCAATCAAGTCGAGCTCTGGGACCTCATGCTCGCCTGCATGAAGCTGGGTGCCGTCATGATCCCTGCCACGACGCTGCTCGCCGCCGGCGACCTCACCGACCGGCTCGAACGCGGGCGCGTGCGCCACGTCGTCACCACGGGCCGCGACGCCGTCAAGTTTGCGGACCTGCCGGGCGACTATCGCCGCATCGCCGTGGGCGGCGCGCCGCCAGAAGGCTGGACGCCGCTCGCCCCCGCTTACGAAATGCCCGACGAGTTCACGCCCGATGGCGTCACGCTCGCGACCGACCCGCTGCTGCTTTACTTCACCTCGGGCACCACGTCGCGTCCGAAGCTCGTGCTGCATACGCACCAGAGCTACCCGGTCGGCCACCTCGCCACGATGTACTGGCTCGGCCTGCAGCCCGGCGACGTGCACTGGAACATCAGCTCGCCCGGGTGGGCGAAGCATGCCTGGAGTTGCTTCTTTGCGCCATGGAACGCGGGCGCGACCATCTTCATTTACAACTTTTCCCGTTTCGACGCGCGCGCGGCCCTGGAGACAGCAGCACGCTGCGGCGTGACCACGCTGTGCGCTCCCCCGACCGTCTGGCGCATGATGATTCAGGAAGATCTCACTCGCCACGCGGTGAAGTTTCGCGAACTGATCGGCGCGGGCGAGCCGCTCAATCCCGAAGTCATCGAACAGGTGCGGCGGGCGTGGAACATCACGATTCGCGACGGCTACGGTCAGACGGAAACATGCTGCCAGATCGGCAACTCGCCGGGGCAGACGGTGAAGCCGGGCGCGATGGGCCGCCCCATGCCGGGCTATCGCGTCGTGCTTCTCGATCACAACGGCGCCGAGGCCGACGAGGGCGAGATCGCGCTCGTCCTGTCGCCGCGTCCGACCGGCCTCATGCAGGGCTATGAGGACGACTGCGAGAAGACCACCGACGCAATGCGCGACGGCTACTACCACACCGGCGATGTCGCGATGCGCGACGAACGCGGCTACTTCACCTACGTCGGCCGTGCGGATGACGTGTTCAAGGCGTCCGACTATCGCATCAGTCCGTTCGAACTCGAAAGCGAGCTCATCAAGCATCCCGCCGTGGCCGAGGCCGGCGTCGTGCCAAGCCCCGACCCCGTGCGGCTCGCGGTGCCCAAAGCGTTTATCGCGCTGCGTGCCGGCTTTCGCGCCGATGAGACGCTGGCGCTCGACATCCTGCGCTTTTGCCGCGATCATCTCGCGCCGTACAAGCGCATCCGGCGCATCGAATTTTGCGACTTGCCGAAGACGATCTCGGGGAAGATCCGCCGCGTCGAGTTGCGCCGCACGGAAGAAGGCCGCAGCCTCGACACCCGCCGCCAGATGGAATTCTGGGATGTGGATTTCGCCGACCTGAAGTGAGCGTAGCGCCGCATCGGCCCCGAGGGGGCGCAGGCGAGCGTATTGCAAGCATTGGCAAGCATTGGCAAGCATTGCTCAGCGCATATGCTGGACGACCAGTTCGGCGCCCAGCATGGCCAGCCCGACGAAGAAGCACCGGCGAAACACCGGCGCGCTCACCCGCGCGCGCACCCACTGACCGAAGAACATGCCGCCCAGGGCCGGCGCGAGCGCGAGCAACGAGACGCCGATCGCATGGCCATGAAAGACGCCGTCGCGCGCCAGACCGGCCGCCAGCGCCAGCGTCGAGACGGTAAACGACAGGCCCAGCGCCTGCACGAGATCGTCCTTGTCGAGATCGAGCGCCTGCAGAAACGGTACTGCGGGAATCACGAACACGCCGGTGGCGGCCGTCACCAGCCCGGTCACGACACCGATGCCTGCGCCCACGGCACCGACGCGCGCGCCAGGCCAGCTTTTCGGCACGTGCAGGCGCACCGCCGCCAGGCCCAGCGCGGCGTAGGCGAGCAGCGCGACGCCCAGTGCCATCCCCGCCAGGTTGCCGCCATTGGCCAGCCAGCCGCCGCCGGCCCAGGTGCCGAGGCAGATGCCGAGCAGCATCGGCCAAAGGCGTCTTGCCAGGGCGGCGAAGCGCGGGCCCGCCAGCAGTTGCCACAAGTTGGTGACGAGCGATGGCACGATCAGCAGGGCGGCGGCTTCGGCCGTGGGCATGGCCAGGCCCAGCAGGCAGACGGCCACCGTTGGCAGACCGAGCCCGATCACGCCTTTGACGAAGCCGGCGAGCACGAAGGTGACGAGGCCCAGCCAGAGCAGGGGGACGAGATCGTTGAAGTGCTGAGTATTCATCATGCGGGCAGTATCGGTGCGCGGGCGCGCGTCGCCAATGCGGCATTCGCGCAGGGGGACTCAGGCTGGCGCTGAGGCTGGCACTCAAGCTGACGCCAAGGCTGGTTCTGGAGCTGGTAGTGGGGATGGCACCGGGGATGGCGCCGGGGATGGCGCTGGGGATGGCGCTGGGGATGGCGCCGGGGCGGCGCCAGGACTCGCCTGCCGCGACCGGCGGGGCGCCCGACGCGCTTTGGCGTTTTCAGTTATGCTCAGGCCAAATTCGCGCCGTGCCGCGCATCGAGCGCGTCCACCGGAGTCCCACTTCGGCGGTCGTGCCGCCGCCGTCGGCACCCCGTAGACCCCAGTACGCCGCTGTCTCCCGTGCTTGCATGGTTCGTGCCATGCCCGCAGGGGCCGGCGTCGACAGCCATGCCAAGCATTGCGCCTGCCCAGAGGGATGGAAGTTGGAAAAACAGAATCGTCAACACGAACACGCCGGGCAAACCGGATACGCCGCCGCTCACGACACGCTCGATCGGCGCCTCGCGCTCGTCATGCAACCCACTCACCGCGCCCTGCTCGGCGAGGGCTTGTCGGGCATCGAGCGTGAGACGCTGCGCGTCGAGAGCGACGGCGCGCTCGCCCTCACGCCGCACCCGCGTGCGCTCGGCTCCGCACTGACTAACGACGAAATCACCACCGATTACTCCGAAGCGCTGCTCGAATTCATCACGCCGCCGCAGCACGACGCCGCCCAGGTCATCGCGCGTCTGCACGAAATCCATCAGTTCGCCTACCGCAAGCTCGGCGCGCAACTGCTGTGGAGCGATTCGATGCCGCCCGCGCTGCCGCCGGAAGACGTGATTCCCATCGCGGACTACGGCACGTCGCACATCGGCATGCTCAAGCACGTCTACCGTCGCGGCCTGGCGCTGCGCTACGGCAAGCCGATGCAATGCATCGCCGGCATCCACTACAACTTCTCGCTGGCCGAGCCGGTGTGGGAACTGCTGCGCGAGAGCGAAGGCGCGAAGGAATCCGCACGCGACTACCAGTCGGCGCGCTACGTGGCGCTCATTCGCAATTTCCGCCGCTACAGCTGGTTGCTGATGTATCTGTTCGGCGCGTCGCCGGTCCTGCATGCCGAGTTCCTGCGCGGACGGCAACACGGCCTCGAGTCGTTCGACGAAGGCACGCTCGGCTTGCCCTATGCGACCAGCTTGCGTATGAGCGACCTGGGCTACCAGAACAGCGCACAGTCGGAAGTCTCGCCGTGCTACGACTGCCTGCCGAGCTACATCGACGCGCTCACACAGGCCGTCAGCCAGCCGCATCCCGCCTATGAGGCGCTCGGCACCAAGCGCAATGGCGAGTGGATCCAGCTCTCCACGAATTTGCTGCAGATCGAGAACGAGTTCTACGCCACCATCCGCCCCAAGCGCGTGACGTACAGCGGCGAGCGCCCCGTGCAAGCCCTCGCGCGCCGCGGCGTGCAGTACGTGGAAGTGCGCTGCATCGACATCGACCCGTTCCTGCCCGTCGGCATCGACGTCGACACGGCGCGCTTCATCGACGCCTTCTTGCTGTTTTGCGCGCTCGAAGACAGCCCGTCGTGCTCGAATGCCGAGAACATGGAGAATCGCGACAACTTCGCGCACGTCGTCAAGGAAGGGCGCAAGCCCGGCTTGATGCTGCATCGCGGCGGCGAGGCGATCACGCTGCTCGACTGGGCCGAGCAGTTGCTCGAGCGGATCGACCGCACGGCCGCCGCGTTCGACGCGCAGCGCGGCGGCGCGCATTACGCTCACAGCATGGCGCTGCAGCGCGCGAAGGTGCGGGACGTCTCGCTCACGCCGTCCGCGCGCGTGATGGCGGCGCTCGAGCCGCTGCGCGGCACGAAGGGCGGCGCCTTTCAGGCGTTTGCGCTCGCGCAGAGCCAGCGCCACGCACAGACCTTGCGCGACATGCCGCTCGATGCCGCCGTTGTCGAACACTTCGAGACGCTCGCGCGCAAGTCGCTCGAGGCGCAGGCTGAACTCGAGCGCACACAGGTGGGTGATTTCGACGCCTTCGTCGCCGCCTATCGCGCCGGCACGCTCGGCACCGTGACGGTATGACGGCGCGCCGCGCGCCCTCGCACGCATGATGTGCCAAGAGCGCCTCGCGAGGCGCTCTTTTTTGCTTTGCAGGGCCGGCCGCACACGGCGCGTGGGTCGCTGCTCGCCCGGGTGTCGCCTGGGTGTCGCCCGGATGTCGCCCGGATGTCGCTCAGGTCGCCTGGGTCACCTGGGGGTGCTTCGGCCGCATTCAGCCGAGCACGCCCAACTGCCAGGTGAAGAAAACGGCAAGGCCGACGCCGATGGTGAGCAACTGGTGACGCGTCGCGGCGCACACGGCAATGGCGGCGAGCGCAGCGACCAACTGCGCGTTGCGCCACGTCAGCTCCAGCCCCTCGCCGTGCGGCGCAAGCGTCATCGGCACGATGATCGCCGTGAGCACCGTCACCGGCACGAACGACAGCGCTTCGCGCAGCCACTCGGGAAAACGCACGCGGTCGCCGAGCACGAAGATGCCGGCCTTGACCGCGAACGTCACAGCCGCCATGCCGAGAATGGCAAGGACGTAGTTCATCGTGCACCTCCGGCCGACGAGCCAGGGGCGCGGGTCGCCGTGCCGCCGGGCGTGTTGTCGCGCCCGGCGTCGTTGCCCGCAGCGCGCTCGTGCGACGTGTCCTGCGTCGCCCGGTGCTGCTCGCCATCGCGACGCTGCCGATGCAACGCCGCCATCCCGGCGGCAATGCCAAGCGCGACAGCCGCGAGCAGACCGAGCTTGTAAGGCAGTCCCCGGCAAAGGTACGCCGCGGTGCCCGCGACGACCGTCGCCACCGCCCACGGCATGCGCGCCATCTGCGGCACGATGATGGCGATGAACGTGGCCACCATCGCGAAGTCGAGGCCAAGCGTCTGCAGACGGGGAAACGCCGCGCCGAACAGCAGCCCGGCGAGTGTCCACAACTGCCAGTTCAGATACATCGACAGCCCCGAGCCGAGGAAGTACCAGTGACCGAGCGCATCGTCGGGATGCCGGTGAAAGTAGCTGCTCGTGACGGCGAACGTCTCGTCGGTGAGCAGCAAGCCCAGCGTCACGCGCCACCGCGCATTCAGATGGCGCACGTGCGGCAGCAGGTTGGCCGCGTAGAGCATGTGGCGCAGATTCACGATCAACGTGGTCGCCCACAGCACGGCGTAGCCCACGCCGGTGGCGAAGAGTCCCGCCGCGATGAACTGGCTCGACCCGGCGAACACGGTGAGCGACATGAGCTGGCCATGCCACGGGGCCAGCGGCGTACTGGCGACGAGCGCGCCGAAAATGAGCCCGAAGGGCGCTGCGCCGACGATCATCGGCACGGTGTCGCGGGCGCCGGCGAGGAAGCTGCCCGCGCGTGAAGGAACCGGCATGAGGAACGATCCTGAACGTTGAGACGATACGGCGAGCATACCGCGCATGCCGCCGGCCACGCTTGTACGTTCTTGCGATTCGCCCGCCGAGGCCGCCGGCGGGTTGCCGGCCCAGACAAAAACGGCCGCCCGAAGGCGGCCGCAGGCGCTGCCGGTTCGCGATCCGCTGTGCTCAGGGATGCTTGAACAGGTCGAGAATGCGCGCCTTTTCGCTCGAATCGACGCCGGGCGACGGCGCCTGGCCGGCGGCCGGCGGCGGGGCGGCAGGCGAGGGCGAGCCGCCGCCGAAGAACGGCAGCGAGAAGCCGCCGCTGTTCTCGTCGATGCCGATGCTCGCCACGAAGCCGTTGCCCGGGACCTTGTCCGATTCGTAGAGCTCGCCGTTGATCACCGTCACGCCCGACGGCATCGGCATTTGCTGCTGCGGCACGCCGTTGAGCGCCACGCCCATGTACTTCGTCCATACCGGCAGCGCCAGTTGCGCGCCGAACTCCCGGCTGCCGAGCGTCCTGGGCTGGTCGAAACCGAGCCAGGCCACCGCCACGAGCGAATGCTGATAGCCGGCGAACCAGCCGTCGAGCGCGTCGTTGGTCGTGCCGGTCTTGCCGGCCAGATCGCCGCGCCTGAGCACGTTCGTGCCCGAGCCGGTGCCGCGCTGCGCCACCGTCTGCAGCAGACTGTTCATGATGTAGGCGTTGGGCGCCGAAATGGCGCGCGCGGCGTTCACGCCGGCAATGACCGGCGCGGCCTTGTTGAGGACATTGCCGCGCGCGTCTCGGATCTCGGCGATCAGGTACGGCGCTACGCGGTAGCCGCCGTTGGCGAACACGGCATACGCGCCCGCCAGCTGCAGCGGCGTGGTGGCGCCCGCGCCCAGCGCCATCGGCAGATACGGCGGCACCTTGTCGGCGTCGAAGCCGAAGCGCGTGGCGTATTCCTGCGTGTACTGGGTGCCGGCGAACTGCAGCAGACGGATGGCGACGAGGTTCTTCGAGCGTTGCAAGCCCTCGCGCACGGTCATCGGGCCGCTGAAGGCGTCATCGTCGTGCGGATCCCAGGCCTGGCCGCCGGTCTGCGACGGCGGCAGGTTGAGCGGGCCGTCCATCACCATCGTCGCGGGGCTCACGCCTTTCTCGATGGCCGCCGAATACACCACCGGCTTGAACGTCGAGCCGGGCTGACGCCACGCCTGCGTCGCGCGGTTGAACTTGCTCTGGTTGAAGTCGAAGCCGCCGACGAGCGCGCGAATCGCACCATCGTCCGGCGAGAGCGACACGAGCGAGCCCTGCACTTGCGGCAATTGCGTGATGCGCCACTTGCCGCGCGCGTCCTTCATCACGCGAATGATCGAGCCCGGACGGATGCGCAGCTTCTCGCTCGCCTTGGCCGAGAGCGACGGGGCCGCGAAGCCGATACCGTCGCCGGAGACGACGACCGCGTCGCCCGAGAGCGGCACCGCCGTGACCTGCGACGCGCTTGCCGCGACCACGACGGCGGCGATCAGATCGCCGTTGTCCGGATGTTCGAGCAGCGTGTCTTCGATGAGTTGCTGACGATCGGGCATGGCCGCGGGCAGCTCCACGAAGCCCTCGGGCCCGCGATAGCTGTGACGTCGCTCGTAGTCGAGCACGCCCATGCGCACCGCTTCATACGCGGCCTGCTGCTTCTTCGAATCGATGGTCGTGATGACGCTCAGGCCGCGCGTGTAGGCGTCGTCCTTGTACTCGTCGTACACGGCCTGGCGCACCATTTCGGCCACGTACTCCGCATGCACGTTGTACTCGTTGCCCGACGTGCGCGTGCGGATCGGCTCGTGCAGGGCGTCTTCGTATTGACCGCGCGTGATGTAGCCCAGATCGAGCATGCGCTTGAGGATGTACTCCTGACGGATCTTCGCGCGCTTGGGATTGACGATCGGGTTGTAGGCGGACGGCGCCTTGGGCAGGCCGGCGAGCATGGCGGCTTCGCCGAGCGTGATGTCCTTCAGATCCTTGCCGAAGTAGATGCGCGCGGCGCTCGCGAATCCGTAGGCGCGCTGCCCCAGATAGATCTGGTTCATGTACAGCTCGAGAATCTTGTCCTTCGACAGCGCGGATTCGATCTTGTACGCCAGCAGCATTTCGTAGATCTTGCGCGTGGCCGTCTTCTCGCGCGAGAGGAAGAAATTGCGCGCGACCTGCATGGTGATCGTGCTCGCGCCCTGCGCCGCGCCGCCGTGCAGCACGTCCGACACGCCGGCACGCAGAATGCCGATGAAGTCCACGCCGCCGTGATCATAGAAGCGGTAGTCCTCGATCGCGAGCACGGCCTTCTTCATCACGTCGGGAATCTGGTCGATGGTCACGAGGCTGCGGCGTTCCTCGCCGAACTCGCCGATCAGCACGTTATCGGACGTGTACACGCGCAGCGGCACCTTCGGCCGGTAATCGGTGATGACATCGAGCGGCGGCAGGTTCGGCCGCATGACGATGAGCGCATAGCCCACGAGCAGCGCACCGACGATCGCCAGTCCGCCGAGCGAGGCGATGACAATGCCGAGCGTGCCAAAGCCGCGTTGGGCGCCAATACGACCCAAGTAACCAGAGCGACCGGAACTTTCCGGGGAGCCGGGGCCCGGATCATGGCTCGAAGGCGTCCGGGAGAGGGAGACGGGGGAATTGCGGTGCGCCGCACGGGACGGCGCACGAGGCGGCAAACAATGCTTCAAGGACATACCCAACGAAAATTGCAGGATGGGAACAGGCCAGCCGGCCTAGCGCTGCGTGGATCCCCGCCGCGCGGCGAAATCGGTGCAGTATGCCATGCCCGGCGCGAGCCCCTCCAAAAATCGGGAGGCACGGCCACCGCTCAGCGGCGCGCCTCGGTCGCCATGCGCAGCGCCAGCGCGCCGAGCACACCGCCCATGAGCCAGCGCTGGACGCGCAGCCAGCCCGGCCGCTGGCCGAGGAACGCGGCGATGGCGCCGGCCGACAGCGCCACGCTGGCGTTCACCATCACGCTGGCGACGATCTGCGTCACGCCCAGTGCCAGCGACTGCGTGAGCACGCTGCCGTGCTCGGGGTGCACGAACTGCGGCAGCAGGGCCAGGTAGAGCATGGCGATCTTCGGATTGAGCACGCTCGTGAACAGTCCCATCAGGAACAGGCGCCGGTTGCTGTCGCGCTCGAGCGGTCTCACCTCGAACGGCGAACGGCCGCCCGGCCTGAGCGCCTGCCACGCCAGCCAGGCGAGGTACACGGCGCCCCCGAAGCGCAGCACGTCGTAGGCATACGGCACCGCGAAGAGCAGCGCGGTAATCCCGAAAGCCGCGCACAACATGTAGAAGACGAAACCGAGCGCGACACCGCCCAGCGAAACGAGGCCCGCAGCCGGCCCCTGACACAACGAGCGCGAAACCAGATACATCATGTTCGGTCCCGGCGTGAGCGCCATTCCGATGGCGACCAGCGCGAAGGCCAGCCAGGTCGATGTTGCAGGCATGTTCGTTGCGCCTCGAATACGGAAGCTGCACGATACCACGCGATTGACGTGTACGTCAGTCGAGCGCCGACGGCCTGCCCGGTTCTTGTTCTGGTCCCGGTCCGGCCCACTTCCGGCCCGCTTCCGACCCACTTCCGGCTCCCCTCCGGGCCCATGCCCGGCGGCGCATCGTCAGCCCAGCCGCCTGAGGAAGACGGTCATTTCCTTCTCGGCCTGACGATCGCCGTGCGCCTGCGCGGCGGCAATGCCGCGGGTCCACGCCTCGCGCGCGCCGTCCACGTCTCCCGCGCCCTGGCGCGCCTTGCCCAGCAGCTTCCAGGCCGCCGTGTAGGCCGGATCGAACCCGACGCAACGGGTGAGGTGCTCGGCCGCAACGGGGAAGTTCTGCGCGTCCAGATAGGCCTTGCCGAGCCCGAAGCGCAGCAGCGCGTTGTCCTTGCCGGAAGCCAGCAATTTTTCCAGTCCTTCGATCATGACGATGAATGAATTTGTTTTATCTATAAAAATTACGTATGAAAATGGCCTGGCGCGCGATGCATGACTCCCACCTTGCCAGTTTTTCGGTTTTGCTGCGCAAGACACCGGGCGCTCGGCGCCTGGCGGGATCGCGGATTGATTTGCGTCAACCGAATGTGCGCCCGCACCTTGGCGCATGACCGCGTATACCCGCAGGATGCTCAAGTCTGGCGTTTGAAGCGCCGATGTGACAAGTAGCACCGGTCCGACAGAGGCCGGGCAGGGGGTGAGAAACCCGACACGGAGATGGAGACGACAGTATGTTGCGGAGCTTTTCGATCAAGGCGCGCCTTGGCATGACGATGGCGCTGTTGGCCGTATTGTTGATTGTGCTGGGCGCGCTGGGCGTTGCCGGCATGACCCGCACCGGTGATGCGCTTCGCGAGACCTATGCCAATCACCTTGCGGCGACGGTGGCGCTCGGCAAGGACAATGCAACGCTGGCGCGCACGCGCGCCATTCTCGATCGTGTGGTGCTGCACCCCGAGTCGCCCGACGCGGACAAGGTGGCGGCGCGCGCGCGCAACATGATCAAGGACGCGAACGCGGCCTGGACGGCCTATCTGGCGCTGCCGCGCGGCGCCGAGGAGCAGCGCCTCGCCGACGACGTCGCCAGACGTCGCACCGAGTTCTTCGACAAGGGCATGGAGCCGATGCTCGCCGCCATCGACGCGCGCGATCGCACGGCCATGGACGAACTCACGATGAACGCGCTGCCGAAGTACTACGCCGCGCTCACGGCGGCAAGCGACGCGCTCGCGCACTACAAGATGACGCTCGGCCGCGAGACATACGAAGCCTCGATGGCGGAGCTCACGGCATTTCGCTGGGTGAGCATCGGCGCCACGGTCGTGGGCGTGCTGCTCGCCGTCGCGTGCTATTTCTCGCTGCGAGGCGCGATCATGCGTCCGCTGGCCGAGGCGCTGGCCCACTTCGAGCAGATCGCGGCCGGCCATCTCGACAATCCGGTGCATGTGCGGGGCAAGGACGAGATGTCCATGCTCATGCGCGGCCTGGAGACGATGCAGTCGCGCCTGGCGAGCACCATTCGCGGCGTGCGGCGCAGTTGCGACGCGATGGCCACCGCCACGGCCGAGATCTCGGCGGGCAACACCGACCTGTCGGCACGCACGGAACAGCAGGCCGCCTCGCTCGAGGAAACGGCGTCGTCGATGGAAGAGTTGACGGCCACCGTCAAGCAGAACGCGGACAACGCACGCCAGGCGAGTCAGCTCGCCGTGAACGCCTCTGACATTGCCGCGCGCGGCGCCCAGGTGGTCGAACGCGTAGTCGAGACGATGCAGGGCATTTCGGCGAGCTCCACACAGGTCGTTGACATCATCGGCGTGATCGACGGCATTGCGTTCCAGACCAATATCCTTGCGCTGAACGCGGCCGTCGAAGCGGCGCGCGCCGGCGAGCAGGGCCGCGGTTTCGCGGTGGTGGCCGGTGAAGTGCGCACGCTCGCGCAGCGCAGCGCCACGGCCGCGCGCGAGATCAAGGCGCTCATCGAGACTTCGGCGCAAAAGGTGAGCGACGGTTCGTCGCTGGTGGCCGAAGCGGGGCGCACGATGGACGACATTCTGCAGGCGGTGCAGCGCGTGACCGACATCATGGGCGAGATTTCGGCGGCGTCCGACGAGCAGAGCGGGGGAATCGAGCAGGTCAATCAGGCCGTCACGCAGATGGACACCGTCACGCAGCAGAACGCGGCGCTCGTGGAGCAGGCCGCGGCGGCGGCGGCGTCGCTCGAAGACCAGACTGCGGCATTGCGCGAGGAGATGGCGCGCTTTCGGCTCGGCGACGAGCGGCAGGCCGGCGCCGGCGCCGCGCGAGCCGCGCTGCACGCGGTGGGCAGCCCCCCGTTGTCGCTGGCGGCATAGCGACGGGTTCATGGCGGTGGCGCGCCGAACCGGGTAACATTGCCCATCTTTTGCTCAGTTGAGGGTGTCGAAGTATGAAGCGAGTGGCGCTGATGGCGGCGGTGGCCGTTCTGGCCGGCTGTGGCCCGATCAACCAGATGAGCCGGCCCGACCCGGCAACGGGACGACTGCTCGACCAGGGCACCGGGGCCGATCGCTTCATGGTGCTCAACTGCATCTATCACGGCTGGAGCGAGCTCGCGCCGAACGTGGACTCGACCTCGTATGCCCGCCAGGGATGGGACCGTGTGCGTGTCTATCGCGGGCCGGACGCCGAAGGCAAGGCCACGTACAACCCGTATGTCGACATCAGCCAGGGCGGCTTCGGTGCGCGCATCCAGTACTTCGAAACGCCGGGCAGCAACCTGTCGCGCGATTTCGAGGCCACTGTCAAGCGCTGCATCGTGCCGTATTCCGGCAGTAGCGACTGAGGCCCTCCGGCACCGACGTCCGTTCGTCACGCAATAAAAAAACGCCATGGCTTGCCATGGCGTTTTTCCTGATGACGATCGCCGCAGGGGCTTCGCGACCCTGCCGGCCCACCGGGGCTCAGCCGTGGAAATCCTCGCGGGCCTCGATGACTTCCTTTACCACGCCCTGGCGCACGAGGAAGTCGCCAAACTTCTCGCCGGCCTCGCGCTCCTTCGCATAGCGCTGGAACAGCGGCGTGAGTTCCGCCACGATCTGGTCGTCGCTCACCGACTCCTTGTACAGCTTGTTGAGGCGCTGGCCGTGGAAGCCCGCGCCGAGGTACAGGTTGTACTTGCCCGTCGACTTGCCGACCAGGCCGATCTCGGCGAGGTACGGACGCGCGCAACCGTTCGGGCAGCCCGTCGTCCGAATCGTGATCGGCTCGCCGGCCAGACCGGCTTCGTCGAGCACCTTTTCCAGACGCGTGACCAGATCCGGCAGCGCCCGTTCGCTTTCCGCGAGCGCCAGGCCGCAGGTCGGGAAGCCCACGCACGCCATCGAGTTGATGCGCAGCGCGCTCTGGTGCTTGCCGTCGAGCAGGCCGAATTCCTTAACCAGCGCATCGATGCGCGGCCTGGCGGCTTCGCTCACCCGGCCGATGATCAGGTTCTGGTTGCCGGTAATGCGAATGTCGCCATCATGAATCCGGGCGATCTCGCGCAGGCCCGTCATCAGGCGGTAGTCGTCCCAGTCCTTCACGCGGCCGTTCTGGATGAAGAGCGTGAGGTGCCACAGGTCGTCCGCGCCCTTGAGCCAGCCGTACTGATCGCCGTTGGTCGTGAACGTGAACGGGCGCACCGGCGCCAGGTTCCAGCCCAGGTAGCGATTGAGTTCTTCCTTGAACCACTCCACGCCGCGATCGTCGATGGTGTACTTCAGGCGCGCATGCTTGCGGTTCGTGCGGTCGCCGAAGTCACGCTGCACGAGCAGCACCTTCTCTGCCACTTCCACGATGCGCTCGGCCGGCGTGTAACCGATGACGGTCGCCGTGCGCGGGTAGGTCGCCGCGTCGCCGTGCGTCATGCCCATGCCGCCGCCCACGCTCACGTTGAAGCCCTCGAGCTTGCCCTCGTCGTTCACGATGGCAATGAAGCCCAGATCGTTTGCGTAGACGTCGACGTCGTTGTTCGGCGGAATCGCAATGGCGATCTTGAACTTGCGCGGCAGATAATGCTTGCCGTAGATGGGCTCATGGTCTTCCTTGCCCGCACCCAGGCGCTTGTCGCCAAGCCAGATCTCGCGATACGCGGTGGTCTGGGGCAGCAGGTGCTGGTCGATCCTGCGGCACCACTCGAGGGCTTCGGCGTGCGCGGGCGAGAGGTGCGGATTGTTGGAGACGAGCGTGTTGCGGTTGACGTCGCCGCACGCGGCAATGCTGGTCATTGCCACTTCGTCGATGCCCTTGATGAGCGGGCGCAGCTGATGCTTGAGCACGTTGTGGTACTGCACGGTCTGGCGCGTGGTCAGGCGAATCGTATTGCCGCCGTATTTCTGCGCGAGGTCGTCGAGCTTGAGCCATTGCGCGGGCGTGCATACGCCGCCCGGCATGCGCAGGCGAAGCATGAACTGATAGGCGGGCTCGAGTTTCTGCTTCTGACGCTCGGCGCGCAGATCACGATCGTCCTGCATGTACGAGCCGTGGAACTTGAGCAGTTGCGCGTCTTTCTCGAAGATCGCACCGGTGAGCGGGTCGGCCAGACCTTCGGCGATCGTGCCGCGCAGGTAGTTGCTGACGTCCTTGATCTTCTCGACCTCGGAGCGCGCTGCCGAGGTGGCGTTGGCTTGCGTAGATTGCGTCATGTGGGCTGCTGTTGTCGGTGCAGTTGTCGGGTGCAGTTATCGGGGTACGGACATCGGGGTACGGACATCGGGGTACGGACATCGGGGTACGGACATCGGGGCGCCGTCATCGACCCTGGCGGGCGCGTTCGGGCGCCGGCCGGGATCGCACTATCGCGCCGCGGGCAGGCGCCGCGATCGATCAGTACACGTCGCGCTGGTAGCGCTTTTCGCGCTGCAGCGTCTTCACGTACTCGGCGGCGGCGTCCTGCGCCAGGCCGCCATGCTCGGCCACGATGTCCACGAGCGCGGTATTCACGTCGCGCGCCATCTGTTCGGCGTCGCCGCACACGTAAAGATAGGCGCCTTCCTGCAGCCAGGCGTAGAGCTCCTTGCCCTGCTCGCGCATGCGGTGCTGTACGTAGACCTTGTCTTCGCCGTCGCGCGAGAACGCGAGATCGATCTTCGTGAGCGCGCCGTCCTTCACGTAACGCTGCCATTCGCGCTGATACAGGAAGTCGGTGCGGAAGTTGCGATCGCCAAAGAACAGCCAGTTCCTGCCCGGCGCGTCGAGCGCCTGCCGCTCTTCCACGAACGCGCGAAACGGTGCGATGCCGGTGCCCGGCCCGATCATGATGACCGGCGCACTGCTGTCCGAGGGCAACTTGAAGTTGCGGTTCGCTTCGATGTACACCGGCACCGTTTCGCCTTCGCGGGCGACGTCGGCAAGATAGGTCGAGGCCACGCCGCGCCGGGCACGACCGTGGCTGTCGTAGCGCACGGCGCCCACGGTGATGTGCACGGCCTCGGGGTTTGCCGCGAGGCTCGAGGCAATCGAATACAGGCGCGGCTGCAGCGTGCGCAGCGTGCCCACGAACTCGGCCGCCTTCACCTTGCGCACCGGGAACTGGCGCACCACGTCGAGCACGTCGCGGCCGTACAGATAGTCGCGCAGCGCCGTCTCGTTGCCGGCGGCGAGCAATGCCTTGAGCTCGGTCGATTCGGCCAGTGCGGCGTACTTCTCGAGGAAGGCGCGCGAGAGCGTGGTGATGTCGTAGGCGCGCAGGAACGCCTCGCGCAGCGAAAGCGTGCTGTCCTGCGTGGTCGTCGTGGCTTGCGGGTCGAGCGCGAGCGTGTCGATGAGTTCGTCGACGAGCGTCTCGTCGTTCTTCACGACCACGCCGAGCGCATCGCCCGGTTCGTAGGTGAGGCCCGAGCCTTCGAGCGAGAGTTCGATGTGATGCACTTCCTTGGACGAGCCGCGGCCCGAGAGCGTGAGGTTCTCGAGCACCGTAGCGTCGAACGGGTGCTTGCGGCTGTATTGGCTCGCAGCAGCGGCGGGGGCCACGGCGCCGGCCAGCGAGGCGAGGCTGAAGCCGTCGGCGGCGCCGGCCTTGCCTGCGGCCGCCGGAGCGGCCACGCGCTTGAGCGCTTCGACCGTCTCTTCGATCCAGCGCTCGGCCGGGCCGTCGTAGTCGACGTCGCTGTCGACGCGCGCGACCAGACGCTCGGCGCCGAGAGCGGCCAGGCGGGCGTCGAAGTCCTTGCCGGCCTGGCAGAATTTCTCATAGCTGGAGTCACCCAGTCCCAGCACGGCGAAACGCGTGCCCTCGAGCTTCGGGGCCTTCTCGCCGTGCAGGAATTCGTAGAAGTCGCGAGCGTCGTCGGGCGGTTCGCCTTCGCCCTGCGTGGACACCGCCACGAGCAGCAACTTGTCGTTCTTCAGACGCGAGGCCTTGTAGTCGCCCATCGCGAACAGGTCGACCTTGAAGCCCGCCGCCACCGCCCGCGCCTTGGCATGCTCGGCCACTTCCTGCGCATGGCCCGTTTGCGAACCGTACAGAATGGTCAGCTGGGGGGCGGCGGCGCTGCCCGTGCCGGCCGCGGGCGCCTGCGCGCCGGCATGGCGCACCGAGTGATTGATGCCGGCGAGAAAGCCGCGCACCCAGGCGAGCTGCTCGGTGGAAAGGCCGTCGACCAGCTGGCTGAGCAACTGGGCTTGCTGGGCGGTGAGAGGCGTCGTCTCTTGCATGTCGTTGTGGGCTCCAGGGGCCGGACCAGCACGGAAGCCCGGGCGGGTCTGACCCGTCAAGCCACCCCCGGGTGGACCGGCAAGGGGATAGTCGACACGATATCGGTCACCGATTAGAAATTAAAATAATAAAATTTAATTCCTATATATCCAATTTCCATATAAGCATAAGCGGGCCCGACCAAGTCACGCGCGCGAGGCGGCGGGCGGCGGCGCGCGATAGCGGCCAGATGACAGTGAGGCCACCGACACTCGCATGCCGCCGTGCCGGCAAACGGGCGTTCGAGCGCGCTGGCGGGGCGGCCCGCGACCCATGTGGCGGATACGCCGCGAGCGTCCGCGCGACGGCTTTCCGATGGGGTGGGTCTCGGGAAAACGTGCTATGCTCCACGCCGTGATTGATCAGGTCCTTCCAAGCACCACTTGATTCTCGCAATCCGCTATTCGGTCAGGCCGTGTCGCGGAAGGTTTCGTAACCCGCTATTTCTCGAGACACTCGTAGAAAAGGTGAGCGCAAAATGAGTTTGATGGAACAATTCCAAGCGAACTCGTACCTCTTCGGCGGCAATGCCCCCTACGTCGAAGAACTGTACGAATCGTATCTTGATAATCCGGCGTCCGTGCCGGACAACTGGCGTCAGTACTTCGACGCACTGCAAAACGTCCCCGCTGTTGATGGTTCCAACGCCAACGACGTGGCTCACGCCCCGATCGTCGAGTCGTTCGCCCAGCGCGCCAAGGCCAATGCCTTCGTATCGCGCGCCGGCGCCTCCGATCTGGCCGTAGCCCGCAAGCAGGTGCACGTGCAGTCGCTCGTTGCCGCTTACCGCTTCCTCGGCGCCCGCTGGGCCAACCTGGACCCGCTCAAGCGCCAGGAACGTCCGGCCATCCCCGAGCTGGAACCCGCTTTCTACGACCTGACCGAAGCCGACATGGACAGCGTGTACTCGGCAGAGAACACGTATTTCGGCTTTGAGCAAGCCAGCCTGCGCGATCTGCTCAAGGCGCTGCGCGACACGTACTGCGGCTCGATCGGCGCCGAGTACATGTACATCAGCGATCCGGTGCAAAAGCGCTGGTGGCAGGAGCGTCTGGAGAAGGTGCGCGCTACGCCCAACTTCAGCGCAGAGAAGAAGAAACACATCCTCGAACGCCTGACGGCCGCCGAAGGCCTCGAGCGTTATCTGCACACCAAGTTCGTCGGCCAGAAGCGCTTCTCGCTCGAAGGCGGCGAGTCGTTCATCGTGGCGATGGACGAGCTCGTCCATCACGCCGGTGCGAAGGGCGTGCAGGAAATCGTGATCGGCATGGCCCACCGCGGCCGTCTGAACGTGCTGGTCAACACCCTCGGCAAGATGCCGTCGGACCTGTTTGCCGAATTTGAAGGCAAGCACGTGGACGACCTGCCGGCAGGCGACGTGAAGTACCACAAGGGCTTCTCGAGCGACGTCTCGACGAGCGGCGGCCCGGTCCACCTGTCGTTGGCGTTCAACCCGTCGCACCTCGAAATCGTGAACCCGGTGGTCGAAGGCTCGGCCAAGGCCCGTATGGACCGTCGCGGCGAAGCCGACGCGGCCAGCGTGCTGCCGGTGCAAGTCCACGGCGACGCCGCCTTCGCAGGCCAGGGTGTCGTGATGGAAACGCTGAACCTCGCGCAAACGCGCGGTTACGGCACGCACGGCACGGTACACATCGTCATCAACAACCAGATCGGCTTCACCACGTCGGACCCGCGTGACGCCCGTTCGACGACGTACTGCTCGGACGTGGTCAAGATGATCGAAGCGCCGGTGCTGCACGTGAACGGCGACGATCCGGAAGCGGTCGTGCTGGCCATGCAGCTGGCCCTGGATTTCCGTCAGGAATTCAAGAAGGACGCCGTCGTGGACATCGTTTGCTACCGCAAGCTGGGCCACAACGAGCAGGACACCCCGGCGGTCACGCAGCCGCTGATGTACAAGAAGATCGCGCAACACCCGGGCACGCGCGCGCTGTACGCCGAGAAGCTGGTCACGCAAGGCGTGATCACGGCCGAAGAGGGCGACGGTTTCGTGAAGGCCTATCGCCAGGCCATGGACGAAGGCCATCACACCATCGACCCGGTGCTCTCGAACTACAAGAGCAAGTACGCGGTCGACTGGGTGCCGTTCCTGAACAAGAAGTGGACGGACGCCGCCGATACGGCCGTGCCGCTGAACGAACTCAAGCGCCTGGCCGAGCGTATCACCACGATTCCGGCCAACTTCAAGGTTCACCCGCTCGTCGAGAAGGTCATCAAGGACCGTGAAAAGATGGGCAAGGGCGAGCAGCCGCTCGACTGGGGCATGGGCGAGCACCTGGCGTTCGCGTCGCTGGTCTCGTCGGGCTTCGCCGTGCGCCTGACCGGTCAGGACTCGGGCCGTGGCACGTTCACGCACCGCCACGCCGTGCTGCACGACCAGAACCGCGAGCGCTGGAACGACGGCACCTACGTGCCGCTGCAACACGTGGCCGACGGTCAGGCGAGCTTCACGGTGATCGACTCGGTGCTCTCGGAAGAAGCCGTGCTGGGCTTCGAGTACGGTTACTCGACCGCCGAGCCGAACACGATGGTGCTGTGGGAAGGGCAATTCGGCGACTTCGCCAACGGTGCGCAGGTCGTGATCGACCAGTTCATCTCGAGCGGTGAAGTGAAGTGGGGCCGCGTCTCGGGCCTCACGATGCTGCTGCCGCACGGCTACGAAGGCCAGGGTCCGGAGCACTCGTCGGCACGTATCGAGCGCTATCTGCAACTGTGCGCCGATACCAACATGCAAGTGGTCCAGCCGACCACGCCGGCACAGATCTTCCACCTGCTGCGCCGTCAGATGATCCGCCAGCTGCGCAAGCCGCTGATCGTGTTCACGCCGAAGTCGCTGCTGCGCCACAAGGAAGCCGTGAGCGAGCTGACGGAACTGTCCAAGGGCAGCTTCCTGACGGTCATCGGCGAGACCGACGCTTCGATCGACGCGAAGAAGGTCAAGCGCGTGATCGTCTGCTCGGGCCGCCTGTACTACGACCTGGTCGCCCGTCGTCGCGAAGAGAAGTCGAACGACGTCGCGATCATTCGCGTGGAACAGCTCTACCCGTTCCCGCACAAAGCGTTCGAGAGCGAGCTGAAGAAGTACGAAAACCTCACCGAAGTGGTGTGGGCCCAGGACGAGCCGCAAAACCAGGGTCCGTGGTTCTACATCGAACACCACCTGATCGAGAGCATGAGCGCCGGTCAGAAGCTGGCTTACGCGGGTCGCGCGGCTTCGGCCTCGCCTGCCGTGGGCTACTACGCCAAGCACTACGAACAACTCAAGCAGTTGCTCGATACGGCTTTCGGTCGCCTCAAGGGCGCGACCGTGGTGCAGTAAGCGGTTAGGTCCTACAGCGGTCGTCCTCCCCCCAGGGACGGCCGCTGCCGTATTTCCGAATTGAACGTCTATCGAATCCAGGATCCAGAAATGGCCATTGTTGAAGTCAAAGTCCCCCAGTTTTCCGAGTCGGTTTCCGAAGGCACGCTGCTCGACTGGAAGAAGAAAGTCGGTGAAGCCTTTGCCCAGGACGAAACCGTGATCGAAGTCGAGACCGACAAGGTCGTGCTCGAAGTACCGGCGCCCGCCGCCGGCGTGCTCGTCGAAGTGAGCGCCTCGGCCGGCGACACCGTGACGTCCGAACAAGTCATCGCCAAGATCGACACCGAAGCCAAGGCAGGCGCCGCTGCGCCGGTCGCCGCCAAGCCGGCCGAAGCCGCTGCGCCGGCCGCCGCCGCGCCGGCTGCCGCCCCCGCAGCCGGTGGCGCCTCGGGTGGCATCGCCAGCCCGGCGGCCGCCAAGGTGCTCGCCGAGAAGAACCTGTCGCCGAGCGACGTCGCCGGCTCGGGCCGCGACGGCCGCGTGACCAAGGGTGACGCCCTGGCCGCCGGTGCCAAGCCGGCCGCTGCCGCCTCGTCGATTCCGGCGCCGGCGCAGCGCGCCGCACTGCCGTCGGTCGCCGCCCCGGTGGGCCGCGACACGTCGCTCGAAGGCCGCCCGGAGCAGCGCGTGCCGATGTCGCGTCTGCGCGCCCGTATCGCCGAGCGCCTGCTGCAATCGCAACAGACCAACGCCATTCTGACCACGTTCAACGAGGTCAACATGAAGCCGGTGATGGATCTGCGCAACAAGTACAAGGACAAGTTCGAGAAGGAACACGGCGTGAAGCTGGGCTTCATGTCGTTCTTCGTGAAGGCCGCCGTGCATGCGCTCAAGAAGTACCCGGCCGTGAATGCGTCGATCGACGGTAACGACATCGTCTACCACGGCTATTTCGACATCGGTATCGCCGTCGGCTCGCCGCGCGGTCTGGTAGTGCCGATCCTGCGCAATGCCGACCAGATGAGCCTGGCCGACATCGAGAAGAAGATCGCCGAATATGGCAAGAAGGCTGCCGATGGCAAGCTGTCGATCGAGGAAATGACCGGCGGCACGTTCTCGATCTCGAACGGCGGCGTGTTCGGCTCGATGCTCTCGACCCCGATCATCAACCCGCCGCAATCGGCCATTCTGGGCGTGCACGCCACGAAGGACCGTCCGGTCGTGGAAAACGGCGAGATCGTCATCCGTCCGATGAACTATCTGGCCATGAGCTACGACCACCGCATCATCGACGGCCGCGAAGCCGTGCTGAGCCTCGTCGCCATGAAGGAAGCGCTGGAAGATCCGGCTCGCCTGCTGCTCGACCTGTAAGCGTTAGCGCGCACCGCGCGGCAGCGCCCGGCCATCCGTTGCACGGCCGGCGCGCCGCGCCTTCTTCTGCCGTCAACCTTCACTGAGTCTCAAAATGGCAAACAAAGAATTTGATGTAGTCGTTATCGGCGCCGGCCCCGGCGGTTATATCGCCGCAATCCGCGCCGCGCAGCTCGGCTTTTCCGTCGCCTGCGTCGAGAAGTGGACCAATCCGGCCGGCAAGATGGTGCTCGGCGGTACGTGCCTGAACGTGGGCTGCATTCCGTCGAAGGCGCTGCTCGCGTCGTCGGAGGAATTCGAGAAGGTCGGCCACCATCTGGCCGATCACGGTATCACCACGTCGGACGTCAAGATCGACATCGCCCAGATGCTCAAGCGCAAGCAGGGCATCGTCGACAAGATGACCGGCGGCATCGAGTTCCTGTTCAAGAAGAACAAGATTACGTGGCTCAAGGGCCACGGCAAGATCATCGCCAAGAACGATGCCGGCTATCAGATCGATGTGACGGGCGCCGAGAATGAATCGGTCACCGCCAAGAACATCATCATCGCCACCGGTTCGAAGGCGCGCCACCTGCCGGGCATGCCGGTCGACAACAAGCTCATCTCGGACAACGAAGGTGCGCTCTCGTTCGACACCGTGCCGAAGAAGTTGGGCGTGATCGGCGCCGGCGTGATCGGTCTGGAGCTCGGTTCGGTGTGGCGTCGTCTGGGCGCCGAGGTCACCGTGCTCGAAGCCATGCCGGAGTTCCTGGCCGCCGCCGACGCCGGCGTGGCCAAGGAGGCCGCCAAGCAGTTCAAGAAGCAGGGGCTGGACATCAACGTCGGCGTGAAGGTCGGCGAAGTGAAGACCGGCAAGAACAGCGTGACGGTCAACTACACGGACAAGGACGGCAACGCCAAGACGCTCGAAGTCGACCGCCTGATCGTCTCGGTCGGCCGCGTGCCGAACACCGACGACCTGGGCCTGGGCAACATCGGTCTGGCGACCGACGAGCGCGGCTTCATTCCCGTGGACGAGCACTGCCGCACCAAGCTGCCGAACGTGTACGCGATCGGCGACGTGGTGCGCGGCCCGATGCTCGCGCACAAGGCCGAAGACGAGGGCGTGCTGGTGGCCGAAGTCATCGCTGGCCAGAAGCCGCACATCGACTACAACTGCATTCCGTGGGTGATCTACACCTCGCCGGAAATCGCCTGGGTCGGCAAGACCGAGCAGCAGCTCAAGGCCGAAGGCCGTGAATTCAAGCCGGGGCAGTTCCCGTTCGCGGCCAATGGCCGTGCGCTGGGCATGGGCTCGTCGGACGGTTTCGTGAAGGTGCTGGCCGATGCCAAGACCGACGAAATCCTCGGCGTGCACGTGATCGGCCTGAACGCTTCGGATCTGATCGCCGAAGCGGTGGTCGCGATGGAGTTCAAGGCGGCCTCGGAAGACATCGGGCGTATCTGCCACCCGCACCCGTCGCTGTCGGAAGTGATGCGTGAAGCCGCCCTCGATGTCGAGAAGCGCGCGCTGAACAAGTAAGCAGCGTCACGCTGATGTGTCCGAACAAAGGCGAGGCAACTCGCCTTTGTTTTTTTGAATCCCTTAGCCTCGCGGCCCTCGGGCAATCTCAGGGCGCGCAGTCCGCATGAACGTTCGCGAATACTACCAACAAGAATTGGCCGCGCGCGGCTACAAGCCCGACGAGGCCCAGGAGCGTGCCGTCGATCGTCTGCAGCAGTGCTACGACGAATGGGCCGCCTACAAGGCGCGGCGCTCCAACACCCTCAAGAAGTGGCTGGTGCATCCCGATTTGCCCAAGGGCGTGTATCTATGGGGCGGGGTGGGGCGCGGCAAGAGCTTCCTGATGGACAGCTTCTACTCGGTGGTGCCGCTGCAGCGCAAGACGCGTTTGCACTTTCACGAGTTCATGCGTGAAGTGCATCACCAGCTGCAGGCGCTCAAGGGGCTGCCCGATCCGCTCGACGAGCTGGCCAGGCGCGTCGCCAAGCGCTATCGCCTGATCTGCTTCGACGAATTTCACGTCTCCGACGTCGCCGATGCGATGATCCTGCACCGGCTGCTCTCCGAGCTGTTCAAGAACGGCGTGCAGTTCGTCATGACGTCGAACTATCGCCCCGACACGCTCTACCCGGACGGCCTGCATCGCGATCGCGTGCTGCCCGCGATCAAGCTGCTCGAGGAGAAGCTCGACGTGCTCAATGTCGACGCCGGCATCGACTATCGTCGCCGCACGCTCGCGCAGGTGCAGGTGTATCACTATCCGCTCGGCAACGAGGCCAACCGTGCGCTGCGTGCGGCGTTTACCGAGATCGCCGGCGTGCCCGACGAGAGTCCGCTGCTGCACATCGAGCAGCGCGAACTGAAGGCGCTGCGCCGTGCGGGCGGCGCCGTGTGGTTCGACTTCCACACGTTGTGCGGCGGCCCGCGCTCGCAGAACGACTATCTCGAACTGGCCAACCGCTTTCACACCGTCGTGCTCTCGGACGTGCCGAAAATGACGCCGCGCATGGCCTCGGAAGCGCGCCGCTTCACGTGGCTCGTCGACGTGTTCTACGATCACAAGGTCAAGCTGCTGATGTCGGCGCAAGTGCCGCCCGAGGAGCTCTACACCGAAGGCACGCTCGCCAATGAATTCACGCGCACGGTATCCCGTCTGGTCGAGATGCAATCGCTGGAGTATCTGGAAGCGCCGCGCCGCACGGTCGACACGTCGCTGACCTGAATTGCCTGAATCGCCTGCAGCGCACAGGCGCACAGGCGCACAGGCGCACAGGCGCACACTCGGGCTGCGCTCAGCGCCCGCGATTGCCACGATCGGACTTGCGCTCGCCCGGCTGTCCCGGCGCCCCGGCCGGCGGTGCCGGTGCGGGCGGCTGGCGTTGCTCGCGAAGATGGTTGTAGATGTCGCCTCGCAGGTCGCCCTGCGGCCGCACTTCGGGGGGGCGCGACGGCCTGGTCCCACGGGGGGCGGCGTCACCGCGCCCGTCGCCTCGCGCGCCCGGTCGCTCGGCCCCTTGCGCGAACCAGCCGCGAAAGAAGCGGCCGTCTGACGCCGACTGCGCGGCCGCGCCCAGCGAAGCGCCGCTCAGCAAGGCAAAACACACGGCTCGGACAAGTCGGTCGTGACGCATCGTGCCACCTCCTTGTCGGTTGAAGGGCCGCAGGCGCGCGCCGGGACGACACCAGCGCGCAGCGGCAAATCGGGGGTAACCTCGCCGTGTAGGGCGCGGCGCCGGAGCTTGCCGCGACGTGCAGCTTACGCTTCGAGAGTAAAAGCCAGCCGGGCCCTGTGCTGTAAGGATTTGTAAAGCAATGTAAGTCGCTGGTGCCGCGTTCTCGCGAAACGCCTACCATGCGCAGTTTGACCGTCGCAGTGGACTGTCGGAGTATTGATGATGCGTAAATTGTGGATCGCCCTGGTCGGGCTCGTCGTCGTACTGGGGTTGCTGTTTGGCACGCCGTATTACACCTTGTGGAGGGCGCGTGAGGCGGCAAACGCGCGTGACGCCGACGCGCTCTCCGCGTATGTCGATTATCCTGCGGTGCGTGACAGCCTGAAGCTGAGCCTGCACGACGAACTGTCGCGACAGATGGACAAGCAACGCGGCAACGCCTTGGGCGCACTGGCGCTCGCCTTGGGTGGCTGGGTGTCGGACCGCGTGGTCGAAGCGCTGCTCACGCCGCAGGCCGTGGCGGCAATGCTGCGCGGCGACAGCACCGGCTTGCCGCCTGCGCCCGGGGCACCGGTGCCGCGCGAGGTCGCGCCGCCGCCGCAACAGGCGCCGTCCGCGCCATCAGCGCCGCCTCCGCCTGCGTCCGACGCGGCCACGTCCGCGCCGCCGGGCGGCAGCGATGCCGCGGCGCCGACCGAAGCATCCGCGCGCACGATCACACGCACCGAGTTCGAGGACTTCAATCATTTCCTCGTGCATGTGTCGCGCAGCAATCGTCCCGAGCGTGTCGTGACGTTTACGCTCACGCGTCGTAATCTCGTGCAATGGCGTCTGACGGCAATCGCGTTGCCGCCGTTGTAATCGCTCGCCGTTCCCTCGAACCGCTAACGAAGGTCACTGTGAAACCGATGTTCAATGCCGCGCCGTGGCGGCGCCTTGGCGCGGCGGCAATCCTGTGTGCCAGCGCATGCGCGGCCGTGGCCGCCGACCTGATCTCGCCGGTGGGCGTATGGCGAATCGTCGACGAGACGGGCGACCCGAAAGCGCTCATCACCATCACTGAAAAAGACGGCGAGTACGTTGGCGCGCTATCGAAAAGCCTGGGCCGCCCCGACGGTCTGGAGCGCCGCTGCACCGAGTGCACCGACTGGCGCAAGGGCATGAAGCTGCAGGGCCTGCAGATCATTCGCGGGCTGCGCAAGGACGGCGACGAATACACCGGCGGCAAGATTCTCGATCCCGACAGCGGCAGCGAATACAGCGTCAAGGTGAAGGTGGTCGACGGCGGGCGAAAGCTCGAGGTTCGAGGCTATTTCGGCATTTCGCTGCTGGGCCGCACGCAGGTCTGGCTGCGCGAACCGTGACACCGTTTCGCCCTTGATGCGGCGGCCTTGGAGTAGAGGACTTCCTCTGCACGTTGTGACGCCTTTGACGTAATCTTCAAAGCGACTCGCGCGAATGGCGGCGCAGGCGCGGCCGGTACGTGAGTCCTACGACAAATCAATTCCGTATCCGGGAGGATGACATCATGAAGGCGATTTCGAATTCGACGTCGTGGCGACGTCTGGGTGCGCAAGCGCTCGTCGCAGTAGCGTTGTTGGGCGGTGTTGCCAAGGCGGCGTTCGCGGCCGACGAGACCTCGCCGGTCGGTGTGTGGAAGACGATCGACGACAAGACGGGCAAGCCCAAGGCGCTCGTCACCATTACGGAGCGGAACGGCGAATACGTCGGCACGATCACCAAGGGACTCGGCGAAAACGATGATCCGGGCCGCATCTGCACCGCGTGCAAGGATGAGCGCAAGGATCAGAAGATGCTGGGCATGCAGATCATTCGCGGCATCAAGAAGGAAGGCGATCAGTACGCGGGCGGCAAGATTCTCGATCCGGAAAACGGCACCGAGTACAACTGCAAGATGACGCTCACAGACGGCGGCAAGAAGCTCGACGTGCGCGGCTACATCGGCATTTCGCTGATCGGTCGCACGCAGACCTGGATTCGCGAGCAATAAGGCACGCGATCGCATCGTCGGCTGCCACCGTCCGCACGCTCAGTACCGCCGACGGCGCCCGACGTGCGCCGCCGCGCGGTGCGCACTCCATCCCATTCTTCGCCCCATTCTCGGCTTCACCCCATTCTCGGTCAGAAGACCCGCGGCGCAGACGCCCGGGTCTTTTGTTTTTTTGAGGACGCTCCAACGCCGCTCGTGGCGCGGCGCGACGCCATTTGCGCACACACGTCGACGCCGGCGCGTCGACGCGATGCCTGCATCGCCGTCCATCAAACGACAAAGCCCGGGCAGTGTCGCTTCACTGTCCGGGCTTGCCGTCGTCCGTCGAGCTTTGACTCGAGGACGCCCCCCTCTCGCGATTTATCGGTTCGTTCTATCCGGCAGGCAATGCGCGCTGCTCGCGCGCTTACCCGCTCACTTGCCCAGGCCGCCCAGCAAGCTGGTGACGGGCGCCAGCAGGCCGCCGCCTGCACTTGCCGACGTGGTGCCCGCCACCGGGGCGAGCGGCGCCGTGACGGCGCTCAGCAGCGACGCCACGGGCGCGAGCGGATTGCCCGCACTGCCGCTGCTACCGCCGCTACCGCCGCTGCCCGAAGTGCCGCCCAGCAATCCCGTGACGGCGCCCAGCGGGTTGCCACTGCCCGACGACCCCGCCGTGCCCCCCAGACCGCCCAGGCCACCCAGCAGCCCGGTAAGCGAGCCCAACGGATGCGTCGTACCGGCCGAGGTCGATGTGATCGGCGTGTTGCCGAGACTGGCGAGCACCGCGCCCAATGCATTGGCGCTCGTGCCGTTGGTGGTGCCGTTGAGCAGGCCGCCGGCGCTGGCGACGGTGTTGCCCAGCGCCATGATCGGGTTGCCGAGGCTCGCGACCACCGCGTTCGGCGCGGCCGCCTTCACCTGCGCGCCCGTCGCGGTCAATGCGCCGCCCAGCGTGCCGAGCAGGCCCGCTACGGGGCCGCCGAGGCCGGTCGTGTTGCCGATGGTCTGCGTGGTGCTGACGACGGTATTCGTGATCGGTGAGATGGCCGAGGAGAGCGCCGTGGTCGCTTGCACGATCGGCGCGCTGGTGAGCGTTTGCGTGAGCATGGCGCCGCCTTTCACGCCCGTTTGACCGACCGTGGAGACGACCCCGCCGAGCGTTCCGGCGAGCGTGTCGACGGGGGTGCCCGCGAGCGGCCCGCTCTTGCCGATGCCCGCGATGCCGCTGCCGAGCGACACGCCCGCGTTGCCAAGATCGGCCACCACGCCGCCGGTGCTCGCGAGCGTGGTGCCGACAGGGTCGGCGCCCGATTTGCCGAGTTGCCCGAGACCGTTGCTCACGCCGGTGCCCAGATCGGTCACGGCATTGCCGGTTTGCACGAGCGCGCCGCCGAAGCCCTGCGTCGCCTGCGGCGACACGCCGGGAATCGTGGTGCCCGCGACCTGGTTGCCCACGGCGCTCACTACCGAGCCGACCGAGCTGATGACGCCGTTGCTGCTCGTTGGATTCGTCGGATTGTTCGGGTTGTTCGGATCGTTGGGGTTGTTCGGACCATTCGGATTGTTCGGATTGTTCGGCGTGGCGCCGCTGCCGCCACCCGAGCTGGAGCAGCCCGTGACACCGACGACGCCGACGACCAGGGCCGCGAGCAACGCGGGACGCAGAATTTTCGACATGACGTTTCTCCTCGGCGCGGCGGGTGCGGGCCGTCTCACGGCTTGGCCGGCGAGTGCCGGCTGCCCGATACCAGCCCCGCGATGTCCTGGTCGGCTTCGAAGCGCAGGCGGAACGTTTCGCTCTTGAGCGTGCGAATGCTCTGCACCAGAAAATCATGAATGGCAGCGAGCTCGCTGTGGTCGTAGGCGGCGCTCACCGCCGTGAGCTCGCGCGAGACCGACGACAGGAACTGTTCGATTTGCGCGCACCGCTGCGCGATGGGATGGATCATCACCATGCGGCGGTCGTGCGGGTTCTTCTCGCGCTCGACGAAGCCCGCGCGCTCGAGGCGATCGATAACCGTGGTGATGCCGCCCGAGCTCACGCCCATGAGTTCGGCGAGCTGTCCCGCGGTGATCGATTCGAGCTCGAGAATCAGATCGAGCGCGTTCAGATCCGTCACGTTCAGGCCGAGCTGTTCGGCGAGCGCGGCGTGATAGAGCGCGGTATACACGGCGAGCCGGCGTCCGAGCGAGCGGACGATGCCGGCGACGAGATCATTACGGTTCGTATGTCGGTCGCTCATGGTGCCGTGTGTTGCGTTGAGCGGGGAGGCGCCGGACGTCGCCCCGGAAGCGGCACTCGCATCGGTGCCGAACGTGTGGTGTGCGTGACGCGCGGTGAAACCGTCGCCGGTCTCGCGCATCGCCACGGGTTCGGAGGTGGGCGGGGCGGATTCGCCATGACCGCGCGTCAGAACGCTGGTGTCGGAAATGAAGCGGGCCATGGCATCTCCTTATCGATGAAGCTCGTCACATGCGCGGTGCCGGAGCGCGCCAGCGCGCTCGCGACGATGGTGAATTACTTGCCGACGTGGGCCACGCTGCCGAGCAGGTTCGTCACCGGCGCAAGCAGGCCGGTGAGGCCGCCGGTGGCGCCGGCGCCGCTACCTGCGGCGCCCGTGACGCCGGCGAGCAGGCCGGTGACCGGCGCGAGCGGATTACCGCTGCCGGAGGAGCCGCCGGTCGCGCCCGAGAGCAGGCCGGTCACGGCGCCGAGCGGATTGCC
This sequence comes from Pandoraea sp. CB10b_02, assembly GCF_002216225.1. Classification (NCBI taxonomy): domain Bacteria; kingdom Pseudomonadati; phylum Pseudomonadota; class Betaproteobacteria; order Burkholderiales; family Burkholderiaceae; genus Pandoraea; species Pandoraea sp. CB10b_02. The sequence goes on from NZ_NJGW02000001.1 coordinate 29,403, forward strand.
GCTACTGGCCCCGGACGATCCGCCCAGGCCGCCCAGTCCGCCCAGGCCACCCAGCAGACCGGTCACCGGGGCGAGCGGGCTTGCGCTGCCGCCGCCGGCCGTCGTCGCGCCGAGGTTGCCCAGCAGCGAGCCGAACGGATTCGCCGAGCCGGTCGACGTGGAGCCATTGAGCAGCGTGCCGAGGCCGGAGACCGTGTTGCCGGTGGCGATCACGGTGTTGCCCAGCGCGGTCACGACACCGTTCGACGAGGTGCCCTTGATCGTGCCGCCGACCGTGCCGACCGTATTGCCGAGCGTGGTCAGCAGGTTCTGCACCGGGCCGCCCAGGCCCGTGGTGTTGCCGATGGTGCGCGTGGTGTCGGACACGACGTTGGTGACCGGATTGATCGCGGCCGAGAGCGTGGACGTCACCTGCGTGACCGGGCCGCCCGAGAACGCCTGCTTGAGAATCGCGCCGCCGGCGATGCCGCCCTGGCCGACCGTACCGACGACGTTGCCGAGTGCACTCGTGAGCGTATCGACCGGTGTGCCCGCGAGCGGGCCGCTCTTGCCGATGCCGGCCACGCCGCTGCCGAGCGACACGCCGGCCTGACCGAGGTCCGTGACGACGTTGCCGGTGCTCGCGAGGGTGATGCCGACCGTGTCGGCCGACGTGCCGGTCTTGCCGAGGCCCGCGCTCACGCCGTTGCCGAGGTCGGTGACCGCCTTGCCGGTGTTCGACAGCGCGCCGCCGAAGCCTTGGGAGGCTTGCGTCGACACCAGCGGCAACTGCGTGCTCGAGACCTGGTCGCCGAGGGCGCTCACGATGTTGCCGGCGGAGCTCACCACCCCGCCCGCATTGGCTGCGGTCGTGCCGACCGCATTCGGGGTGCCGGTGGTGCCGGCCGAACTCGCACCGCTGCCGCCGCCGCTGGAGCAGCCGGTGAGGGCGATGAGACCGATGGCGGCCGAGGCCAGAAGGGTGCGTTGAAGTGCGTTCGACATGATGTTCCTCTCCCTTGATCGTTCTGAATGTTTGCCGGCGGCGGACCGTCCGGATGACGCTGTCACTTCCATCTGAGAAACCGGTGCCGCGCGCGCCGGGCGCGATACACGCGGCGCGCGCCGGTGCCGACGATTACTTCTTCACGCCGCCGAGCAGGCCGCCGAGCAGGCCGGTCACCGGCGCGAGCGGGCCGCCGCTGCCGCCCGTCGAGCCGCCGGTGGCGCCGCCCACGGCGCCCGTCACCGAGCCGAGCAGCGTGGTCACCGGGGCGAGCACACCACCGGCGGCCGATCCGCCGCCACCACCCGCGCCACCCGCGCCACCCGTGCTACCCGCGGCGCCGCCCGCAAGCGCGCCGGTCAGGCCCGAGACGAGATTCGTGACCGGCGCCAGCGGGTTGGTGCCCGACGTGCCGCCGCCCGTGGCGCCACCGAGCGCGCCGGTCAGGCCCGAGACGAGATTCGTGACCGGGGCCAGTGGGTTCGTGCCCGACGTGCCGCCGCCCGTTGCGCCGCCCAGGGCGCCCGTCAGACCGGAGACGAGGTTCGTGACCGGGGCGAGCGGATTGCCACCCGGATTGCCGCCCGAGTTGCCACCTGCGGCGCCGCCCAGCGAACCGGTGAGACCTGCGACGAGATTGGTGACGGGCGCGAGCGGATTGCCACCCGCACCGCCCGCGCCGCCGGTGCCGCCCAGCCCACCCAAGCCACCCAGGCCACCCAGAACCGAGGTGATCGGTGCGAGCGGGTTGGCACTCGTGGGCGTGCCGTGGACCACGCCGCCGAGGCTGGCGACGGTATTGCCGACACCCTTGACGATGCCGCCGATATCGGCCGCGATCGGGTTGTTGAGTTGACCGCCAATCTTCGTGCCCACGCCGGCGAGGCCGCCGCCGACCTTCGCGAGCAGGCCCGCCACTGGCGCCCCGAGGCCCGTGGCGTTGCCCAGCGTTTGCGTCGTGTTGGTCACCACGTTCGTGATCGGCGTGATGGCCGAGGACAGGCCTGTCGTGAGCTGTTGCACGGGAGCGCTTGTGATGGTTTGCGTGAGGCCGCCGCCAAGCGCTTCGCCCGCCTTGCCGACGGAGGAGACCACGCCGCCGAGCAGCGTCGTCACACCGTTGATCGGCGTGTTGGCGAGCGGGCCGGTTTGACCCAGGCCGGCAACGGCGCTGCCCAGCTGCGTGCCAGCCGTGCCAAGGTTCGTGACCGCGCCGCCGACGCTGGCGAGCGTCGGGTTGAGCGGGTCGCTCACCGAGCCGAGCTTGCCAAGGCCGTTCGTCAGACCGTTGCTCAGCGTCTGCACGGCGTTGCCGGTCGACACCGCGGCGCCAGCCAGGCCGCTTTGCGTTTGCGAGCTCACGAGCGGCAACTGCGTGCCGGCGAGCGTGGTGCCCAGGTCACTGACCGTCTTGCCGACCTGCGTGACGACGCCGGTGCTCGCCGTCGCCGCCACCGTGCCGATCGGATTGGTCGCGGCGCCCGTGCCGCCGTTGCCATTCCCGTTCCCGTTGCCATTTCCGTTGCCGCTTCCATCGCCGCCGGTGCCGCCGCCATTGCCCGAACCGTCGGGCACCGTGCCTGCGCCGGTGCCGCCGCCACCGCCCGTGCCGGCGGTCGTGCCACTGCCGCCGCCGTCGCCAAGCGAGCCGCTGGTGCCGCCCGAACCGGAACTGGCGCAGCCGGTCATCGTGATGACGGCAAGAAGGCAGGCGGATGCGAGAAGGTTGCGTTGGATGTTCTTCATGATGTTTTCCTCTGGTCTGTGCGTGGTCAGGCGAGCACGGCGTGTGCTGCCAGCCGGTCGTCCATGCGTTGTGCGATGAGTGCGAACAGAAGCGCGTCGACATCAGCGCTGTTGGGGCCTGTCATCGCACGGCCCGAATTCGTGTGGCCGACGTCGCGAACGTCGGCGGCGTCGAACGGTGTGGCGGTGGCGCGTACGCCACCGCCTTGTGCACCGCCCCTCCCTGGGCTTGCGCCTCTACGATCGTTCTCGGGCGCGGCGCCGCGCTGCGCGGCAGCGACGCGTTGCCGCTCGGCCGCGACGGCGACAGGACGCGGCGTCGATTGCTTGGTATTGCCAATGATCATGGTGTCCCCCGGTGATCTTCAGCGTTGCGTTGCAGGGGTATCCGCAAGAGGTGTGCCAAGCGCCGGGCGCGAGACCGAATAACTGCTCTAGTTTTTTGTTCGATCGCCCGAGAAGCCTGTATTTATTTGCGTTTTGGAAAACAAGAATCTTTCCGATCGAGAGATCGGCGAACGGGAGGGGGTGTTGAAAATCAGGGTTAACGCCATCAAAAAAACCGGCGTTCCGGCATGAATGCCGTTCCCGTTACGGGGCGCGTTACGGGTGACGTTACGTAACGCCCGGTCGGGAATCGGCATGTAAAACCGATTTTCGTGACGTCCGCGATCGACGAGCAAATCGGCGGATTCCAGTTGCAGTATCCGCTTCCCTTAATCCATGTAATGTCGGGCAATTGCAAATCGACGGCAGACAGTAATACGGTGCTTAAGCGCCTTAAAGCAGCGCCAGGCCGGCGCTCGCGCGGATTCGGAAATCAAGTGAAAGGTGGGCGTTAGCGTGGAGATAGCGCGGCATGACATTGCATCGCGCCGCGCCGCATAACACGGCATAACACGGCATAACACGGCATAACACGACGCAACACCGGTAGCACGGCGACACGCTGCTGCGGAACCGACGGAGCAACCGGCGCCGGCGCGCGCGGCGCAATGGTTGTTGGCGTGAGTAACGCCGACTCCATGACGGTGCTGCCGCTTTCCTTCGCGCGACGAAACATCACACCGTCCAAATGGATGAATAGTTATTTAAATAAGCGCTGCATGCACTGGAGAGCGTTATGTTGCGGCATGCGAATCATGGTTTTCCCTCGCGTGCGTTGCGCAAGCTTGTTTTGGAGTATTGTTTGAGCAACGTCTGTAACGTTTTCTTACATTCTCCGGGGCGATTGGAAGCATGACTCTAGTTTTTGCGTTTTAGTTTAAATTAGCATCGGAAGAAATGGGATGCCGCCAAAAATTCTGATCCGAGAGGCAAAGAAAATGTGGCGTCCAGAGCAAAAGAGGTTCGCAAGCCTTGCTGCGCAACGAACCCGGGGTCGAAGTCCAGAGTTGATAAGCGATATGGCGGACGTCCGTGATGACGGCGGGCCGCGAGTGCCAATGGGCGTGATACGCCTTTTTGAGGGAGACAGACATGAAACTCGGCAATCGTATTCGACTGTTTGCGCGCGACGAGCGCGGGGTGACTGCGCTGGAGTACGGCATTCTCGCGGCGATCGTTGCCATCGTCATTGGCGGCACGGTTTTCGGAAGTCTCAACACGACGTTCTCTTCCGTCTTTTCCAAGATCCAGGCGGCGGTGACGGCAGCAGGCGCGTGACAGGCGCGTCACGCGCGGGCAATCGATGCATGGGCGGCGCATTCATGGCGTGCCGGTGCCCGTCGCGATACGTTGCGGCGCCATGACCCGCGCACTCGCGCAAGCACAGAACAAGACGGTGCGACGTTCGCAGTCGATGGATCGACCGGCGGGCGGGCAGGCCGGATAACAGGGGGACGGATGCCGGTCGCGTGGGCGGCGGCATCGTTCGGAACGATCGGGATGCTGTATTCGCGAGGATGCAGGCCATGCGAACCATGAGAACAAGGGCAGCGGCTTCACCACGCCGGCCATCCCGCGAGCGGGGTGTGACGGCGTTGGAGTACGGCATTCTTGCGGCCATCGTCGCGCTCGTCATCGGTGCCACCGTCTTCACGGGACTGGGCGCGGTGCTCTCGAGTGCGTTCAGCACGGTGACGTCGGCGGCAACGTCGGCCACCTCGCACTGAGGCGAGACGCGCATGCTGACGTTGTTGTGGCTGCTTTGCGTACCGATCGTCCTTACCGACCTGATTGCGCGCCGCATCCCGAACGCCTGGCTGCTATGCGTCGGGGCGCTCGCGCTGGCGTGGATCGGCTGGCGCGCGTGGCACGGCGAGCCGGGCGCGATCCGGATCCACGGACTGGGGGCGCTGCTGGGATTGGTCGCGCTGCTGCCTTTTTGGTGGCGCGGCGTGATGGCCGCCGGCGACGTGAAGCTGTTCGCGTTGATTGGGCTGGTCGCAGGTTACCCGGCGCTGTTGCCGGTCTGGTGTCTGGCGAGCGTGGCGGCCGGCGCGCATGCCCTGGTGCTGCTCGCGGCTCGCATGAAGTGGCTGGCGCGCTGGCGCGAGGGTCTCGCCAGCCGGCGCGTGTGGCAGCGGATTTTGCAGTGGCGTGCAGGGCGTGTCGGACTGCCGTATGGGGCCTATCTGGCGGCAGCGGCGCTGGTGGTGCGCTAGGCGCGATCGATGTTGCAGGTTGAGACGACGGCTTGAGACGAACGGGCGTCGGGCGGCGCAGGGGCACGCCCGGGGCGCCACGAGTGCTACCGAAGTAGCACCGAAAACATGGGAGGCGCGGGCGACGCCGCGCAGATGAAACGAGATCAATGCGTCGCCAGACACGGCCAGGCGCGCCGTGCGCGACGGGGGGTATCGTCATGAGGCGGTCTGGGGCACGGGCGGAATCAGGGTTGCGAGGGCTGCGCGCGCGCGGCGTCGCGGCACTGGAATTCATGCTGATCCTGATGATCCTGCTGCCCGCGTTTTACGTCGCCGTCGCCTTTTCCATCACCATCCTTGCTCGCCAGATGCTCACCCAGGCCGCCTCGGAGGCCGGCCGCGCGATGCTGCGCGAGGGCACCATGTCGCAGCGCGAGACCTACGCCACGCAGGCGATCACGAATACGCTGACGTGGCCGTCGGTGTCGGCCGTCAGCACCAGCTTCACGCCCGACAGCACGTATCCGTGTCCGACATCGGGTGCCTCGGCCGGCAGTTCGCAGTGCATCGTACATGTGACGCTCACGCTGACTCAGCCGATGACCGTCAATTGGCCGGGGCTGGGCCAACTGGTGCCGCAATACGTCGTCGGCACGGCGGCGATCACGCTCGACACGTCCACGCTGGGGGGCAGTTAAAGCACCGGAGAATGCGCAGAAGGTTGCAGTGAGCGTTTGCCAGGTTGTTATGCCGCCGGCTCGCCGGCGTCCTGCAAGTTGTGAGTGAACGGCCGCAAGGCCTCAAGCCATGAACAAAGCCACCAAGATTCTCGCCGCTGTGCTCGTCGTCGCCGGGGTGCTGCTGGCGCTCTTCGCGTTGCGGCTGGGCATGTCGAATGCGCCGGCCCCGGCAGCCGCGCCGTCGCCGCTCGCGCAGACACTCACGCAACGTTATCCGGCCGTGGTGGCGGCCAGGACGCTCCCCGCCGGTCAACCGATTCGCGCCGATGGCGTGAAGCTCGTGCAGTTCGACAGCCAGACCGCCGGTGGCTTTGCCAACCCGGCCGACGTCATCGGTCGCGTACCGCTCGTGGCGCTCGCCGCCGGCGTTCCCGTCACGCAGAACACGCTCGCGCGCGGCCTTGCCATGCAGCTTGCCCCCGGCGAGCGCGCCGTGGCCATTCCCGTGACGGAGACCGTCGGCGTGAGCAATCGTATCCGCCCCGGCGACTACGTCGACGTGTTCTTCACGATGAAGACCAACCAAGCGCCCGGACCGGCAGTCGGTCTGGCCGACGATACGCAATCGCGGCTGCTCGCTTCGCGGGTGCGTGTGCTGAGCTACGGCAGCGCGTCGCTCGACGACGTGACGCCACCGCCTGCCGCGCCGTCGGTGGCCTCCGCCGTGCAGGCGGCGGCAGGCAGTGCGCCGCCGCCCCCGCCGCAGAATGTGAACGTGCAGGCGCCCATGCCCGCGACGGCGGCCGTGGTCGCGGTGCCGGTGGCCGACGTCAACCGCGTGGTGCTCGGCATGCAGCAGGGCAAGATCATGCTCGCGTTACGCAATCCGGGCGACGACGCCACGCCGGACACCACGCTGTTCACCCCGCCGCCGCCGGTGCTCGCCGGCAAGCCCGGCCTGAAGGCGGACGACAGGACGGCGCTCGATGCGCCGGAGAACCAGGCTTACGCCGGAATTGCCGCGACGGGCCTCGCCGGTGCGCCGGTGCGGCCGGCGGGCGCGCAGCGAGCGCCGCGGAACGGCTCGGGCGGCGCTGGCGGCGGGGGGATGATCGAAGTGGTGCGCGGCGCCGAACGCACGAGCGCCGCTTACTGACACGCAAGCCATCGAGGCGACGCCAGACCCCAGGCGCCGTGCCATTTAACCGACACAGTGACCGATACGCCACGCCATGATCAGAAGCCAGGTTCGCAGCGCCACACGAGAGACCGGACGCGTCAAGGGAATGCTGTTGTGCTTCGCCGCGCTGCTCGCGTGTGCAGCCACGGTGGCGGTGCGGCTCGCGGACGCGGCCGATCCGGCCCGTTCCGCGTCGGGCGGCACGCGCTCGCTCACGATCGGCGTGCACGAGCAGCGCGAGCTGCCGGTGCCGGGCGCCCTGGAGCGCGTTGCGGTGGCCGATCCGGCGGTCGCCGACGTGGTCGTGCTCAAGGGCTCGGGCGGCCGGCGCGGCACCGTGCTGCTCGTCGGCAAGAAGGCCGGCACCACGCAGGTCGCCGCGTGGCCGCGCGGTCTCGACCCCGTGCGCTGGGAAGTGCGTGTGACCGGGGACCTGCAAGGCGCGCTCGGCGACACCGGTACGGCGTCCGTTGACGCACGCGGCAACGCCGCGATCATCCGGGGCCACGCGAATACGGTCCTCGAGCACAGCGGCCTGCAGGCGGCGGCGGTGGACGCTGGCGGCAAGGGCGGCGTGGTCGTCGATCGCTCCACCGTGGGCGAGACCGGCGTGGTGCAGGTCGACGTGAAGATCGTGGAAGTCAATCGCAACACGCTCAATCAGCTGGGTGCGAGCTTCAGTGCTTCGAAGAAGACCGGCTCGGGCAGCTTCGGGGTGGCTTCGTCGCTAAATTCGGCGTTTCGCAGCGGCGCGAGCGGCGGCACGGGCAACGTGACGAATTTCGGTTCGTTCTTCGGCTCGATCACGCGCGGTGCGTTCAGTATGTCGGCCGAGATCGACCTGCTCGAATCGAACGGTCTGGGCCGCGTGCTCGCCGCACCCACGCTCGTGGCGCTCTCCGGCCAGAGCGCGAGCTTTCTTGCCGGCGGCGAGATTCCGGTGCCGCAATCGGGCGGGCTTGGCACGACCACGGTGGTCTACAAGCCGTTCGGCGTGGGCCTGACGGTCACGCCCACGATTCTCTCGCCGAACCGCATTGCGCTGAAGGTGGCGCCCGAGGCGTCGGACATCGATTACACCAATGCGATCGTGACGGACTCGATCCAGATTCCGGCAATCACGACGCGCCGCGCCGACACCACGGTCGAGCTCGGCGACGGCGAGAGCTTCATCATCGGTGGTCTGATCTCGCGCACGACGACCGCGGCAGTCGACAAGGTGCCGTTGCTCGGCGATCTGCCGCTCATCGGCGCGTTCTTCCGCAACCTGAAGTACAACAGCGCCGAGAAGGAGCTGGTGATCGTGGTCACGCCGCACCTGGTCAAGCCCGTGGCGCGAGGGGTGGCCATGCCGCTGCCGGGCGACACGCGCGAGAAGCGCGTCGGTCCGGTGTGGGGCGCCTACCTCATGGGCGGGGCGAGCGACAGCGAGTTGCCGGGATTCTCCAGGTAGCCGCGGGCAGCATGGGCAAGGCGGGGCAGCGCGGCAATCATGCAGCCCCCACGCAACACCGGCGCCGCGACGATGGCACGCAGAGGCCTCGCGCGGGACAACGCCGTACACAAGCCAGACCGGAGCACAACGCAATGGAACGGACACGGGATGGGGCAGGGTAGTAAGGAGTGCAAAAATGAACGCACCGACGCGAATACTGGACACCATGACTGAGTTGCACCGCTTTCTCTTTTGCAGCGCACATGCCGGCCACGGGCAGTGGCTCTCGGCGGCGTTGCGTGAAGCGGGCGTGGTGCTGCAGGAGGCAGGCCGTCCGGCGCAGTTGCAGCAGCGCATCGGCGATCTCGATCCGCAGGTCGTATTGCTCGACTTCTCGGGCGAGACAGGCGGGACGGGCGAGACGGGCGAGATAGGCCGGACGGGCGAGCCCGACGGCGGCATCGCGCAGGCCGTCGAGCTCGCGCAGATGCTCAAGCGCGTGGCGCCGAAGCTGCCGCTCGTGGCGGTGGGGTCGATGGCGCACGCGCACGGCATGAAGGCTGCGCTGCGCGCCGGCGTCCACGACTTCATCGACATGCATTCGACATACGAAGAGGCGCTCGACGTCGTGCGCCGCGTGATCGACCATACGCCCGAGCCGACGTCTGCCTCGCCGCAGCGACACGGGCGTTTCGTGGTGCTGCTCGGCGCGCGCATCGGCGTGGGTTGCAGCACGCTGGCCGCACACCTCTCGCAGCTCGGTCAGGAGCTCTGCGTGGGCGCGGCGCCCGAGCGCGCCGCCCGCGCCAAGGCGCTCAAGGCCATGACCGCGGCGACCGTCGCGACCAACGCGGGCGCGGTGAAGGCAGGCGCCCCGGACGGCAAGGGCGACGCGTTCGACGCGTCGCTGGTCGGCCACGTGGCGCTGCTCGACCTGGGGCTGCCCTCGGGCGATGGCCTGCTGTATCTGAACACGCAGAGCCAGTTCAGCTTCGCCGAGGCAGTGCAGAACCTGCGGCGCTTCGACGAGACGCTCGTGCATACGGCCGTCTCGCACGCGCCGAGCGGGCTGGCCGTGTTGCCGCTGCCGCTCGACCTGGGCGAGATGCGCACCGTGGCCGCGGCCGACGCGCTCGCGCTGACCGATCGGCTGCGCGCGTTCTTCGATCTCATCGTGGCCGATCTGGGCGGCTTCTCCAACCCGGCATTCGTCGCGAGCCTGGTGCGCGCGGCCGACGAGGTCTGGCTGGTCGTCGACCAGAGCGTGGGAGCGATCGTGTCGCTCGCCTCACTGCTGCGCGATCTGGAGGAGCGCGGCGTCGAGCGCCACCATTTCCATCTCGTGCTCAATCGCTACGACCCGCGCTACGGCATGGCGGCCGATCAGATCGCCAAGCGCTTCGACGTGCCGCTGCTCGCCACGCTGCCGGACCGGCCGCTCGCCATGCTCTCGGCGACCAATCAGGGCAAGTTGATTCTCGACACCGCGCGCAGCGATCCATACGTGCGCGCGCTACAGCCGCTCGTCGAACGGCTGCTCGCCGCGCAGCACGCCGGCGCCGCCGTGCACCGCCAGTCGTCGGGCTGGCTCGGCCGCTTCATGGGAAAGCACTGACATGACCGATTCCATCGAGTTTGCCGACGACAGGCGCGCGTTTGCCAATTCACAGCAATTCCAGGACATCAAGACCGCGGCGCACGAACATCTGCTCGCGCGCATCGAGGAGCTCGGCGCAGAGTTCGGCCGCTGGAGCCGCAGCGCCATCCAGCAGTTCGTCGATCTCGAGATGGACGGCTTCGTGCGCCTGCGGCGCATCCCGATCAACGAGACCGAACTGCGCCAGATCTCGGACGCGCTCACGAAGGAGCTCGCCGGCTTCGGTCCGATCGAGGACCTGCTCGCCGACCCGGCCGTGGAAGACATCCTGATCAACGGCTACAACGACGTGTACGTGTCGCGCCGCGGCGTGCTGGCGCGCGAGGCGCTGCGCTTCTCGGACAACCAGCATCTGCTGCGCATCGTGCGACGCATTCTCGCGCCGATCGGGCGGCGTCTGGACGAGTCCAACCCGATGGTCGACGCGCGTCTGCCCGACGGTGGGCGTCTGAACGTGGTGATCGAGCCGCTCGCCGTCGATGGCCCTGTGGTGTCGATCCGCAAGTTTCGCAAGGACCCGCTCAAGCCGTCCGACCTGCTCGCGCTGGGCAGCTTCAACGAAGAGATCTATGGCCTGCTCGAAGCGGCCGTGCGCTCGCGCTGCAACATTCTCGTCTCCGGCGGGACGAGCTCGGGCAAGACCTCGCTGCTCAACGCGCTGGCGAGCTTCATTCCCGCGACCGAGCGCGTCGTGACGGTGGAGGACACCGCGGAACTCTCGCTCAATCACCCGCATGTGGTGCGTCTGGAGTCGCGCCAGGGCGGCTTCGACGGCTCCGGCGAAGTGACGATCCGCGACCTGATTCGCAATAGCCTGCGCATGCGCCCGGACCGGATCATCGTGGGCGAAGTGCGCGGCTCGGAAGTGCTCGAAATGATGCAGGCCATGAACACGGGCCATGAGGGCTCGATGGCGACGATCCATGCGAATTCGCCGCGCGAATGTCTCTACCGTCTCGAGATGCTCGCGGGATTCGCCGGATTTCAGGGCAGCGAGAGCAGTCTGCGCCGTCAGATCACCAGCGCGCTCGACTTCATCGTGCAGATCGGCCGCCTCTCGAGCGGGCGACGCCGGATACTGTCGATCACTGAGGTGACCGGGGTTTCCGACACGGTAATCTCGACGCAGGAACTGTATCGCCATGAATCGTTCGTGGGGCCGGACGGCGAGGAGAAGGATCGCTGGGTGTCGCTCGGCATTCAGCCGCACTCGCCCAAGCTGCAGCGCTACAAGGAGCACACGCGCAATGCGGGCGCCGCCGCGTCGCCGGGCAACACGCCGCCCGACTCGGGGGGCGGCGGCTTCTTCGGACGCCGGCGATGAACCACGTCCTGCTGTGGATCCTGTGCATTGCATTGCTGCTCGTCGCGGCAGGGCTGGAGCTGTGGCGGCGCTCGCACCAGCGCGAGAGGGAGCGGGCGACCCGTGCGTTTCTCGAGCGGCAACTTGCGCACAACGCACCGCAGAACGCACCGCAGAACGCACCGCATTTCGCTCCGAGCGAGACGGCGGCCAGGCGCGCGCCGCGCCGCAAGTCGCTGCCATGGGAGTTCTTCTTCGAGCGCGCCGGCGTGCAGCCCGATCCGGCGTTCTACGCCACGCTCATCGTGCCGGGACTGGCGCTCGGGCTCGTGTTCTGGATCTGGCAGGGGCCGCTCTCGGCCATCGTCGTGCTCCTGTTGTATACCATCGGCGTGGTGCTGCGCTACTGGCTCAAGGCGGCGCGCAGGCACCGCAACATCGTGCGTCAACTGCCGGTGTTTCTGGACGGCATGGTGCGCATGCTGAGCGTCGGCAACAGCCTGCCGGCGGCGTTCCAGACCGCCGCGGGCAATGCCGACATGCCGCTGCGCGAATTGCTCGAGCGCGCCGTGCGTCAGGTGCAAGCGGGCGTGGACCTGGACGTCGCGCTCAAGCAGATCGCGCGCGTGTACCAGGTCGAGGAAATCTATCTCTTTGCCGCCGTGGTCGACCTGTCCACACGCTTTGGCGGGCGCGCCGACCAGATCCTCTCGCGCATGTCCGGCTTCATGCGCGATCGCGAACAGGCGCAGGCCGAACTGTACGCGCTTTCTTCGGAGACGCGGCTGTCGGCCTGGGTGCTGGCGGCCTTGCCGATCCTCGTGAGCGCGGTGCTGATGCTGCTCAACCCGAAGTTCTTCGAGCCGATGTTTCAGGAGACGTCCGGGCAGAAGCTGCTTGCCGTCGGCCTCGGGCTGGAAGTATTCGGCGGTTTCGTGCTGTACCGCCTGGCCAAGTCGCTCTGAGCGCGAGGGAATCCACGCCATGAACTCGTTGCCCGCCTCTTTGTCGTCGCTGTCGTCCGACGCCCACCTGTGGATGATGTTCGGCCTGCTGCTGGTTGCCGCCGGGCTGTTGTTGGCCGCCTCGGCGCTTTTGCTGCGCGCGATGCGCCAGGGACGCAGTGAACGCATCATCGACCAGGTGCTCGCGAGCCGCCGGCAACAGGCGCTGGCCGCATTGCGCGCGGCGACCGGGCCGATGGCCTTGCCGGATGAGGGAGCGGGCGACATGGCAAGCGGCGGGCGCGGCTGGCGCGCGTTGTTCGACCGCGCGGCGGCGCTCGGCAAGCGGTGGTCGGAGACACGCCTCGGTCAGCACCTCATCGCGGCCGAGGATCGCCTGCTGCTCGCGCAATGCGGTTACGACAGCGTGCGCGCCAAATCGCTTTTCCTGTTCGCACGCGTGGCGCTGGCCGTGGTGCTGCCAGTACTCGTGTGGCTCTGGTTTCCGGGCGGTGGCGGACTGGGCACGATACTGCGGCTGATCGGCGCGGTGGGGGGCGGGCTGCTCGCGCCGAAGTTCTACATCCAGCGCAAGGCGGCGAAGCGCCGCGCCGAACTGGTCGACGAACTGCCGCTGCTCATCGACTTGCTGCGCTTGCTGCAGGGCGTGGGCCTGTCGATGGATCAGAGCCTGTATGTGGTCGTGTCCGATTTCCGCGAAGTGCTGCCAATCCTCGCGAAGGAATTCGAGAACGCCAACCGCCAGTACGCCTCGGGGCGTGGCCGCGAGGCGTCGATGGGCCGCCTGCGCGAGGTGTACGACAACGACGATCTGCGCGCACTGGTTCGTCTCATCGTGCAGGTCGAGCAGCATGGCGGCGCGGTGCAGGAACCGCTGCAGCAGTTCAGCGATCGCCTGCGCGAGCAGCGGCGTCAGGCGATGAAGGAGCGCATCGGCAAGCTGACGGTGAAGATGACGCTCGCCATGATGGTCACGCTTCTGCCCGCGCTGATGCTGGTGGTGGCGGGGCCGGCGCTTTTGTCGCTGGCCAAATCGATGGAGGCCATGCCGTGACCCTATCTCCTCAGACACGATGGATCGGGGCGCCCCGCGCGCGCCGCACCGGCCGGGCGGCGGTCAACGCGCTGCTGGGCGCACTGTGTGCCGCGGCGCTCTCGGCGTGCGGCGGCCCGCGCATCGGCGGCTACGGCGCACCGTCGGCCGCGGCGCTCATGCAGGCGCAGCAGAACGACGAGGCCCATGCCAGGGCGGCCCGGCCCGATTCGCGAGAACTGTATCTGTCGATGATCCGGCAGATGCAGGAGCAGGGGTCGTATTTCGCGTCGCTCGCGCATATCGACCAGTTCCGGATTCAGTATGGATCGGCACCCGACATCGACATCCTGCGGGCGGACGCGCTGCGCGAGACCGGCCAGCCCGACGCGGCGCTGCAAGCTTACGGCGCGCTGCTCGACGGCCCGCAGGCCGCTGCGGCCTGGCACGGCACGGGGCTGGTGGCGGCGCAGCGAAAGGACTATGCGGGCGCCGCGCGGGCGCTGCGCGAGGCGGTCAGCCGTGCGCCGACCGAAGCGTTCTATCTGAGCGACCTAGGCTTCGCGCTGCTGTGCAGCGGCGATGCGAGCGGCGCGCGCGTGCCGCTCGCGCAAGCGGCGGAACTGCGTCCGGACAGCCGCAAGGTGCTCGGCAATCTGGCGGTGTATCTGGTGGTCGCGGGCGAGCGCTCGCGCGCCGACGAGATGATGGCACAGGCCAAGATGCCGCAGGCCACGCGCGAGGCCATCGACAAGCTGGCGGCGGATATCCGCGCGCAGATGGCCGCGCGCCGCGCGGCGGCGCAGGCGTCACTGCGGCCCGCCCCACCCGCGCCGCCCGTGCCGCCAGACGCCGCGGGCAAGGCGACGCCGTCGTCGGCGCGCGCTTTGGCAGCGGACGGCCCGGTGGTCGTGCGTCTGGGCGCCGGCGAGAGCAGTTCGGGGTGGGCGGGGGCGGCTGCCGGCGCGGCGTCGCAGGCAGCCGCCGAAGCGAAGCTCGCACGTGCGAGCGATGCGTCGCGCAGCGACATGCCGACGTCGCTGCTCGATCGGTTCGGCCACTCACAGTAAGGCAAGTCGCGCGAAGACGCTCGTGCGCGGGCGCCCCCGCCACGCATGGCGGCGCACATCAGGCAGGCTCACGCAACAGGAGGGAGACGGGATGATGGCAGTCCGGAAGTTCACAGCAAAGGCGGGCATGCGCACGCACGCGGCCGGACGCCGGCACGCCGCCGCGTTCATCGCCCTCGCCAGGCTCGCCAGGTTCGGCGCCATGTTCGCCGCGTTCACCGTGTCCGCTGTATGGGCAGGTAGCGCTGTCGCGCAAATCAGCGCGCCGATCACGGGGACGATGGGCAGTGCCAGTGCCGCGGCCGACGCGAACGCGCGCACCGTCGCGCCGCCGGCGCAATCGGCGCAATCGGCGCAATCGGCGCAATCGGCGCAATCGGCGCAATCGGCGCAATCGGCGCAAGTGGCCGGCGATGTGGCCGGCGATGTGGCCGCCGGCGCGGCGCAGCCGCGGGTCGTCCAGGCCTCGCAGGCGGGGCAGCAGGCGGCACCGGCTGCCAGGGTGCCGGCCAACGTCGTGCGCCGCACCACGCCGCTGCGGGTCGGCGAACATGCGTCCGACGGCATGCTCGGTGATGAAACCGAGGCGTTGCTGGCGCTCCAGGCGAGCAACCTCGCGGCAGGCCCGGGGCTGCCGATGCTGGGCGCCACCGCGTCGCGCGCATACAAGCGCTATCTGGACAGCTTCACCTACGCGATTCCGCAGTTCTATCCGACGATGGTGCAAACCGAGAGCGGGGTGGGCAACAACAGTGGCAGTGGCGGAGCCGCACCGGCGGCGGCGGGGGCTGGCGCCAGCCAGTGACGTGACATGACTGCGCGTGCGCGTGTGCGCCATTTCGTTCGTGTTCCACCCGGCGCGCGGCAGCGCGGCTCGGTGCCGATCGTGGCCTTCGCCTTCGTGATCGTCGCGCTGGTTCTCGCGTTCGCGATCGACGCCGGGTATGCGTTCATGAAGCGGCGCGACCTGCAGCGCGCCGCGGACATGGCGGCGCTCGCCGGTGCGCAGACGCTGCCGGGCTGTGCGAACGCCGCGTCGTATGCCGCCGTGGCGCAGGCCAACGTGACGTCGAACATGGGCAGCAACGTGAGCGGATTGCAGGTCACGTCGGCGTGCGGCATCTGGACCTCGCCCGCGGCGAACGCCACGGGCCCCGGAACGTTCGCCGCGGTGAGCTCGGGCAATGCCGCGAGCGGCAACGCGGTGCAGGTCACGCTCTCGCTCACGGTACCGTCGTTCTTCCGGCTCACAGGCAATCGCACGATCACGGCCACGGCCATCGCCCGCAAGGCGCCGGCGGTGGTGACGTTTACGGTCGACTCGGGCCTGCTCGCCCTCAACACGAGCAACTCGGTCCTCGCACCGCTGCTCAACACCATCGGGATATCGCCGTCGCTCTATGTGGGCGCGGCGCAGCAACTCGTAGGCGTCAATGTCACGCCGAAAGGCATTCTGCAGGCGCTGGGCGTACCGATCACGGGCGACGTGTCGGTGGCTTCGCTCACGGGCGTGGCCGCGGTGAGGAATCTCACGGTGGGCTCGTTGCTCAGCGCGACGAATACGGCGCTCGCGACGCAAAACGGTGCGCTCTCGGCGTCGGTCACCGCGATGAACAACCTCATCAGCGTATTCGCCGGCAGCCCGGTGCTGAATCTGCCGATCAATCTGCTCAGCACGGCCACCACGCCCGGGATCATCGCGAATATCGACGCGGCGGGCGTCAGCGCCGCGAACGCGCTCACGGCGAACATCGGTGTCGCGGACCTGATCACTGCCGCCATCATCGGTGCGAACGGCACCAACGCGATCTCGATCAGCGCACCCGTCAATACGCTCGGGCTGTCGGTCTATGCACGGGTGGTCGCGCCGCCGCAGGTGGGCGTCGGCGGCGTCGGCGCGACGGCCACGTCGGCGCAGCTGCGTCTTTTCGTGAGCGTCAATCCCGGCGCGACCGGGCCGGTCTCGTTGCTTGGCGGACTGCTGAGCGGTCTCAATACGACGCTGAACCTGCCGCTCGTGCTCGAACTGGCGCAGTCGAGCGCCACGGTAACGGCCCTGCAATGCGGGGCGACGCCAGCGGCGACGCTACAGGTGAATTCCGGGCTGGTGAACGTGTGCGTGGGCGGTACGGCCAGCGGCGTGAACATGGCGACCAATACGGCGAGCTGCACGACGCTCATGACGCAGCGCACGACGGTGGCGAGGCTGCTCGGCCTGATCGACGTGAACGCCAACGTCAATCTGTCGCTCGCCTCCAGCGCACCGGCGCCGATCACGTTCAGCGGTCCGTTTCCGCAGAGCGTCGGACCGATCGGAACGAGCGTGAATCTGGGTTCGATCGTCGGCGGCCTGCTGGCCGGTCTGTCGCTGGACGTGAGTGCGTCGGCGAGCGCCAGCACAGGCGCGCTCGGCACCGGACTCGTGAACAACGTGCCGGCCGCGGCGGCCGGCGCGACGATCTCGACGGTCAACGCGTTTCTCAGTTCGGCCGCATCGGGACTGAAGGCGACGACCAATGCACTGGGCAGCACGCTGGGCGGTGTCCTGACGTTGAACCTGCCGCAGGTCGTGGGCGGCGTCGGCGGGCTGGTAACGGGGCTCGTCAACACGCTGGGCGGCATCGTGAACGGCTTGCTCGGCGGCCTCTCGGATCTCGTTTGCAATCTCGGCGGGAGTGCTGCAAATGCATGTCGCATCAACGCCGTATCGAATTCGATCGGCACGAGCGACATATCGCCCGTGCTCGGCAGCATTCTCTATACGTTGCTCAACCCGCTGCTCACGCCGTTGAGCACGCTGCTCAACACGCTTCTCACGTCGCTCGGCATCCAGCTGGGCATGACCACGGTAACGGTGGACAGCATCAACTGCCAGAACGGCCTCGTGCAACTGGTGTATTAGCGGCGAAGTGGGGAAACGCAGATATGCGGATGTGCGGATGTACGAAGCGATGGGCCCGACCGAGACGGCCAGGCGTGCGGACGTCCCCCGGGGCGGCCGCACCGGATTTCATCATGACGGATGCCCGTGGTATCCGGCGACCAGCGGAACAGCATGAAAAGCAAGCCAATACGTGAAGATCTCGACGTGTACGTGTGGGAAGGCAAGTCGGATATTGCCGAGCGCGTCGCGCACTGTCTCGCGAGCTTCGACATGGAGGTCATTCGTGCCGACGGCATGGATCTGTCGCGCGAGCGCACGAAGGCGAGGCCGTCTATCGCCGTGGTGAGCGTGTCGGTGATCGAGGGCGCTTCCACCAACGCGCATGAGTGGCAACTGGGCCACGGCATGCCCGTCATCTGGGTGGCGACTTCCCCGCGCGAGAACGATCCGCGGGTCTATCCGCCGGAATACAGCAACATCCTGACGCTCGACTTCACCGGCGCCGAACTGCGCACGCTCATCTTCAAGCTCGCGGGCGCCATCGCCGAGGCGGACAAGGCGCCGGCGCCGAGCGATCCGCTCGTCGCGCAATCGAGCGCCATGCTCGCGCTGCTCGCGGAAGTCGACGCGTTCGCCGACTGCGATTCGAACGTGCTGATTCACGGCGAGACGGGCGTCGGCAAGGAACGCATTGCACGGCTGCTGCACGACAAGCACAGCCACTACGGTCAGGGGCCGTTCGTGGCGGTGAACTGCGGCGCGATTCCCGACGGGCTCTTCGAGTCGCACTTCTTCGGCCATGCCAAAGGGGCGTTCACAGGGGCGCTCTACTCGCACAAGGGCTATTTCGAGCAGGCCAACGACGGCACGCTGTTCCTCGACGAAATCGGCGATCTGCCGCTGTATCAGCAGGTCAAGCTGCTGCGCGTGCTGGAGGACAGCGCGGTGACGCGTCTGGGCTCGGCGCAGCCCGTCAAGCTCGACTTCCGACTGGTCGCGGCGACCAACAAGAACCTCAAGGCGATGGTGCGCGAAGAGTTGTTCCGTGCGGACCTGTTCTATCGCCTTGCCGTGATCGAGCTGCGCATTCCCAGCCTGGAAGAGCGCGGCCCCGTCGACAAGCTGGCGGTCTTCACGGCGTATCTCGGCAAGGTCGTGGGCGACGGCGAGATCGGCGCGCAAGTGCCGCCGTGGTTGCGCGAGCTGGTCGAGGTCGGGGTGTTTCCGGGCAATGTCCGGGAAATGCGTAACATCGCCGAGCGCGTGGGCATCATCTATCGCCAGTTGGGGGCGTGGGACGAGCGGCGCATTCGCCCGATCTTCGAGGCGCTCTCACCGGCGCCCGCCGCACGCGGCGACGACGTGGCGCGCGGCGGCGCACTGGTCGACCGCGCTCGCTGGGACGCGGCCGAGCGCGCCCGCATCGTCGCCGCGCTCGACGCCAACGGCTGGCGCCGTCAGGACACGGCCAACGCGCTGGGCATCAGTCGCAAGGTCCTGTGGGAGAAAATGCGCAAATACCAGATTCTCGGCAACGACTCGGAACTGGCCAACGAGTACGAGGCTTGAGACGCCGGGGCTCGCCCGGCACTCCCCATCCTGCGTGGGACAGGCCTCGAAACGCCGTCGTATGACGGGATTTTTCCGACAAGCGAGTTCGCCCGTGCGGAACCCGGCGCCCCCTGGAGTTGCGCGGTGTCAACAGATGAAATGGGGCGGCCACAATTGCGCATTCCCCGCTTGGAAGAGCGCCTGTCAATGGATAGAATTGTCGGCTATTGCGGGCATGCGGTTATCATTCCACAAATACGCAGGTCTCAGATCCTCGGGACGGAGTCCGGGGTGGCGAATGAATGCGACGAACAAGGGCCTGAAACGGCTCGGTCGATAACAGGAAAACAGATCAGATGAAAATCAGTGATTGCCGGGGGCGGTTTTGGTTGGGCGTGGGGGTGGCATGCCTGGCTGCCTGGGGGACGTCAGCAGGCGCAGCTGAAGCCGTCAAGGATGTGACCGGTGCGGCGCCCGCCCAGCTCGCGGCTCCGGCAGTGTCCGCAACGGCTGGGGCGCAGCCTGCCGCATCGGGGACGATCCAGGAACTGCGCGATCGCATCCAGAACAAGGAAGTCACCGAACTCCGTACCACGTACAACGGCCGCTACGGCGCGAGCCTGCTGTTCTATCCCCAGACGATGGGTTATTACGTGGCCCTGTTCCACGAAGGCCAGTTCTGGCGCGTGGTCAAGCTCAACAACGAGAAGAAGGCCGAGGCGCTCTACGGCGACTTCGTGCGCCAGACGCAGGTACTCGCCGACGTCGAGATCCGCCGTATCAAGCTCGAAGCACAGAAGGCGTTGATGGAGCGCCAGCTCGCCGAGAGCGAAGCGCGCCTGAACGCGGTGCAGAACGATCTCGCGATCCAGCGTCAGCAGGAGCAGGCCCTGGCACAGAACCAGCAGGCCATTCGCGAACAGGCTTCGGCGCTCGAGACGGAACGCACGGCAGCCCGCATCCGCCTGACCGACCTGCAAGGCCAGATCCGCTCGCTCGAAGCCGAGCAGAACAGCGCCGACTCCGATCTCGTGCGCTCGGTCAAGAACGCCAGCGGCCGCAAGCCGGTCCGCCGCCGTTGAACGACGGGGCTACTCAGGGCCCCGGATGTACAAAAAGCCGCCTCCGGGCGGCTTTTTTCGTTGCGACATGGCCGACCGCGGCCCGGCGGGGTGCCGCGCTACACCCAATCGGCAAGCCTGTCGACAGGCAGTCCGTCATGGCCGGGATATGTCGCGCATTTGCAACTTGCAAACGGACGTCCACAAGCCCGGAGCCCGGCGGCATAACATCGGTGAAACCCTTGCCCCATCGCACTGGTCACGGCGTGCGGCTCGAATTATCCTAGCGAAGCCCGTCATGCAGGACGCCCGGCACTCAGGACCTGCCCGGACTGGCGAGGGAACCGGCGCCCAGTTAGAATAGCGGCCATTTTGTGCAGCGCAATATTGCGATTACCCAAACCTTATGACGCAAAACATTCGACACGGGCAGCGCCGTCAGGCTTTGCCCGCGCTCATGGTGTCGGCCATCGGCGTGGTCTTCGGCGATATCGGTACCAGCCCGCTCTATGCGCTCAAGGAATGTTTCGATCCGCAGCACGGCATTCCGTTTAACCAACAGGCCGTGTTCGGCATCATCTCGCTGCTGTTCTGGGCCTTGGTGGTCGTCGTTTCCCTGAAGTACGTGCTGTTCGTGATGCGAGCGGACAACCGAGGCGAAGGCGGCGTGCTCGCCCTCATGGCGCTGAGCCTGCGCAGCGTGCGCGGCGGCGGCCGATGGGCGTCGGTGCTCATGATGCTCGGCATGTTCGGCGCGTGCATGTTCTACGGCGACGCCGTCATCACACCCGCCATTTCCGTGATGTCGGCGGTCGAAGGCCTGGAGATCGCCGCACCGTCGCTCTCGCGCTTCGTCCTGCCGATCACGATCGTCATTCTGATCGTCCTGTTCTCGATGCAGAAGTCCGGCACGGCCAAGGTCGGCCGCCTGTTCGGACCGGTGATGGTGACGTGGTTCCTGATCCTCGGCGTGCTCGGCCTCTACAACATCGTGGCGGCGCCGGAGATCATCAAGGCGATCAATCCTTACTACGGCATTCACTTCATCCGCACGCACGCGCTGCAGGCGTATATCGTGCTCGGTTCCGTGTTCCTCGTGCTCACTGGCGCCGAAGCGCTCTACGCGGACATGGGTCACTTCGGCATCCGGCCGATTCGCTTCGCGTGGTCGTTTCTCGTCTTCCCGGCGCTGGCGCTGAACTACTTCGGCCAGGGTGCCTTGCTGCTGTCCGACCCGAAGGCCATCGAGAACCCGTTCTTCCTGCTGGCCCCGGACTGGGCGCTCCTGCCGCTCGTGATCGTGGCGACTGCGGCCACGGTCATCGCCTCGCAGGCGGTGATCTCGGGGGCGTTCTCCCTCACGAGCCAGGCGATTCAGCTCGGCTACGTGCCGCGCATGAAGATTCTGCACACGTCCGATCGTGAAATCGGCCAGATCTACATGCCGGTGATCAACTGGTCGCTGCTGCTCGTCATCATCTGGATCGTGCTGGCGTTCAAGTCCTCGAGCAACCTGGCGGCGGCATACGGTATCGCCGTGACGACGACGATGGTCATCACGACGATTCTCGCGTGCGTAGTCATGGTCAAGGTGTGGAACTGGAACAAGTTGCTCGTGGCGCTGATTATCACGGGCTTTCTGGTGGTCGACTTCGCGTTCTTCGGCGCCAACCTGATCAAGGTGGAAGAGGGCGGCTGGCTGCCGCTCGCGCTGGGCGCATTCCTGTTCTTCATGCTGATGACGTGGCACAAGGGCCGTCAGCTGCTGCGTGAGCGCACGGCCGCCGACGGTATTCCGCTCGGGCCCTTCCTGCAGGGGCTGCTCGCGCATCCGCCACATCGCGTGGCCGGCACGGCGATCTATCTGACCGGCGGCAACACGCTCGTGCCGGTGAGCCTGCTGCACAACCTCAAGCACAACCGTATCCTGCACGAGCGCACGATTTTCCTTACCTTCCGCACGGTGGACGTGCCCTACGTGGAGGACGCCACGCGCATCGAGGTCAAGGACCACACCGGCGGCCTTTACAGCGTGGTGGCGACCTTCGGCTTTAACGAGACGCCCGATGTGAAGGAGGTGCTGCATCTGCTCGAGGAGAAGACGGACATGCATTTCGAGCTGATGGACACGTCGTTCTTCCTCGCGCGCGAGACCGTGGTGCCGACGAAGCTGCCGGGAATGTCGATCTGGCGCGAGCGTCTGTTCGCGTGGATGCATCAGAACGCGGCCAAGCCCACCGACTTCTTCAGCATTCCGGCGAACCGCGTCGTGGAGTTGGGCACGAAGATCGAAATCTGAGGCAGCGTGCGCGGTGCGGAGGCGACATGCCGCGCCGGTCTCGCATTGCCGCCGCGCGCGCAATCTCAGGCGTCGTCCCACGAAAAAAGCCCGCTCGATGGAGCGGGCTTTTTCATTGCGACACGTCGTTCGCCCTCGCACGGACGCCACCTTCGCGCCGAGGGTGACATCGCGCGCGAGTTCAACGCTTGAGCTTGGCGAAGGCGGCGGCCATGGCGCTGATCGTCTCCGGCTCGCGTTGGCGGGGTGCGCCGCCGCCACGCTGCGCACCGCCGCCGTGGCGCTGGGCGCCACCGTTGCCAGCGCGCTCGCCAGCACCGGCGGCCGGAAGGTCGTCGTTCAGACGCATGGTAAGTGAGATGCGCTGACGGCGGGGGTCGACTTCGAGCACCTTGACCTTCACGATGTCGCCGGCCTTCACGACTTCGTGCGGGTCCTTGATGAACTTCGTCGACATGGCGGACACGTGGACCAGGCCGTCCTGATGCACGCCGATGTCGATGAACGCGCCGAATGCGGCCACGTTCGTCACCACGCCTTCGAGCTGCATGCCCGGCTTCAGGTCGGTCAGCTTCTCCACGCCCTCCTGGAACGTCGCGGTCTTGAACTCGGGACGCGGATCGCGGCCCGGCTTCTCGAGCTCGGTCAGGATGTCCTTGATGGTCGGCAAGCCGAAACGCTCGTCGACAAATTCGTTCGCCGACAGGCTGCGCACCACCGGGCCGTTGCCCATCACGTCACCGATGGACTTCTTGATCTTGGCGAGAATGCGCTCGACGACCGGATAGGCTTCCGGGTGCACCGACGAGCGATCGAGCGGGTTGTCGCCGCCATTCACGCGCAGGAAGCCGGCAGCCTGCTCGAAGGTCTTGTCGCCAAGACGCGGCACCTTCTTGAGCGCCTCGCGGTTGGGGAACGGGCCGTTGCTGTCGCGAAAGTCCACGATGTTCTTCGCGAGCGTGCTGTTCAGGCCCGACACGCGCGCGAGCAGCGGGACCGACGCGGTGTTCACGTCCACGCCCACCGCGTTCACGCAGTCCTCGACCACGGCGTCGAGCATGCGCGCCAGCTCCCGCTGGTTCACGTCGTGCTGGTACTGGCCGACGCCGATGGCCTTCGGCTCGATCTTGACCAGCTCGGCGAGCGGGTCCTGCAGGCGCCGAGCGATCGATACGGCGCCGCGCAGCGAGACGTCGAGTTCCGGGAATTCCTTGGCGGCGAATTCGGAGGCCGAATACACCGAGGCGCCGGCTTCCGAGACCACGATCTTCTGCAGCTTGAGTTCGGGGTGGCGCTTGATGAGCTCGAGCGCGAGCTTGTCCGTCTCGCGCGACGCCGTGCCGTTGCCGATGCTCACGAGCTGCGCGCCCGTGGCGGCCGCGATTTTGGCCAGGCGTGAAATCGAACCTTCCCAGTCGCGGCGCGGTTCGTGCGGATAGATGGTGTCGGTGCCGAGCAGCTTGCCGGTGGCGTCGACGACGGCGACCTTCACGCCGGTGCGCAGGCCCGGGTCGAGGCCGATCACGCCCTTCGGGCCGGCCGGTGCGGCCAGCAGCAGCGCCTTGAGGTTGCGCGCGAACACGCGAATCGCTTCGTTCTCGGCGCGCTCGCGCAGTTGCGTGAGCAGCTCGGACTCGAGATGCGGCTGCACCTTCACGCGCCAGCACCAGCGGCACACGTCGGCCAGCCACTTGTCGGCGGCGCGGTTTTGCTGACGAATGCCGAAGTGCCCGGCAATCAGGCCTTCGCACGGGTGCGGCACCTGGGCGTCGAGCTCTTCGCCGAGGCCGAGCTTGACCATCAGGATGCCGAGATTGCGGCCGCGGAAGAGGGCGAGCGCGCGATGCGACGGGACGGCCGAGATCGGCTCGTCATAGTCGTAGTAGTCGCGGAATTTCTCGCCTTCCTCGTTTTCCTTGCCTTCGATGACTTTCGAGGACACCACGCCCTGAGTCCACAGGTAGTCGCGCAGCTTGCCGAGCAGTTCGGCCGTCTCGCCAAATTGCTCCGACAGGATGTCGCGCGCGCCGTCGAGCGCAGCCTTGACGTCGGCTACGCCTTTGCCGGCGTCGACGAACCTGGCGGCTTCGGTTTGCGGATCGAGCGTCGGGTCGGCGAGCAGCGCCTGCGCGAGCGGCTCGAGGCCGGCCTCACGGGCGATCTGCGCACGCGTGCGGCGCTTCGGCTTGTACGGCAGATAAAGGTCTTCGAGCGTCTGCTTCGTGTCGGCCGCCTCGATGGCGGTGCGCAGTTCGTCGGTGAGCTTGCCCTGTTCGTCGATGCTCGCGAGGATCGCGGCGCGGCGATCTTCCAGCTCGCGCAGATAAAGCAGGCGTTCTTCCAGCGTGCGCAATTGGGTGTCGTCGAGGTTGCCCGTCACTTCCTTGCGGTAGCGCGCGATGAATGGCACGGTGGCGCCTTCATCGAGCAATTGCACGGCGGCAGCGACCTGACGCGGCTGCACGCTAAGTTCGGCAGCGATGCGTTGAACGATCTGAAGAGCTACGTTTTGCGTCATGAGTGTTGCGAATTACCCAAGTGCCAGGAGCGGGGCATTTTGCCATAAACGGCGGACGCGTCCGGGCGGGCAATGCTAAAATTTGACATCACTCTGCTCAACCTCATGATTTCCTTCGCAAAATTGTTTTCGCGCCGCCATGTTGGCGTGTCGCTCACCGCATTTGCCGCGCTCGGCAGCGTGGCAGCGGTCAGTGTCTGGCCCGGCGTATCGCTCGCGCAGGGATTGTCGGCCACCGAGGCCGCCGGGCGCACGACCGAACAACTTCGCGTGCCGCAGGTGCCGTTCGATGCCACCGCCGATCGCATACCGTCGCCCGCAAGCGCGGCGTCGGCCGCGGCAGCGGCCGAGGACGACACGCCGGTGGCATACGACGATCAGCTCGATCTGCATCCCGCACAGGACGACTTCGCCGGCCGTCGCGCCTTGCTCGAGCGTCAGCGCGCATGGGTGGATTACCGGTTCGAGGAAGCGAAGTACGAATGCGCGTCGAAGTTCTTCGTGAACTACTGCATCGACAAGGCGCGCGACGCGCAGCGCGAGGCCCTCAAGGCCATTCGCAGCCAGCGTCTTGTGCTCGAGGATCAGGAGCGCAAGGCGCGTGCGCAGGAGCGCGAGCAACGTCTGGCCGAAAAGCGGGCGCAGACGGCAGCCGAGGCGCCGCAACGCGCTGCCGAGCGTGCGCAGAACGTGGCGGACTACGAAGCCAAGCAAGCCGAATACCAGCAGCGCGTGACCGAGCGCACGGGCCAGGCCCCGCAACGCGCGGCCAACGTCGAGCAGTACAATGCCAAGCAGGCCGAGCAGCAAAAGAAGCTCGAGGATGCCAAGGCATCGGCCGCGCAGAAGGCGGCCGAGCGCGAAGAGAACGTGCGCAAGTACAACCAGAAGCAGCAGGAAGCCATCGAGCGCAAGCAGAAGTCGGACCAACGCCGCAACGAGTCCCAGTCGGGCGGCTCGCCGGCCCAGAAGGCGCTGGAAGGGAAGTAAGCGAGTCGCACCGGCGGCGTTGCGCGCCGGTCAGATTCGCGGACGTGGCCCCGGCAAGGCTGGCGGGCCCGGTATCATTCGAGAGTCGCAGGAGAGTTGCCAGGATGCAGCACGATCTTCACTCCATTGGACGCCGCATCATCGAGTTGCAGATCGAGCATCGCGATCTCGACTACCTGATCGACAAGTTGCTGACCGAGCCGACATACGACGAACTGCAGGTCACGCGGCTCAAGAAGCGACGTCTGAAAATCAAGGACACCATCACCCTGTTGCAGGTGCAGCAGATGCCGGACCAGCCCGCCTGAGCGGGCGCCGCGCACAACGCCCGCGAGGCCCGGCCAAGCTGCCGGGCCTCGCGGCTCGCGATTGCGCGGTTTTCATTTTTCATCGCGGCGCGGCGAGTGCGCACCGTCCGGCGGTTCGAACCGTTCAGACGGATGCGCAAGCGTATCGCGCGCCGCCTTTGCTTTTTTTTTGCCGTTTTGATCGATTCCGCCGCCGCTGCCAGCGATTCCCCCGAGACCGATTCCCCATCCGACGCCGCCACGTTCCACGGGCTCAAGCCGCTCGCCCCCAAGCGCGAGCGGGAGCTGCAGGCAATCTTCGGCGACGGGGGGATGCTCGCGCGCGCCATCGATGGCTACCGTTCGCGCGAGCCGCAAACCGAGATGGCCCGCGCCGTGGCCGCCGCCATGGACACGCACGACACGCTGATCGCCGAGGCGGGTACGGGCACGGGCAAGACCTACGCGTATCTCGTGCCGGCCATGCTGTGGGGTGGCAAGACGATCATCTCCACAGGCACCAAGCACTTGCAGGACCAGATCTTCGCGCGCGACATTCCCACGGTGCGCCGCGCGCTCGCGGTCCCCGTGACGGTGGCGATGCTCAAGGGCCGCGCGAATTACCTCTGTCACTACTATCTGGAGCGCGCCCAGCAGGAAGGGCGCTTCGCGTCGCGTCACGAAGCCGCGCAGTTGCGCGAGATCACGACCTTCGCGCAGATCACCAGGAGCGGCGACAAGGCGGAGCTCGCGTCCGTGCCCGAGAACGCGCCGATCTGGTCGCAGGTCACCTCCACGCGTGAGAACTGCCTGGGCCAGGACTGCCCGCGTTACAAGGACTGCTTCGTGATGCTCGCGCGCAAGGAGGCGCAACAGGCGGATATCGTCGTTGTGAACCATCACCTGTTCTTCGCGGACGTGATGCTGCGCGACACGGGCATGGCGGAGCTGCTGCCGAGCGCGAACACGGTGATTTTCGACGAAGCGCACCAGTTGCCGGAGACCGCGACGCTGTTCTTCGGCGAGACGGTGTCGAGCGCACAGATGCTCGAACTGGCGCGTGATTGTGTGGCCGAAGGGCTGATCCACGCGCGCGATGCCGCGGACTGGGTCAAGCTGGGCGCGAATCTCGAGCGCGCCGCACGCGACGTGCGCCTGACCTTCGGCCCTGACAACGCGCGCATGTCCGTGACGCAACTGCCGGAAAATCACGAGCTCTTCGACGCGCTCGAGGCGGTCGACGCCGCGCTGCAAGACATGATCGGGACGCTCACCCATCAGGCTGAACGCGCCGAAGCGCTGGGCGCGTGCCTGCGCCGCGCGCTGGACCTGCGCCAGCAGGTGGGGCGGTGGCAGACGGGCGAGAGCCCGCCGTTGCCCGGCGAGCCGCCATTGCCGCTGCTCGATCCGGACGCGCCGCGCGTGACCGACAGCAAGCGCGAGAGGGCCGCGAAGGCAGCGAAGGCCGCCGAGGCGCGCGAAGCCGAAGCGGCGCGCGCTGCGGTCGAGGCGGCGTCACGGGGCAGCGATCGGGGCAGCGATGGCGGCGATGGCGGCGATGGCGGCGATGGCGCCGGCAGCGGGCAGAAGGCCTATACGCCGCCCGAGAACGTGCGCTGGATCGAAGTGTTTTCGCAGACGGTGCAGTTGCATCAGACGCCACTGTCGATTGCGCCGATCTTCGCGAAGCAGCGTGCCGGTGCGCCGCGCGCCTGGATCTTTACGTCGGCTACGCTCTCGGTGAAGGGCAATTTCACGCACTACGCCGCGCAGCTGGGCCTCGACGCGCAGAAGTCCCTCACGCTGGCGAGCCCCTTCGATTATCAGAACCAGAGCTTGCTCTACGTGCCGCGCGGACTGCCGCAACCGTCAGCGCCGGGCTTCACCGACGCGGTGCTCGACGCCGCGCTGCCCGTGCTCGAAGTGAGCGGCGGCAGGGCCTTCGTGCTATGCACGACGCTGCGGGCGGTCGGGCGTGCCGCCGAGCGTTTGCGCGACGAATTCGAGCGTCGCGGCTGGGACTATCCGCTGCTCGTGCAGGGAGAGGCGAGCCGCACCGAACTGCTCGACCGTTTTCGCGCGTTGGGCAACGCGGTGCTGGTGGGGAGTCAGAGCTTCTGGGAAGGGGTGGACGTGCGCGGCGAGGCGCTGTCGCTGGTCATCATCGACAAGCTGCCGTTCGCGCCGCCCGACGACCCGGTGCTCGCAGCCCGGCTCGATGCACTCACAAAGAAGGGACTCAGCCCGTTCGCCGTGCACCAGCTGCCGCAGGCGGTCATCACGCTCAAGCAGGGCGCCGGTCGCCTGATTCGTTCCGAGCGTGATCGCGGCGTGTTGATGATCTGCGATCCGCGTCTTGTCGACAAACCCTACGGGCGTCGGATCTGGCAGAGCCTGCCGCCGTTCAAGCGCACGCGCGAACTGCCGATCGTGCGCGGATTCTTCGACGAGATGGCCGCCGGGGGCGACGCAGGTCGATCCTGACGCGCGGCCGGCCGCGCGGGCGCCGGTCGCCTCTCGGGCGCCCAGAAACGAAAAGCCCCCGCACGGGCGGGGGCTTTTGTCATGCCGTCTTGCTCGGGAGCACCGGCAGCTTAACGCCAGATTTGCCACCACGACTTCTTGTCGCCGCTGGTGTCGATACGGCGACCCACCGTCAGATAGCCGCTGTTCGGATACGTCTGTTCCATCACGCGACGCGCGTCGTCGCGCAGTTCGGTCATGCCGAGTTTGTCGTAAGACTTGATCATGATGCCAAGCGCGTCTTCGAGCGCCGGCGCCTTGTCGTAGTCCTTGAGCGCGGTCTGGGCGCGGTTCACGGCGGCCAGGTAGGCGCCACGGCGATAGTAGTACTCGGCCGCGTGCACTTCGTGTGCGGCCATGGCGTTGACGGCGTAGCGCATGCGCAGGGCAGCGTCGTTTGCGTACTTGCTGTTCGGATAGTGCTCGACCAGATACTTGAAGCTGTCGTAAGCCGCACGCAGCGCCTTCGGATCGCGCTCGCTCAGATCCTGCCCCGAGAAGCGCCCGAAAAGACCGAGGTCGTCGTTGAAGTTGATCAGACCCTTGAGGTAATAGGCGTAGTCGATCGAGGGGCTGTCCGGATGCAGGCGGATGAAGCGATCCACGGCCGTGAGCGCCTGCGCCGGCTCATTGTCCTTGTAGTAGGCGTAGGCCGTGTTGATCTGGGCCTGTTGCGCATGCGGGCCGAACGGGTCGCGCCCTTCGAGCAGTTCGTAGTACTTGGCGGCCTTCGTGTAGTCGCCGCTATCGAAGCTGTCCTTGGCTTCCGAGTATAATTTGTTCGTCGACCAGCTGGCCGTTTCGTCGACTTTCTCCGGCAGAATGCCGCAGGCGGCCACACCGCCGACCAGGATGGCGGCCAGCGTCAGATGTTTGACAAGTTTCAGGGCTTGCATGCTCGTTGGCTTCACTTCTCGATGACCCGTTCAATACTGCCGGATTATAGCGTAACCGCCTCATTAGCCACGGAAAATGCGGATGACTCGTCCGATGACGATTTCGATTCGCTTGCCGAGGCTTTCCCGGGTGCCGCGCACGGCATCGCCACCTCCACCGACGCCTCCATCGCCGCCTCCACCGCCGCCCCCGCACCGGGCGGCCCGGCCCCGTCGTCCGACCAATCCGGCCAATCGATCGCGAATGTCCCGCTCAGCGCGACATTGCCCGACGCGGTGGCCGGCGAGCGCCTCGACAAAGCGCTGGCCCTCTGTTTTCCCGAATATTCCCGGAGTCGCCTGCAGGCGTGGGTCGAAGACGGACGCGTCGCGCTCGACGGTGTGACGGCCAAGGTGCGTCAGAAGGTCGCCGGCGGCGAGTCGGTCCTCATCATGCCGGCGGCGCTGCCCGAGCAACTCGCGTTTGCACCGGAGCCGGTGCCGCTCGACGCCGTCTACGAAGATGCCGCGCTGGTCGTCTTCAACAAGCCGCCCGGGCTGGTCGTGCATCCGGCGGCCGGCAACTGGTCCGGCACGCTGCTCAACGGGCTGCTCCATCGCTACGGACACGCCGCCGCCGATCTGCCGCGCGCCGGCATCGTGCATCGGCTGGACAAGGAGACGTCGGGGCTGATGGTGGTGGCGCGCACGCTCATCGCGCAAACCGACCTCGTGCGCCAGTTGCAGGCCCGCACCGTCAAGCGCCATTACGCGGCGCTGGTCTGGGGACGCCCGCCGCTGCGCACGATCGTAGACGCGCCGATCGGGCGCGACCCACGCGAGCGCACGCGCATGGCGGTCGTGCAGGGGCAGGGCGGCAAGCCCGCGCGCACGCGCGTGGCGACTGTCGCCAGCGGGGAATGGGAAGGCTCCCCGGTGTCGCTCGTGCTGTGTTCGCTCGACACGGGGCGCACGCACCAGATTCGCGTCCATCTCTCGCACCTCGGACATTCGCTGCTCGGCGATCCCCTGTACAAGCCGCGTCACAAGCGACCGGCGCTGCCGGGCGACTTTGCGCGCCAGGCCCTGCACGCGTGGCGTCTGGGGTTGCTCCATCCCGACGACGGACGGGCAATGCACTGGCAGGCGGCGCTGCCCGGCGACATGCAAGACCTCATGGCCGCCATTGGCCTCGAATTCGATTTCTCAACGCTGCCCGACTCGCTCGATGACTTCTTCCCTGCCTGAGCCATTTTCTCCAGCCCCGATGCCCGCCGACTGGATCGTGCCCGACTGGCCGGCGCCGGCCAACGTCCGCGCGGTATTCACGACACGCGCCGGTGGGGTGAGCGAAGGGCCGCAGGCGACGTTCAACCTCGGTTACAAGGCCGACGATGACCCCGAGGCCGTGCGCGTGAACCGCGAGCGGCTCCGGGCGTATACGGGCGTGCCGTCGGCGTGGGTCGCGCAGGTGCACGGTCCGCGCGTCGTGGACGCTCGGGACGCGCTCGCCGCCGCCGAGGCCGGCGAACCGCTGCAGGCCGACGCCAGCATCACGACCGCCGTGGGCCTGGCCAGCACCGTCATGGTGGCGGACTGCCTGCCGGTGCTGCTGTGCGACACCGGGGGCCGCGCCGTCGCAGCGGCCCATGCCGGTTGGCGCGGACTGTGCGCGGGCGTGATCGAGCAGACCGTGCAGGCGTTGCACGCCCGTTTGAAGGACGAGGCGGACGGCGCAGAGGCATCGGTCATCGCCTGGCTCGGGCCGTGCATCGGCCCGACGGCGTTCGAAGTCGGGCCGGAAGTGCGCGCGGCGTTTCTCGATGCGGCCACGCCCGAAGAGCGGGACGCGACGCGCGCGGCGTTCGTGGCGCGCGGCGCGCCGCAAGCGGACAAGTCGCTTGCGGACCTGTGTGCGTTGGCCCGCTTGCGGCTCGCGCGCGAGGGCGTGACGAACGTCTCGGGCGGGCAGTGGTGTACGGTTGGCGATCCGGCGCGGTTCTACTCCTATCGACGCGATCGCGTGACAGGGCGCATGGCCGCGCTCGTGTGGCGCGTGGCGTGAGGCGGGGCGAGGGGGGCGAGAGGGGCGAGGGGGGGCGAGAGGGGCGAGAGGGGGGGGGGCGGCGCGTGTCACTCGGACGCGTCCGACGTCGGTCCGGTCCCGGGGGCTGCGCCATGGAGGGCGGCATCAGCAGGCGCTGCGGCATCGCGTCGCAGCGCCTGGGCGCTACGGATGCGGCGAATGCGGCTTCCCGCAATGTATAGCCACAGCAGCGCGGGGGCGATGCCGCCGCCGGCGAAGATCAGCAGACCCAGCCAGACCGAGGGTGCGGTGATTGCCACCATCGCCATGACATACAGCCATCCGAGAATGACGATAAACATCGGGACAAACGCGCATTCAAAAAAGGAAGGGGTGACGGGACAATGCCCCCCGGGACGTAGCCGCAAGCATTGACAGGCCTGCGCACGCACGCAAGAATGCTCCACAGGCGGGGCGCATCGCTCGCAAAGCGAAGCCCGCCGCCGCGTTTCGGGCACTGGCCCGTGAACGCAACGGACGTGACACTCAGGCTATCATGAATCGCGCCAGTGCCAACTTCGATCCGGCTTCGTTTGCCGCCTCGTTCGCTCAGCAGTTCCCCTCCGCTTCGCTCTCCGCCCAGGACATGTCGCAGTGGTTCAAGGCCGCCCAACAGATGTTCGGCGCTTTGCCGGGGCTTGCCGCGCAGACCGGCTCCGCAGCCAGCGGCGCTTCGAGTGCTGCCAGCACCGCCAATCCCTTCACTGGTCTCTTCGATCTGTTCGGCAAGGCGGGCAGCCTTCCAAAACCCACGCCCGTGCACGTCGATCCCGCGCGCCTGAGTGCGCTGCAGGCGGACTACGCGCGTGAATTTTCCGAACTTGTCGCCAGCTTCAATCAGCCGGGACTCGACACGGCGCCCTCGCTTGGCGACCGCCGCTTCGCAGGCGAGGGCTGGCGCAACCCGTTCTATGCGCTGCCGGCCGCGCTATACCTGCTCAACGGCCGCTTCCTGATGCGCATGGCGGAACTGGTCGACGCCGACGCCAAGACGCGCGAGCGTATACGCTTCGCCGTCGAGCAATGGGTGGCGGCGAGCTCACCGGCGAACTTCATCGCGACCAATCCCGACGCGCAGCAGCGCCTCGTGCAGACGCACGGCGACAGCCTGCTCGCGGGCATGCAGCACCTGCTGGTCGACATGGGCAAAGGCAAGGTGTCGCAGACCGACGACGCGGCCTTCGAAGTCGGGCGCAACGTGGCGACCACCGAAGGCGCCGTGGTCTTCGAGAACGACCTGATTCAGCTCATCCAGTACAAGCCGCTGACGGCGACCGTCTATCAGCGTGCGCTGCTGATCGTGCCGCCTTGCATCAACAAGTACTACATCCTCGACCTGCAGCCCGAGAACTCGCTCGTGCGCTACGCGGTGGAGCAGGGACATACGGTATTCGTCGTGTCGTGGCGGAACCCGGACGCGTCGCTCGCCCACAAGTCGTGGGACGACTACGTCGGCGAAGGACCGATTGCCGCCATCGACGTCGTGCGCGAAATCAGCGGGCAGCCGCAGATCAACGCGCTCGGCTTCTGCGTGGGCGGCACGCTGCTGGCGGCGGCGCTTGCCGTATTCGCGGCGAGGGGACAGAAGGGGCGCAAGTCGCCGGTCGCCAGCGTGACGCTGCTCACCACGCTGCTCGATTTTTCCGACACTGGCGTGCTCGACGTATTCATCGACGAGGCGCACGTGCAATTTCGCGAGCAGACCATCGGCGGCGGGCTGGGGCAGCCGCCGGGCCTCATGCGCGGCGTGGAACTGGCCAACACGTTCTCGTTCCTGCGCCCGAACGACCTGGTCTGGAATTACGTCGTCGACAGCTATCTGAAAGGCAATGCGCCACAGCCGTTCGACCTGCTGTACTGGAACGGCGACGGCACCAACTTGCCGGGGCCGATGTTCTGCTGGTATCTGCGCCATCTCTATTTGCAGAACGAGCTGAAGCAACCTGGCCGCGTGCAGACCTGCGGCGTGCCGGTCGATCTGGGCGCCATCGACGCACCGGCCTACGTATTCGGCTCACGCGAGGACCACATCGTGCCGTGGACATCGGCGTTCCGCTCGCTGGCCCTGCTCGGCGGCGAGCGCCGGTTCGTGCTCGGCGCGTCGGGGCACATTGCCGGCGTGGTCAATCCGCCGGCGAAAAAGAAACGCAGCTATTGGCGCAACGACGACGTGTGCGTCGAGGCGAACGACTGGCTGGCCGGCGCGACGGAGCACCCGGGCAGCTGGTGGACCGACTGGAGCGAATGGCTGGCGGGCTATGCCGGCAAACGCGTCAAGGCGCCAAAAGCGTATGGTAATGTTGCTCATGCACCCATCGAACCGGCGCCCGGCCGCTACGTCAAGGCGAAGGCCTGAGCGGTAGCGGCAACGCGGGCATCCCCCCCGGTTCGACTCATTTGATTACGAGGAAAGAGACATGACGGATATCGTGATTGTGTCGGCTGCGCGCACCGCGGTCGGTAAGTTTGGCGGCTCGCTCGCGAAGGTGGCTGCGCCGGATCTGGGCGCCATCGTCATCGAGGAAGTGCTCAAGCGCGCCAGGCTCAAGGGCGAGGACGTGAGCGAAGTCATCATGGGCCAGGTGCTGACCGCGGGTTCGGGCCAGAACGTGGCGCGTCAGGCGTCGATCAAGGCCGGCCTGCCGTCGATGGTGCCCGCGATGACGATCAACAAGGTGTGCGGCTCCGGCCTGAAGGCCGTGATGCTCGCCGCCAACGCCATTACGGCCGGCGACGCCGACATCGTGGTCGCGGGCGGCCAGGAGAACATGAGCGCCGCGCCGCATGTGCTGCCGGGCTCGCGCGACGGTTTTCGCATGGGCGACGCCAAGCTCGTCGACAGCATGATCGTCGACGGCCTGTGGGACGTGTACAACCAGTACCACATGGGCATCACGGCGGAGAACGTCGCGAAGGAATACGGCATCACGCGCCAGATGCAGGACGAGTTCGCCGCGGCGTCGCAGAACAAGGCGGAAGCCGCGCAGAAGGCCGGCCGCTTCGACGACGAGATCGTGCCGGTGTCGATTCCGCAGCGCAAGGGCGACCCGGTCGTCTTCAAGACGGACGAGTTCGTGCGTCACGGTGTGACGGCCGAGTCGCTCGCGGGTCTGAAGCCGGCCTTCACGAAGGACGGCACGGTCACGGCTGCCAACGCCTCGGGCATCAACGACGGCGCGGCGGCGGTGGTGGTGATGTCGGCGCGGCGCGCCGAGCAGCTTGGGCTCACGCCGCTCGCGCGCATCGTCGCGTATGCAAACGCCGGCGTCGATCCGTCGGTGATGGGCATCGGCCCGGTGCCGGCTTCGCAGCGTTGCCTCGCGCGCGCCGGCTGGAAGGCGAGCGATCTGGACCTGATGGAAATCAACGAGGCGTTCGCGGCGCAGGCGCTGGCCGTCAACAAGCAGATGGGCTGGGATACGTCGAAGATCAACGTGAATGGCGGGGCGATCGCCATCGGTCACCCGATCGGCGCGTCGGGCTGCCGCATTCTCGTCACGCTGCTCCACGAGATGGCGCGCCGCGACGCGCGCCGCGGCCTCGCCTCGTTGTGCATTGGCGGCGGCATGGGGGTGGCGCTGGCGGTCGAGCGCGTCTGAGGCGCTTCGGGAACGCCGTCCATTCGTCCATAACGATTTGAATCGAAACGGCATCGGCCGCGCGTGCAAGGCGCGCGGCAGCATGCCGGGGCAGTCAGGAGACGAAAGGCGCGCGGGAACGCGCGGCTTGCGCGTCGGTCAATTGGCAGTCGCAACAGGCGGCACGCGGTGCCGTTATTTAGGGGGAAGCGTTCCATGACTCAACGCATTGCATACGTGACAGGCGGGATGGGCGGTATCGGTACGTCCATTTGCCAGCGGCTGTACAAGGATGGTTTCAAGGTCGTAGCGGGCTGCGGGCCGAACTCGCCGCGCCGGGTGAAGTGGCTCGAAGAGCAGAAGGCGCTCGGCTTCGACTTCGTGGCGTCCGAAGGCAACGTCGGCGACTGGGATTCGACCAAGGCGGCGTTCGACAAGGTGAAGGCCGAAGTCGGCGAGATCGACGTGCTGGTCAACAATGCCGGCATCACGCGCGACGTGGTGTTTCGCAAGATGACCCGCGAAGACTGGGACGCCGTGATCGACACCAATCTCACGAGCCTGTTCAACGTCACCAAGCAGGTGATCGACGGCATGTGCGAGCGCGGCTGGGGTCGCATCATCAACATCTCGTCGGTCAACGGCCAAAAGGGCCAGTTCGGTCAGACGAACTACTCGACGGCCAAGGCGGGCATTCACGGCTTCACGATGGCGCTGGCGCAGGAGGTGGCGACCAAGGGCGTGACGGTCAACACCGTGTCGCCGGGCTATATCGGCACGGACATGGTGCGCTCGATCCGCCAGGACGTGCTCGACAAGATCGTGGCGACGATCCCGGTCAAGCGTCTGGGCGAGCCGGGCGAGATCGCGTCGATCGTGGCGTGGCTGGCTTCGGACGACTCGGGCTTCTCGACGGGCGCGGATTTCTCGCTCAATGGCGGCCTGCACATGGGCTGAGCGGTGACGGGGCCGGCGCGGACCGAATTTCGCAGTCGCACCCCGTTGCGGGTTAGGGCTTTGCCGCATGGCAGCAAACGTCCTAGAATCGATAATATGTGACTAACCCCGACCGCCGGTCGGGGAAGTCCTTCATAAAAGCAGGAAACCCACCGCATGACCGCGAGCAAGAAGACTGACGAGCGCCTGATCAAAAAGTATCCGAACCGGCGTCTGTACGATACCCAGACCAGTACGTACATCACCCTTGCCGATGTGAAGCAATTGGTACTCGAGACCGAAGAGTTCAAGGTCGTCGATGCCAAGACGGGCGAGGACCTGACCCGCAGCATTCTGCTGCAGATCATTCTGGAAGAAGAAACGGGCGGTGTCCCGATGTTCTCGAGCGCCATGCTCGCCCAGATCATCCGCTTCTACGGCCACGCGCTGCAGGGCATGATGGGCACGTACCTCGAGAAGAACATCCAGACGTTCATCGAGATTCAGAACAAACTGGCCGATCAGTCGAAGGGCATCTACGAGGGCGCGGCCTTCAATCCGGACGTCTGGGCGCAGTTCATGAACATGCAGGCGCCGATGATGCAGGGCATGATGACCAACTACATCGAGCAGTCGAAGAATCTGTTCGTGCAGATGCAGGAGCAGATGCAGAGCCAGGCCAAGAACATGTTCAGCACGTTCCCTTTCCCTGGCGCCCCCGGCGCCCCCGGGACGGACCCGAACAAGAAGCCCTGAACGCCCGCCTTCCCCCGACAGGAACGTTGCGATGTGACCGGGGCGCGCATCGCGACGAATGTTGGAACGCACCGCGGGCGAACAAGGTAAAATGCGCGGTTCGACCGTTACACGTATTCACTAGATCAGGATTCGCCCCATGTCCCGCCCATCGCCCGCCGGCACCCCCAAGGTCGGCTTCGTTTCGCTCGGCTGCCCGAAGGCCCTGGTCGATTCCGAGCAAATCCTGACCCAACTGCGCGCCGAAGGCTACGACATTGCCGGCACCTATGACGGCGCCGATCTCGTCGTGGTCAATACCTGCGGCTTTATCGACGACGCCGTTCAGGAAAGTCTCGACGCCATCGGCGAGGCACTCGCCGAAAACGGCAAGGTGATCGTCACGGGCTGTCTTGGCGCGAAGAAGGACGCCGCCGGCCAGGACATCGTGAGCGCAGTCCACCCGAAGGTGCTCGCCGTGACAGGCCCGCACGCCGTGGGCGAAGTGATGAGCGCCGTGCACACGCACTTGCCGAAGCCGCACGATCCGTTCACCGACCTCGTGCCGCCGGCCGGCATCAAGCTCACGCCGCGTCACTACGCATATCTCAAGATTTCCGAAGGCTGCAACCATCGCTGCACGTTCTGCATCATCCCGTCGATGCGCGGCGATCTCGAGTCGCGCCCGGTCGCCGAGGTGATGCTCGAAGCCGAGAACCTGTTCAAGGCGGGCGTGAAGGAACTGCTCGTGATTTCGCAGGACACCAGTGCCTACGGCGTCGACGTGAAGTACCGCACCGGTTTCTGGGCGGGCCGCCCGCTCAAGACGCGCATGACGGAACTGGTCACGGCGCTCGGCGAGTTGGCCAGGCAGTATGGCGCGTGGGTGCGCCTGCACTACGTCTATCCGTATCCGCACGTCGACGAAATCATTCCGCTGATGGCCGAGGGCCACATCCTGCCGTATCTCGACGTGCCGCTGCAGCACGCGCACCCGGACGTGCTCAAGCGCATGAAGCGTCCCGCGTCGGGCGAAAAGAACCTCGAGCGTATTCAGGCGTGGCGCAGACTGTGCCCGGATCTGACGATTCGCAGCACGTTCATCGCTGGCTTCCCCGGCGAGACGGAAGCGGAATTCGAATATCTGCTGGACTTCCTGCGCGAAGCACAGCTCGATCGCGTGGGCTGCTTCGCTTACTCGCCGGTCGAAGGCGCGAAGGCCAACGAATTGCCGGGCGCGTTGCCCGACGAGGTTCGCGAGGCGCGCCGCGCGCGCTTCATGGAGGTGGCCGAAGCGATTTCGGCCGAGCGCCAGCAGCGCAAGGTCGGTCGGACGATCCAGGTGATCGTCGACGAAATCAATCAGGACGGCGGCATTGCCCGTTCGGCGGCAGACGCCCCCGAAATCGACGGTCTGGTCTACATCGAGCCGACGCCCAAGGCCGCGAAGCGCCTGAAGGTCGGCGAGTTCGTGAACGTGACGCTCACCGGCGCCGACGGCCACGACCTGTGGGGCGAAGTGGTCTGATGCACGCGGCGCGCGCGGTTGCCGCGCGCGCTCGCAAATCCTTGAGTCGCAATTTCCGAAGCTCAATCAGTTTCTCCAGCCCGTTCAGCCTCCTCGGCCCTCCAGCCCCATTGCTCCGAAGACCGCACCGATGACGCAAGCCCGCTCGCAAACTCCGCAAGTCCTGGCCATGGGCGAAGCCATGGTCGAATTCAACCAGTCGCCCGACGACCCGCGCCGGTATCTGCAGGGTTTCGGCGGCGACACGTCGAACTTCGCCATCGCCGCGCGCCGTCAGGGCGTTCGCACGGGCTTCGTGAGCGCCGTGGGCGACGACCTGTTCGGCCGCATGCTGCTCGATCTGTGGCGCGAGGAGGATGTCGACACGCGCTACGTGAGCGTCGACGCACAGGCGCCGACCGGCGTCTATTTCGTGTCGCACGACGAGAACGGCCACCACTTCGACTATCTGCGCGCCGGCTCGGCGGCGAGCCGGTATCGCGCTCAGGACCTGCCGCGCGACGCGCTCGCCGGCGCCTCGTTCCTGCATCTGTCCGGAATCAGCCTGGCGATCAGCGTGAACGCCTGCGATGCCGCGTTCGACGCAATGTCGAAGATCCGCGCGGCCGGGGGCAAGGTGTCGTTCGATACCAATCTGCGCCTGAAGCTGTGGCCGCTGGCACGCGCGCGCGCGACGATGCGCGAGGCGTTCAGCCTGACCGACGTATGTCTGCCGAGTTGGGACGACGTGACGGCCGTCACCGGCCTGGAAGACCGTGACGCCATCCTCGACGCGCTGCTCGCCTACGGGGTGAAAGTCGTCGCGCTCAAGCTGGGCCGCGAGGGCTGCTACGTGGCCACGCCGGACGAGCGACGCATCGTGGCGCCGTACCCGGTGCAGGCGGTCGACGCGACGGGCGCCGGTGACTGCTTCGGCGGCGCTTTCGTCGCGCGACTGGCGCTGGGCGATGATCCGTTTGCCGCCGCGCGCTACGCCAATGTGTGCGCAGCGCTGTCCACGACCGGATACGGCGCCGTCGCCCCCGTGCCGCGCGCCGAAGCGGTGCTGCGCACGCTCGCGGCCTGAGGCCCGAGTCCCACCGGCGGGGGGCGGGTGACGGGCCGCTCGCGGCGCCCGTCATCTGCCATCGTCTGCCGGTGCGGCGCCTTGGCGCACCGCCATGCGTCACCGAAGCTTCCCTCCAAAGTCCCTGCCATCGCGGTAACCCCCGCGGCGGTATACTCGTTGCCAATCCAAATCCACCCGGAGAAGAGACATGCAACGAGAAGTCGTGATCGTCAGCGGTGTGCGCACTGCCATTGGTGATTTTGGCGGCAGCCTGAAGGATTTCGCGCCGACGCAGCTCGGCGCCATCGTCGCGCGCGAAGCCATGTCTCGCGCCAACGTGGGCGGCGAGGACATCGGCCACGTGGTGTTCGGCAACGTCATCCATACCGAACCGAAGGACATGTATCTGGCGCGCGTGGCGTCCATCGAGGCCGGCGTGAGCCAGCATGCGCCGGCCATGACGGTGAACCGCCTGTGCGGCTCGGGCCTGCAGGCGGTCGTCTGCGCCGCGCAGTCGATCCTCCTGGGCGATGCGGACGTGGCCATGGCCGGCGGTGCGGAGAGCATGAGCCGCGCGCCGTACATCATGCCGGGCGCCCGCTGGGGGACGCGCATGGGCGAGTCGCGCCTGGTCGACATGATGCTCGGGGCGCTGCACGATCCGTTCGCGAATATCCACATGGGCGTGACAGCCGAGAACATCGCAAGGAAGTGGGGCATCACGCGCGAGGATCAGGACCGTCTCGCGGTGGAGTCGCACCAGCGTGCCGCGCGTGCGATGGCGGCCGGCTACTTCAACGACCAGATCGTGCCGGTGACGCTCAAGACCAAGAAGGGCGAAGTGGCGTTCACCACCGACGAGCACGTGCGCGCCGACGTGAGCCTCGCGGACATGGCGAAGCTGCGTCCGGTGTTCGAGAAGGACGGCACGGTAACGGCGGGCAATGCCTCGGGCCTGAACGATGCGGCGGCGGCGCTCGTTCTCATGGAGCGCGCCGAAGCCGAGCGCCGCGGCGCGAAGCCGCTCGCCCGGCTGGTGAGCTACGCGCACGCCGGCGTCGATCCGAACTACATGGGCATCGGCCCCGTGCCGGCCTCGCGCCAGGCGCTCGCGCGTGCGGGTCTGAAAGTCGACGACATCGACGTCGTCGAAGCCAACGAAGCGTTCGCGGCGCAGGCTTGCGCCGTGACGCGCGACCTCGGCTTCGACCCCGCGAAGGTCAACCCGAATGGCTCGGGCATCTCGCTCGGTCATCCGATCGGCGCGACCGGGGCCCTCATCACCGTCAAGGCGCTGCACGAACTGCAGCGCACTGGCGGCCGCTACGCGCTGGTGACCATGTGCATCGGCGGCGGGCAGGGCATTGCGGCCGTGTTCGAGCGCGTGTAACTTACTCCCGAGGGGCCGGCGTTCTTGCCGGCCCCAGTTTTTCCGGAGCCGTGATGACGCAAGACAACCGCAAGCCCTTCGATACGCCGGAAGCCAACGGCTGGCACTGGCAAACCAACATCCTGCACGCCGACACGCAAGTCCCGGCCGGCTTCGCCGCCATGCCGGTGCCGGTCGCGCGCGCCTCGACGGTGGTCTTTCCCGATCTGGCCGCCATGCGCTCGCTCGACTGGAAGAACGACAGTCAGTGGCGCTACGGACTGCACGCCACGCCGACGTCGATGGAACTCATGCGTCGCCTGGCCTCGCTCGAAGGCGGCAGGCACTGCCTGCTGTTCCCGTCGGGACTGGCTGCAATCTCGAACGTCTACTTCGGCCTGATCAAGAGCGGCGACGACGTCCTCGTGCCCGACAACGCCTACGGTCCGAACCGCGAGCACGGCGACTGGCTCGCCGAGTCGTTCGGCATCACGGTGCGCTACTACGACCCGATGATCGGCGAGGGCATCGGCGCGCTGATTCGGCCCAACACGAAACTGATCTGGCTCGAAGCCCCGGGCTCGGTCACGATGGAAGTGCAGGACGTGCCGGCGATTGCCCGCGTGGCGCGCGAGCGCGGCGTGCTCACCGCCATCGACAACACCTATTCGGCAGGGCTGGCCTTCCGCCCGTTCGAGCATCAGGTCGACATCTCGGTGCAGGCGCTGACCAAATACCAGTCGGGCGGCAGCGACGTGCTGATGGGCTCGGTCGTGACCGTCGATGACGACATTCATCATCGCCTCAAGCAGGCACGCATGCGCATGGGCGTGGGGGTGTCGGCCGACGATTGCAGCCTCGTGCTGCGCAGCCTGCCGAGCATGCGACTGCGTTTCGAAGCGCACGACCGCGCGGCGACGGCATTGGCGACATGGCTGGGTGCGCGTGACGAGATCGCGGCGGTGCTGCACCCCGCGTTCGAGGACTGCCCGGGGCATCGGAACTTCCGTCGCGACTTCACGGGCGCGGGCGGCCTGTTCTCCGTGGTGTTCCACGAACGCTACGCACAGTCGCAGATCGACGCCTTCATCGAGGCGCTGCGTCTGTTCAAGATCGGCTTCAGTTGGGGCGGCGCACACAGTCTGGTCGTGCCGTACCGCGTGCCGTCGATGCGCACGGCCACGACATGGCCGCACAAGGGCGCGCTCGTGCGCTTCTATGTGGGGCTGGAGGACGTGCGCGATCTGCAGTCCGATATCGAAGCCAGCCTGAAGGCGCATCTCGGCGGCGCCTGAGCGGCCGCCGCCAGTGCGCGCCAAGCGGCAAAACGCATTCGCCCGGCACCGCAACGGCGCCGGGTGACGTCGCCTCAGGCGTCGCGGAACAGCGATAGCAGGCCGTCCAGGCCGACGTGGTTGAACGCCACCGAGGCCTTCTCGCGCACCACCGGCTTCGCACGGAAGGCCACCGACAGTCCCGCAATCGCCATCATCTGCAGGTCGTTCGAGCCGTCGCCCATGACAATGGCTTGCGAGGGCGTCGCACCGAACTGCGCCGCCACTTCGGCGACCGTGCGCGCCTTCACTTCGGCGTTGACGATCTCGCCGAGCACGCGGCCGGTGAGCCTGCCGTCGACGATTTCCAGCGTGTTGGCGCGCGTGACATCCAGATTCAGACGCGCCTTCAGGCGATCGGTGAAGAACGTGAAGCCGCCCGAGACGAGCAGCGTGCGCAGGCCCAGCGCCTGCACGCCGCGCAGCATGGTCTGCGCGCCGGGCGAGAGTTGCAGGCGCTCCTCGTAGACCTTTTCGAGCGCATTGGCCTCCAGACCCTTGAGCAGCGCCACGCGGCGCGTAAGGCTCTCGTTGAAGTCCTTGATCTCGCCGCGCATGGCCGCTTCGGTAATGGCCGAGACTTGCGCCTTCAGGCCGCAATAATCGGCGATTTCGTCGATGCACTCGATGGTGATGAGCGTCGAGTCCATATCCATCGCGACCAGCTTGAAGTCCGCCAGACGGCGCGTGCTGTCGACCAGCACGGCGTCGACCCGGTGCTGCTGTGCAAAGGTTGCAGCCACGGCGCGCAACGCCGGAGAATCGGTGACGCCGGCAATGCGGGCGATCGGGGCGCGCGTGTCGGCGCAAAACGTAACCGGGGCGCCGGGCACCAGTGCGCGAATGGCGGACTGCAGCGCGTCTGACGCCGGCAACGAGGCGGGCGCACCGAGAATGACAAGGTCGTGGGTCATGATGAAATGGCAGTCTTGCGGAATACGGGCGACCGACATTCTACCCGGGTTGCGGTGCGGCACTTACGCGTCCGGGCGCGCGCGGCGGGCCTGACTCGGCGGCAGCGTTTCGAACTTGTGCCACACGCGGCGCAGGTGGCGGCTGGAGCCAAAGCCGGTGCGCTC
Organism: Pandoraea sp. CB10b_02; assembly: GCF_002216225.1. Classification (NCBI taxonomy): domain Bacteria; kingdom Pseudomonadati; phylum Pseudomonadota; class Betaproteobacteria; order Burkholderiales; family Burkholderiaceae; genus Pandoraea; species Pandoraea sp. CB10b_02. The sequence continues at coordinate 72,726 of NZ_NJGW02000001.1, forward strand.
GGCAATGCGCTCCAGATCGAGCCGCGTGTTGCCCAGCATCTCGCGCGCCAGGGCGATGCGCAGACGATGCAGATAGTCGATGGGCGCGACGCCCGCGTGCTCGCGGAAAAGACGCGTGACGTGGCGCTCGCTCGTGCAGGCGATTTCCGCCATGAGGGCAAGCGTCCAGTCGCGGGCGGGTTCGGCGGCCATGGCGTCCTGAACGCGATGCAGCGCCGGATGCAGATGGTTGCGGCCTTCGAGCCATGGCGACAACTGCGGATCGGCGCCCGCGCGCCGCGCGTAGACCACCATGTGCCGCGCAATGGCCGCGGCACATACCGCGCTCGTGGCATTGGCAATGAGCGTGAGCATCAGGTCGAGGCCCGTCGTCACGCCGGCACTGGTCCACACGTTGCCGTCCCGCACGTAGAGCCGGTTGTCGGCGACGCGCGCGCTGGGCGCAAGTGCTCGCAGCTCGTCGCAACTGCTGTGATGCGTGGTGCACTGGCGCGCGTCGAGCAGGCCGGCGCGCGCCGCGAGCAGTGCGCCGGTGCAAATGCAGGCGATCTGGTGCGTGGGCCCCACGACCCGGCGCAGCCACGCGATCGCGCGCGCCTGCGCGAGCGCCGGCGACTCGCCGCGGCCCGGCGCCTCGCCCGAGGCGCCCCACACCGGCAACGGCTTTTCCACCGTGCCGGCGATCACGAGCCAAGCGTTCTCCGGCAGTGCGTCGGGCAGCACTTCGAGCGGCGAGATCCGCAGCCCGATCGACGTCGCCATCGAGGGCCGCGTTGCGACATAGCGCAACGTGAAACGCACGTCGTTCTGCAGGTGATTGGCGATGCGCAAGGCCTCTGCCGGCGCGGCGACGTCGAGCAGCAGCGTATCGGGCATGACCAGCAGGTAGACGGGTTGCAGACGCGGCATGGGCGAGATCCGGTCGGTCGGACAAGGCGCCCGCAGGACGCCTTCGGACAAGCCTTGACGTTACACCGCGGCGAGCGCTTCCTCAACCGTGACGACGCGCGCGAACCGATCGACGAGTACCGTTTCGGTCCGCTCCTTGAGTTCTTCCACCGACAGTTCGCGGCCGGTGCGGGGGTGCCGCATCGGGAACGTGAGTGTGGCCTCGGTCACGAAGTCGACGTCGTAGCCGGCGTCGGACGCGGCCCGCGTGGTCGTCTCGCAGCATTGTTCGGTGCGAATGCCTGAGACGATCAGGCGAGTGATGCCGTGCTCGATCAGCCAGGCGCCGAGCGTCGAGCCCGCGAGAGCGCTGTGCCTCGTCTTGTCGACGGTGACGGCCGGCGCGATGCGCAGTTCCTCGAGCGTGCGCACGAAGCCCGACTCGCGCGAGAACGGACCCGACGAGACGTGGAACACCTGCACCACGGGAATGCCCCTGGCGACGGCGCCGTCGATGAGGGCCTGCTGGCGCTCGAAGTAACTCGCGAGGTCGTCCTCGCGCCAGAACGGGCGCTGGCGAAACGACTCCTGCGCATCGATGACCAGCAGGGCGGTGCGGGGGGATGGGACTTGTGACATTTGCGGCTCCGTATGACGGTTGACGATGGCCCCATCGTAGGGTCGCGTGCGTTATCGCGACAGGCCGGGCGCAGACCGGAACCGGACGGATCCGGACGAATCCGGACATCGGGGGGCGGCTGCCCGACGCCGATCACCCCCCGGCTCAGATTGCGACGCGGGCGCCCGCGCCGGCGTCCTGTGCGCGTTGATACAACGCGGCGGCAAGCGCCACGTCCTGCGCGCCCATGCCGAGTGATTTGAACAACGTGACCGATGCCGCGTCGGTGCGCCCCGGATGCGCGCCCACCACGATCTCGCCGAGTTCGGCGAGCAGGTGCTCCGGTCCGATCCGGCCTTCGGCGGCTGCGGCGAGATAGTCGCCCGATTCGTTGATCGTCGATTCACGCCGGTCGACGAAGAGCTGCCCCAGGGCCATGAGCGCCGTGTCGGCCTCGCGATGGCGCGGCGTGCTGCTGCCCACGAGGTTCACATGCGTGCCCGGTGCGAGCCATTTCGCCTCGAGCACGGGGTCCGTCGCGTTGGTGACCGTGACGACGATGTCGGCGTCGCGCACGGCGTCCTGAACACTGCCTGCCGCCTCCAGCGTGACATCGTAGTGCGGCTGGACGGCGTCGACGAATCGCTGCGCACTCTCGAGCGAGCGGCTTGCCACACGCACGTGACGCAGGGGCCGCGCCGCCACCAGCGCCGCGAGATGCCAATGCGCCTGATGGCCGGCGCCGATGAGCGCAAGACGCGTCGCATCGTGGCGGGCCAGCAGCCGTGTGGCCAGGCCGGTCACCGCCGCCGTGCGAATGCCTGTGATCTGCGCAGCGTTCATGATGGCTAGCAGCTCGCCCGTCTCGCCGCTCATGAGCACGACACAGCCTTGGTGCGGATCCTTGCCCAACGTGCTGTTGCCCGGGAAGAACGTGCCGACCTTGGCGCCGTAGACGGGCGCGCCGCCGCCGATGAAGGCGGGCATCATGCCCAGCAGTCCCTTGGCGCCAAGCGCCTCGGGCGGGCGCACGATCTGGCGCAGCGGCAGATGGATCTGGCCGCGTGCGAGCGCGGCGAACATGTCCGACATCACGGGGATGGCGTCGGCGACCGGCATCAACGCGGCGACTTGCGCGGCGTCGAGCACGAGCACGGCGGGCGAGGGTGAGGTGGCGCTCATCGGGGCGAACCTGGGCGGGGCATGCTGGACGGTAGTGGCAGTAGCAGCAGTAGCAGCAGTAGCGGCGAGGACGGTCTCAATGGTGGAGAAACGGCGAGCGCGTGTCAGCGGCCGCCCTGCGCGGCGAGCGCGGCGTCGATGTGGCGCTGGAATGTCGCCGTGTCGGTGTTCGTCCCGCACAGCAGCACGCCCACTCGCTTGCCGAGGAGCGTCTCGCGCAACGGCCCCATGAGGGCGGCGGTCGCAGCCGCGCACGCCGGTTCGACCGCGAGCTTCAACTCGCGGAACAACGTGAGCATGCCGGCGCGCATCTGGTCGTCGGTCACCGTGACCAGCTCGTCGATATGGCGACGGCACAGCGTGTAGCTATAGCGTTCCGTGTGCGGCGCCATCAGACTGTCGGCGATGCCCGTCATCGGGCCCATCTTGATGGGGCCGCCGGCGGCGAAACTCCGCGCCATGGCGTCCGCGCCGGCGGGCTCCACGCCGTAGACCTTCACGTGCGGCGCGAACAGCTTGAAGGCCGTTGCCACGCCCGCGATCAGTCCGCCGCCGCCGATGGGCACGATCACCGCATCGAGCTCCGGCGCCTGCCGGGCCCACTCGTAACCGAGCGTGGCCGTGCCGAGCACCGTCCGGTAGCCGTTGAACGGATGCACGAAGTAGCGGCCTTCGTCCTGCTCCACGCGCTTGACGATGTCGAACGCCTCGTGCACGTTCTCGGCGAGCACCAGATCCGCACCGTACTCGCGGCACAGGGACGAGCGCGCCGGGCTTGCCGTCTTGAGCATCACCGTCTTGGCGGCCACGCCCATCGCCTGCGCGGCGTAAGCCACGGCCACGGCATGGTTGCCCGCCGACACGCACGTCACGCCGGCCCTGCGCTGGGCGTCGTCAAGCGAGAGCAGGTTGGAGAAGGCGCCGCGCGCCTTGAACGTGCCGGACGCCTGCAGTAGTTCGAACTTGAACGTCACGCGCGTATCGCCCAGCGTCGGGAAGTCGCCGCGCGTGAACACCGGCGTGGTGCGCACGTATCGCTTGAGTGTCTCGTGCAGGGCCGCGATGGCGTCCCGGGTCGGCGCGGGCTGGCCGTCGATGGTCTCGGCGTGCAGGTCGGGGGTCGATTGCGTCACTTGAAACTTGTCTCCGTCATGAAGGCCCGCAAGCCGGGCTCCGGAAAAGCACCTGCGCGACACGTCGCGCAGGGCGCCACTGATAGGACCGCGATCGCATGGGCGTATCGCGATTTGCCGCGCCTGCCGCGCCGCAGCGGGCAAAGCGCACGCTGGCCTCAGCGCAGGCCGAGCGTGCGGCTGCGCAGCAGCGCGGTAATGCTGATCACGGCGGCGAAAATCAGATAGAAGCTCGGGGCAAGCTTGTTGCCGGTCGCGCCGATGAGCCACGTAATGATAAACGGCGCGAAGCCGCCGAACACGGTCGCCGCGATGTTGTAGCCGAGCGAGAGGCCCGTCGTGCGCACCTGCACCGGGAAGAGCTCGGTGAGCAGTGCGGGCAGTGCGCCGAAGTACGTGGTCATCAGCAGGCCGAGCACGATCTGGAACACCATCAGCGAGGCGAACGTCGGATTCGCATCGAGATAGCGGAACATCGGATAGACAAGGATCAGCAGGGCGACAGCCGCGGCGAGCATCGGCTTGATGCGGCCATGCGTGTCCGACCAGTGGCCGACGATGGGCGCGACGATCAGCTGCACCACACCGGTGAGCAGCACCGCCGAGAACGCCGCGGAGGACGGCAGGCCGAGCTGCTTCACGGCGTAAGTCGGCATGTAGAGCACCAGGTACGTCGCCACGGTCGCCATTACGACGACGCCGATGGCAAGCAGCAGGCGCTCCTTCTGGCTCGCGAACGTGTCGCGCAGCGGGCTTTGCGTGGGCTCGATGTCGAGGAACTCGGGCGTCTCGTCCAGGCGCCGGCGGATGTAGTACGCGACCGGGCCGATGAGCAGGCCGAAGAAGAACGGGATGCGCCAACCCCAGGACGCCATCGCCTCGGGCGACAGATTGCCCGTGAGCAGCGCGCCGAACCCGGCGGCCAGCAGCGTGGTGAGGCCTTGCGAGGCGACCTGCCAGCTCGAGAAGAAGCCGCGCCGCTGCGGGGCGTGCTCGGCAAGAAATGCCGTGGCGCTGCCGAACTCGCCGCCGGCCGAGAAGCCCTGCACCATGCGCGCGATGACGATGCCCACCGGCGCGAGCACGCCGATCGCGGCGTAGGTCGGCATGATCGCGATGAGCAGCGTGCCAACCATCATCAGCACGATCGAGAGCGTGAGGGCGGCCTTGCGCCCGGCGCGGTCGGCATAGGCGCCGATCACGATGGCGCCGAGCGGGCGCATGAAGAACGACACGCCGAACGTGCCGAGCGTGAGCAGCAGCGACACCGTGTCGTTGCCGGTCGGGAAGAACAGCTTGGCGATGGTCACGGCGAAGAAGCCGTACACCACGAGATCGAACCACTCGAGCGCATTGCCGATCGAGGCCGATACGATGACACGCCAGGCGTGCGGGGACGTGCGGGCGGCAGGGGCCGTCGCGTTGGGGGCTGCGCTTGCGCTCATGGGCGAGATCTCCAAAACCTGTCTGGCGTTGTGTGCTTGTAATGTTGCGAAGGGGTTGTCCTGTGCGCCCATTCTTTTGCAGGCGTCTGGTACTGCGTACAACGGTGTCCCGGCGCCGTACCGGCCGTCCAAGACAACGGGCCGCACCCGCGAAGCGGATACGGCCCGGCAAACGTCATGTCTTCATGCTGGCGTCGCAGGCGAGCATGGCGGCCCGTCTCAGGCGTCGACCGTGTTGCTGCGAATGAGCTTTTGCAGGAACGATTCGCACTGCGCGATCTGTTCGAGCGACACGAATTCGTTGGGCTTGTGCGCCTGCTCGATGTTGCCCGGGCCGCACACGATCGAGGGCACGCCCGCGAGCTGGAACTGGCCCGCTTCGGTGCCGTAGGCGACCTTGCGCTTGTCGGTGTCCTTGGTGAGCGCGCGCACGAGTTGCGTGATGGCGTCCTGCTCCGAGGCGTCGAGCGCCGGCGCGGCGGCAATCTTCTTGAATTCGATGCCTGCGCCCGGATGCTCCTCGCGCATCTTCGGCACGAGCTCTTGCGTCGCGTATTGCTGGATGCGCTGGAAGATGCCTTCGGCGTCCACGCCCGGCAGGTTGCGGTACTCGAAGACGAATTCGCACAGGGCCGGAATCGTGTTGAGCGCAATGCCGCCCGAGATCGTGCCTGTCTGCGCCGTGGTGAACGGCACGTCGAAGAGCTCGTCGAACGGGCCGTTTTGCTTGAAGTGATCGGCCAGATCGCGGATGTAGCAGATAAGGCGCGCCGCGTATTCGATGGCGTTCGAGCCCTTGGGCGTGAGCGAGGAGTGCGCGGCGTGGCCGCGCACGCAGCAGTGATAGGCGTTGATGCCTTTGTGCGCGACGATCACGCGCATGCTCGTGGGCTCGCCCACGATGCAGCCGTCCGGGCGAATGCCGCGCTCGCGCAGCTCGGCGAGCATCACCGGCGCGCCCACGCAGCCGATTTCTTCGTCATAGGAGAACGCGAAGTGGAACGGCGTCTTGAGCCTGGCCTCGCGCATGGCGGGCAGCATCGTCATGACCGAGCCGATGAAGCCCTTCATGTCGCACGTGCCGCGGCCGTAGAGGTTGCCGTCGCGCACCACGGGTTTGAACGGATCGGTGTCCCAGGCCTGGCCGTCGACCGGCACCACGTCGGTGTGGCCCGAGAGGACGATGCCGCCCTGCGTATTGCCGTCGGCGGCGGGCAGCGTCACGAACAGGTTGGCCTTGCGCTTGGTGGCGTCGTAGGACAGCCACGGCTCCACACCGGCGTCCTTGAGCGAATCGCGTACCGTCTCGATCAGGCCGAGGTTCGACTCGCGGCTCGTGGTGTCGATGCTCACCAGCTTCGTGATCCAGTCGAGCGATGCCGGCTGGGCCTCTGTGGCGGCCTGCGGTGCGATGGCTTGGGGGGAAGCGCTTGTCATTCGAATCTCCGGAAATCTGCCAGTCATGTGCGTCACATGGTCTGGGAAATGGTACTCAAAAATAATTTAGAGGTAAAAGGTTGCTCACACAACATTTCTTACCTCGCGGGAATCGGCGGGCTGGGCAAGGGTTTGCCCGGTGCGCCGGAATCGGGAAATCGGGAGGCGGCCGAAATTGGTGCGGTGCACACCGGCGGGCGGCCGTCTGTGGCCGCTCGCCGCGCGTGGGAACGAGCGCATGGACGTCACGCCGCGCGCGCCACGGGCGAGCCCAGCGCGCGCAGGGTCTCCTTGATGGCACGCACGCGATCGCTCAACTGCGCGTGCCTGAGCTCGACGCGCAGCTTGTCCTGACCGGCGAGCTTGATGTGACGATGCTTCTGCACGAGCTCGATGATGCGCATCGGGTCGACGGCCGGTGTCGGCTCGAACTGCAGCGCGATCGCTTCCTCGCTCGCGTCGATCTTCGTGATGCCCAGCGGCTTGGCCAGCAGACGCAGGCGATGCGTCTCGATGAGAGCCTGCGCCTGTTGCGGCAGCTTGCCGAAGCGATCGACGAGCTCCTCCTGGATCGTGTCGATGGCGTCGGCGTGCGTGCCGTTGGCGAGCCGCTTGTAGAGCGAGAGGCGCTCCTGAACGTCGCCGCAATAGTCATTGGGCAAAATGGCCGGCACGTGCAGGTTGATCTCGGTCGTGGCGGCCAGCGGCGCCGTCAGGTCCGGCTCACGGCCGGCCTTGAGCGCGCTCACGGCGTCGGCCAGCATGTCCGTATAGAGCTGGAAGCCGATCTCGTGAATTTCGCCCGACTGCTTGTCGCCGAGCACTTCGCCCGCGCCGCGAATCTCCAGGTCGTGCATGGCGAGGTAGAACCCCGCGCCGAGTTCTTCCATCTGCTGAATCGCTTCCAGGCGTCGCTGCGCCTGCTTGGTCAGCGCCTTCGGATCGTGCACGAGCAGATACGCATACGCCTGGTGATGCGAGCGGCCCACGCGGCCGCGCAACTGGTGCAACTGCGCCAGACCGAACTTGTCCGCGCGATGCATCAGGATCGTGTTGGCGGTGGGCACGTCGATACCGGTCTCGATGATGGTGGTGCACAGCAGCACGTTGGCGCGCTGCGTGACGAAATCGCGCATCACGCGCTCCAGATCGCGCTCGTGCATCTGCCCGTGGGCGACGACGATGCGCGCTTCGGGCACGAGGGCTTCGAGCTGCGCCTTGCGGTTCTCGATGGTCTCGACCTCGTTGTGCAGGAAGTACACCTGGCCGCCGCGCTTGAGTTCGCGCAGCATGGCCTCGCGAATCACGCCGTCTTCCTCGCGCCGCACGAACGTCTTGATCGCCAGGCGCTTTTGCGGCGCGGTGGCGATGACCGAAAAGTCGCGCAGGCCTTCGAGCGCCATGCCCAGCGTGCGCGGGATCGGCGTGGCGGTGAGCGTGAGCACGTCCACTTCGGCGCGCAGCGCCTTGAGCGCCTCCTTCTGACGCACGCCGAACCGATGTTCCTCGTCGATGATAACGAGCCCCAGGCGCTGGAATTGGATGTCGTTCGAGAGCAGCTTGTGCGTGCCGATGACGATGTCCACCTGTCCTTCGTTGATTGCCTTCACGCTCGCATTGACTTCCTTCGCCGTCTTGAAGCGCGAGAGCTCCGCAATGCGCACCGGCCAGTCCGCGAAGCGATCCGAGAAGGTCTGCGCGTGCTGCTCGGCGAGCAGCGTGGTGGGCGCGAGCAGGGCCACCTGCTTGCCGTCGAGCACGGCGATGAAAGCTGCGCGCAGCGCCACTTCGGTCTTGCCGAAACCGACGTCGCCGCACACCAGACGGTCCATCGGGCGACCGCTCGTCATGTCGCTCATCACGGCCGCGATGGCGGCGGCCTGGTCCGGCGTCTCCTCGAAACCGAAACTGTCGGCAAACTTCTCGTAGTCGCGCGGCGAGAGTTCGAACGCATACCCCGAGCGCGCGGCGCGTCGGGCGTAGAGATTGAGCAGTTCGGCGGCGGTGTCGCGAATCTGCTGCGCCGCGCGGCGCTTGGCGCGCTCCCACTGTCCCGAGCCCAGCGAGTGCAGCGGCGCGGTGTCGGGGTCGGCGCCGCTGTAGCGCGAGATCAGGTGCAACTGCGAGACCGGCACGTACAGCTTGCTGTCGCCCGAGTATTCGAGATGCAGGAACTCGGTCTCGCCTTCGCCGAGGTCCATGCTCACGAGACCCTGATAGCGACCAATGCCATGCTGGCTGTGCACGACCGGGTCGCCGACCTTGAGCTCGGCAAGATCGCGCACCATCGAGTCGACCGACGTCGCCTGTTCCTGGCGGCGCCTGCCAGCTCGGCGCGCGAGGCCTTCGTAGAGCTCGTTCTCGGTAATGAACGCGAGGTCTTCCGTCGGCAGCAGGAAGCCCGCGGCGAGCGGCGCGACGCCAATGGCAAAGCGCGCGTCGGACGTGAGGAAGTCCTCGAGCGACTCGACCGTGGCCGGTCGCAGATCGTTGTCGTGCAGCAGTTGCAGCAGCGTTTCGCGCCGGCCTGCCGAGTCCGCGCATAGCAGCACGCGCGCGGGCGTGCGGGCGAGATACGCGCGCAGCGCCGCGAGCGGGTCGTCGGCGCGCCGGTTGATTGCGAGCGGCGGCAGGGCGATCGCCCAGGAGCCGTCGCCCGGCGTCGGCAGTGTCAATCGCGCGAAAGGCTTGGCGAGCGCGAAGAAGTCCTGATCGAGCAGGAATAGCTGTTCGGGCGGCAGCACCGGCCGTTCGCGATCGTGCGACAGGAAGTTGTAGCGCTGGCGCGTATCGTTCCAGAAACGGTGAATCGCCGCTTCCAGATCGCCGACGAAGACCAGTTGCGCGTCGGCGGGCAGATAATGGAAAAGCGTGGCCGTCTCTTCGAAGAACAGCGGCAGGTAGTATTCGATGCCCGCCGAGGGCACGCCGCTGCCGATGTCCTTGTAGATCGGGCTGCGGCTCGGGTCGCCTTCGAACACTTCGCGCCAGCGGCCGCGAAAGGCCGTGCGGGCTGGCTCGTCGAACGGAAATTCGCGCCCGGGCAGCAGGCGCACTTCCTTGACCGGATACAGGCTGCGCTGCGTGTCCGGGTCGAACGCGCGGATGCTGTCGACCGTGTCGTCGAACAGGTCGAGGCGGTAGGGCAGCGCCGAGCCCATGGGGAAGAGGTCGATCAGACCGCCGCGCACGCAGTATTCGCCCGGGCGCATGACCTGGCTCACGTGCTCGTAGCCGGCCAGCGTGAGTTGCGACTTCAGACGCGCTTCGTCGAGGCGCTCGCCCTGCGTGAAGAAGAACGTGTAGGCCGCCATGAAGCTTGCCGGGGCCATGCGATAGAGCGCCGTGGTGGCGGGCACGAGCACGATGTCGCAACGCTTCTCGCCGAGGTCGTGCAAGGTGGCCAGGCGCTCGGAGACGAGATCCTGGTGCGGCGAGAACGTGTCGTAAGGCAGCGTTTCCCAGTCGGGCAGCAAACGCACGCGGGCTTCGGGCGCGCACCACCTGAGTTCCTGCTGCAGACGCAGCGCGTCGGTCGCTTGTGCGCAGACGACGGCCAGCAGCGGTACGCGCTCGCGGTTTGCTTCGAAGTAGCGGGCGATGAGCAAGGCGTCGCTCGACGCGTGCGAGCCCGCGAAGGCATAACGCTGTCCCGCTTTCACGAGCGGCACGGGCACGGTATTACGGGATAAGGCGTTGGCGGATGACATAGGAAAAGCGTTGCAGAAATGGCAAAGCACGGGGCTCCATCCACATGGGGCCCCGTGACAGTCAGCGTCTATTATAAAATCCCCGCTTTACCCTTACCTGCGTTTTATCGTGAGCGACCGACTTTTTGCCGTCATCCCGTGCGCCGGCGCCGGTGTGCGCGCCGGGGCCGATGTGCCCAAGCAATACCGGAGCGTGGGCGGACGCGCCATGCTCCACTACGCGCTCGCGGCGTTCGACGCGTGTTCGGAGTTCGCACAGACGGTGCTGGTGCTCGCCCCGGACGACAATCATTTCGACGGCCGGCGCTTCGGCCCGTTGCGCTTTGCGGTGCGCCGCTGCGGCGGCCCGTCGCGGCACGCATCGGTGCTCGGCGGCCTGCAGGCGCTTACCGAGTTCGGGGCGCAGGACAGCGACTGGGTGCTCGTGCACGATGCGGCACGCCCCGGCATCACGCCCACGCTGATTCGCGCGCTGGTCGAAGCGCTGCGCGACGATCCCGTCGGCGGCATCCTCGCGTTGCCGGTGGCCGATACGCTCAAGCGCGAGCAGCCGCCGCGCGAGAAGGGCGCGCTGGCGGCCGTACAGGCGACCGAGTCGCGCGAGGGGCTATGGCAAGCGCAGACACCGCAAATGTTCCGTCTCGGCATGCTGCGTCATGCGCTGGAAGACGCGCTTGCCGCCGGCGCCGAAGTCACCGACGAAGCGAGCGCGATCGAGCGCCTCGGCCATGCGCCGAAGCTCGTGCGCGGCAGCCTGCGCAATTTCAAGGTGACTTATCCCGAGGACTTCGCACTCGCCGAGGCTTTTCTCGGCACCGCCAGGCCCGCGTGAGGGCAACGCCCTCAGGCCGGCCCGGCAACGTCTGCGTTGTACCGTTTTCTTCGCATCTGGCGATTCTTCATGACTGATCAAGCTGATTCTTCCCGCGCCTCGCTCGCCCCATCCAGCGAGGGGCGCCTGCCCAGACTCCGGATAGGACAGGGCTACGACGTGCATGCGCTCGTGCCGGGCCGCCCGCTCGTGATGGGCGGGGTCACCATTCCGTTCGATCGTGGTCTGCTGGGCCACTCCGACGCCGACGTGCTGCTGCACGCGATCACCGACGCCGTGCTCGGTGCCGCAGCGTTGGGCGACATCGGCCGGCATTTCCCCGATACTGATCCCACTTTCAAGGGCGCGAACAGCGTCGTGCTGCTCAAGGAGGCGATGCGCCGCGTGCGCGAGCACGGCTATGAAGTCGTCAACGTGGATTGCACGGTGATCGCGCAGGCCCCGAAGCTCGCGCCGCACATCGGTGCCATGACGCAGTCGATCGCCGACGCGCTGGGCGTGAGCGTCGGACAGGTCAACGTGAAAGCGAAGACGAACGAAAAACTTGGCTACCTCGGGCGTCAGGAGGGAATCGAGGCGCAGGCGGCGGCGTTGCTCGTGGGCGTCTGAGCGACGGCACGACGGAGGCGCCCATGCGTGCGGCGCCCCCAGGGAAGGGTAGTCGGGCTCGGGCGCGCCAATCGACGCGCATGGTCTGGACGATACGGACGATATGGACGATACGGACGATGTGGACGACACGGACAACGCGGACGACACGGACGATCGGAACGACCGGAACGACCGGAACGAAAAACGGCGCGGCGGGGATCGTTCCCGCCGCGCCGTTTTGTTTTGTTGCGCGTGGTATCGCGGCCGTGGCTGCTACGCGCGCCCCCGCGCCTGGCCCGCTTAGGCGCCCCCTTACGCCGCTTCGGCGGCGAGCACCTGGGCTGCCGCATTGATGACGGCGGCGATGCGCCCGACGTCGCGCAGTTGCGCGGTGCTCATGCCTTGCTCGTTCGCCAGCAGCGCGTAGTGCGACTTCACGCAGAAGTGGCACTTGCCGACGATGGACGCGGCAAGCGCGTACATCTCGAAGCGGCGCTGATCGACGCCGCCGCGCGTCGCGTAGCCGTTCATGCGCAGTTGCGCCTTTTCGTTCTTGAGATCAGCGTTATCGGCCATCTCCAGATACGGGTACCACGTGTTGTTCATGCCCATGAGTGCTGCCGCGGTCAACGCGCCTTCCAGCTCTTCGGGTGACAGCACGCCGGCTTCGCGGATCGCTTTGACGATCGGCTGGCTCTTCGCCGCGAAGGCGGCGGCGAGGGCGACACCTACGGCATCGTTGCCCTCCAGCGAGGAGCGGGCGATCGTGCCGTCGAGGTTCAGGCGAATGTCCTTGGCGTAGTCAGGGATCTGTGCCTTAATCGCGGTGAGGAATTCCATAAATTTCTCCTATTGCTTGGGGCTGAAAAAGCCCGCTTGCGCGGGCTCCGAGACGACGCTTACAGCGTTGCACCGCCGACCGCGCGGTTGCACGGGCAAAGTTCGTCGGTTTGCAGGCCGTCCAGAATACGCAGGATTTCCTGCGGGTTGCGGCCGACGTTCAGGTTGTTCACCGAAACGTGCTGGATGGTGTTGTCCGGGTCAACGATGAACGTTGCACGCAGGGCCACACCGGCTTCCTTGTCGCGCACGCCGAGCTGGTCGATCAGGGCACCCGTGGTGTCGCCGAACGAGTAGTGGTTCAGCTTGTTCAGGTCCTTGTGCTCACGGCGCCATGCGAGCTTCACGAATTCGTTGTCGCCCGAGCCGCCCAGCAGCACGGCGTCGCGGTCTGCGAAGTCCTGAGCCAGCTTGCCGAACTCGACGATCTCCGTCGGGCACACGAACGTGAAGTCCTTCGGGTAGAAGTAAATGATCTTCCACTTGCCCGGGAACGAGGCTTCGGTGATCGTTTCGAAAGCCGACTGGCCGTTTTCTTCGTGGTTGTTGAAACCAGGCTTGGCCGCTTGAACCGAGAACGCTTCGAGTTTGTCGCCGACAGTTTTCATCGATTTACTCCTTAATAGATGCGGTGAATGTTGGATGCCATGTGTACATCGCAACCTGCAACTGACCGGGGACTTTCGTTCCCGGCCAACTAAAGCAGTATACGCTATCGATGTACCGATAGCAATAGTTTGTTTTTATTCCGGGGATAGTTAAATCAAATCCCCGCGATAGGATTTCGTGTGGCGCCGGCGAATGCCGGGCAAGCCTTGAGCATAGCCAAATTTGCTTCGCGTCACATCCCTTATTTAGCAAGCGGGAATGACACGATGATTTCAAGGCCGGTTCCCGGGCGCACATTGCGAAGCGAGGCGTGGCCCTTGTAGCGCGAGGCAATGCGCTGGACGATCGCCATGCCGAGTCCGGTGCCTTCGGCCTTCGTGCGCGCCGTGTCCACGCGATAGAACGGCCGGAAGACGAGCGCGAGCTGGTCTTCGGGAATGCCGGGACCGGTGTCGCGCACGCGCATCTCGACGCGCTCACCCAGCACTCGCGTCGAGATGAGGACGTTGGCGATGTTCGTTTGTGGGTCGCGTCCGTATTTGCGCGCGTTCTCGATCAGGTTCGTGAGCAGGCGCTTGAGGTCCGTGCGTTCGGCGAGTACGGGCGCGCTGTCGGCGAGCTCGACTGTCACCTTCAGATCTTCGCGGGCGTCGAACGCCGCGGCCGTCTCGCGCGCAATGTCGGACAGATCGAGCGACTGCATCGTGCGCGAGGCGGGGCGGGCATAATCGAGGAAGCGGCCGATGATCTCGTCCATCTGCTCGATGTCGCTGATCATGTCGCGCTTGACCGATTCATCCGACGGACTCATTTCCGTTTCCAGCCGCAGACGGGCGAGCGGTGTACGCAGGTCGTGCGAGATGCCGGCGAGCATGAGCGCGCGATCCGCCTCGAGCCGCTCGAGCTCCTGCACCATCTGGTTGAAGCTGCGGTTGGCTTCAGCAGCCTCGCCCATGCCGCGCTCGGGCAACGGGTCCGGGCGCTGACCCTCGCCAATGGCGCGCGCCGCGTGGGCCAGTCGCGCGAACGGACGGTTCACGAGGGCGGTGATGAAGGCGGCGCCGAGCAGCGAGAGGGCCAGCGCGAACGTGCCCCAACTGAAGAGCTGCAGGCCGGTGGCCGTGTCGATGCGGTCCTGCTCGATGGCGACCCAATAGTCGTCCTCATCGATCTTGAAGCTGATCCACATCGCGGGGATTTCGTTGACCGCGGCGGCGATCACGGTGTCGGTGCCGAGGCGCCGCTGAACGTCGCGCACGATCAGGTCTTGCACCACGCCGCCGGGCTGCTTTTCCACTTTGTCGGCCGGCTCGCGCGGGTACACGCGAATCCCTTCGTTGCTCTCCAGATCCTGCAGCAGCGCGCGGCGCAGGTCGGGCTCCGAGTAGAGCAGGGCCGTGCGCGTGAGCTTGACGATCGACACGAGCTGCTGCGCCACGCGCTGTGCGCGCGGTTCGCGCTCGATCACGCGAAAGCTCTGATACCAGGCGGCCAGGCTGACGCCGATGAGCAGGGCGATGAGGAAAAAGGTACGCCAGAAGAGACCGCCGAACAGCCCGCGTACCATCCGTATCGGATGCATGGGGGGCTCCGTCTAACGCGCGATGCGTACTACCGCGGAGATGATCCCGAGCGTCGGCGGGCAACGCTCGACATCGGTGATGCGCTGCGTCCGGAAAGGCGGCACGGGGCAAGTCGCGAGGCCGGTGCGCACGTCACGCGAACGTGTTGCGCCCGGCATCGTTTTGCTGCGTGAGACGTGGGGCTCGCAGGTCACGCGCCGCCGTCCGGGATGAACACGTAACCAAGGCCCCAGACGGTCTGAATGAAGCGAGGGCTGCCCGGGTCCGGCTCGATGAGCTTGCGCAGACGCGAGATCTGCACGTCGAGGCTGCGATCGAACACTTCGTATTCCCGACCGCGCGCCAGTTCCATGAGCTTCTCGCGCGAGAGCGGCTGGCGCGGGTGGCGCGCGAAGACCTTGAGCACCGAGAACTCGCCCGTGGTGAGCGCGATTTCCTGGCCGTTCTTGGTGAGCGTTCGCGTAGCGAGATTCAAGGCGAAGTCGCCGAACTCGAACGTCTCCATCGTTTCGCTGGGCGCACCGGGGAGCTCGGGCGGCGCCTGGCGACGCAGCACGGCATGAATGCGGGCGACGAGCTCGCGCGGATTGAACGGCTTGGGCAGATAGTCGTCCGCGCCCATTTCGAGGCCGACGATTCGGTCGACATCCTCGCCTTTGGCCGTTAACATGATGATCGGCGTGCGGTCATTGGCGCCACGCAGGCGGCGACAAATCGACAGACCGTCTTCACCGGGGAGCATCAGGTCCAGCACGAGCAGATCGAAACGCTCGCGCACCCAAAGCTTGTTCATGGCCGTGGCATTCTCTGCCACAAAGACATTGAAACCCTGTTCCCCGAGGTAACGACGCAGCAGGTCGCGCAGGCGCGGATCGTCGTCGACAACCAGAATTTTGGGAGAGTTTTTGTTTTCCATGCCACGTATCTTAGCCCGAAATGTTGCGATCTGAGGAGGCCGCCAAAGCGGGTTACAAAGGGTTACACAATTTACCCTACGGCTTGTGCGCTGACCATAGGCAGTCGGTACACTTGCAGCCCTGCCAGGGCGAAAACTTGCTGCACGGCATGAAGGACACACGCACAAGATGAGATGGGCTGCTGAGTTGACGCTACTGGTCGGGGGGATCATGCTCTGGGGGCACCTGAGCGTGACGTATGCCCGTCCCGCCCCCCATTTCAGTGCTCAGTCGCAAGGCATGAGTGCGCCGAAGCTCCAACGCAATGCGCCCGCGCCGTCGCCGCGCAATCCATCGAAGAGCGGCCAGGGCGCGAGCGATGCCGGCGCCGCCGAGCGCCGCGGCGACGAATCGCCGAGCTCGCCGGCGCGTCGTCCCAACGGCCACATGTCGGCCGAAGACCGGCGCCTGCTGCGCCAGCACATCCAGGACGCCGTGCGTGAGCTGTACACCCACTGATTGCCGCTCGCGAGAACCGTCATCATCGAATATCGCTTCTCTCCAAACGCCGGTAATGTCACTTTGACGTGAGCGTCTCATGAGGCCGAATCGAACCCCGCCAGCAACGCTCGACGCTGGCTTTTTTTGCGCCCGCCGTCGGCGAAATCCGACTGCTGCGCGGTGCATCGGACGGCTTGCGCTCATCCCGGCCGTTGTCGCCGCAACGTGGCTGGCGCCCATGCGTGGCGTAGCCGCGGATTTCGCGGGTTCCACCGGTCGCGCCGCAGGGCGTGGCGTGACGTCGCACGAGTCGCGTGCGGCGTCGCCACGCGGTGCAGGGCGCGCGCCTGACCCGGCGTCGCGCGTGCTGGGCGCTGACGACGCGCGCTACCTGTTGACGCGAACGGGCTACGCGCCCGACGCGCGCGAACTGGCGCCCTTCGTCGGGCTCACGCGCGCGCAGGCCGTCGACCGCCTGCTCTCCCAGACCCGCCGCACCGCGGTGACCATGCCGCCCGAGTGGGTGAACGATCCGCCGCTCTATGGCGCGCCCGTCAAGAACATGACCGACGAGCAACGCAGGGCGCTCAACGAGCGACGCAACCGGATGGCCGCGTCGCTCGCCGGCTGGTGGGCGCAGGAGATGGCCACCACGCCTTCGCCGCTCACCGAGCGCATGACGCTGTTCTGGCACAACCATTTCGTCTCGAGCGACGACAAGGTGCGCGAGCCGGTCGCGCTGTATCGGCAGAATGTGCTGCTGCGGGCGAACGCGCTAGGCAACTTCGGCACACTGCTCCACGCGGTGTCGAAGGACCCGGCAATGCTCGTCTATCTGGATGGCGCTGGCAGTCGCAAGGGGCGACCCAACGAGAATTTCGCGCGCGAGGTGATGGAGCTGTTCACGCTCGGTGAAGGGCATTTCAGCGAGCAGGACGTGCGCGAGGCAGCGCGCGCGTACACCGGCTGGAGCATCGATCGCCCGACGATGACATACGTCTGGCGCGCGAATCTACACGACACTGGCGCGAAAACGGTGCTCGGGCACACTGGCGACTTCGACGGCGATCAAGTGCTCGACATCTTGCTGGCGCGCCCCGAGACCGCCGCGCTCGTGACGGCCAAGTTGTGGCGTGAATTCGTCTCGCCCACGCCGGAGCCGGTGCAGGCCGCGAAGGTGGCCGGCGCGTTCCGGGCGAGCGGCTATGACGTGCGTGTCGCCCTGCGCGCGTTGTTCCTCACGCGGGCATTCTGGGACGCCCGCAATCGAGGCGCGCTCGTCAAATCGCCGTCCGAGTTCGTGACCGACGCGGTGCGCGAGTTCGACATCGGCTACGACGACCCGCAAATGCTCGCGCAACAGATGCGTGTGCTCGGGCAGGACCTGTTCCGTCCACCCAATGTGAAGGGCTGGCCGGGCGGCGACACGTGGATCGACAGCACGACGCTGCTCGCGCGCAAGCAATTCGTCGAGCGCATGTTCCGCGCGACGGAGCGTGCCAACGCGGTCGGGCCGGCAACGATGGGCCCGGCGATGTCCACGCGCGCCGGAGTGCAGGGCTCGGCCGTGCGCGCGCCGCGGGCCATGCCAGGAACGGTGGCTGGCGTGCGCTTCGATCTCGCGCGCTGGCTGCAGCCGTATGCGCTGGGGCCGGTCGATGTGCCCGACGCCGCCTCGCGCGAGGCACTGCAACGGGCGGTGCTGCCGTTGGCCCCGGCGGTGGCGCACACGAGCGGCGACAGCAGTGCGGCGTACTTGCAGGCGTTGTTGATGGATCCGGCGTATCAATTGAAGTAGCGGAAAGTAAGTGGAAAATGCGCGGAAAATGCCCGGAAAGTACGCGGAAAGTGCGCGAGAGTGTGCGCACAGGAGCCGCATGTGCTTCGCCAGTGTGGGTCAATGCCGAGCAGCAAGAGGTGCGAGATGCGTGATTTTCGTCGACGGGATTTTCTGACGTTTGCTGCCGGGCTGGGCGCGGCGTGGCTCGCCCCATTGCCTGCCTTCGCGGCGGCGCGCGACCTGTCCCGGCCGCTTGCCGGCGCGCAGGCGCCACATGGCGGCAGCTACGACAACCTGCTCATCCTCATCGAGCTCAAGGGCGGCAACGACGGCCTGAACACCGTCATCCCGTATGGCGATCCGCTCTATGCCGTTCTGAGGCCGAACATCGGCATCACGCGAGAGCAGGTGATACAGCTCGACGAGCGCAGCGGCCTGCATCCGGAGCTGCGAGCGCTCATGCCGATGTGGCAGGCGAACGAGTTGGCGATCGTGCAGGGCGTAGGGTATCCGCAGCCGAATCTGTCGCACTTTCGCTCGATCGAAATATGGAACACCGCCTCGCGTGCCGACGAGTATTTGCGCGACGGCTGGCTGTCTCGCGCCTTTGCCGAGCGTGCGGTCCCGAGTGGATTCGACGCTGACGGCGTGATCGTCGGCAGCGCGGAACCCGGACCGCTCGCCGGCGGCGCCCGCGCGGTGACCTTGACCAATCCGGCGCAGTTTCTGCGCGACGCGGGCCTGGCGTCGGCGAACGCGGCGCAGGCGAGCAATCCCGCATTGGCGCATGTGCTGCGTGTCGAGAACGACATCGTGAAGGCGGCGCACGGGCTGCGCCCGCGCCAGGGGCAGTATGTGCTCAAGACGCCGATGCCGCCGGGTGCGTTCGGCAATGTGGTGAAAACGGCGCTGCAGGTCCTTGCGGCGGCGGACTCGCCTGCGGGCGTGCCGCTGCCGGGACGCGGCGTGGCGGTGTTGCGTCTGACGCTCAACGGTTTCGACACGCATCAGAACCAGCCGGGGCAGCAGGCCAGTTTATTGCGTCAATTGGCGCAGGGAATGATGGCGTTGCGCGCGGGGCTCACGGCGTTGGGCCGATGGCAGTCGACGATGATCGTGACGTATGCCGAGTTCGGCCGCCGCCCGCGAGAGAACCAGAGCAACGGGACCGACCACGGCACGGTCGCGCCGCACTTCATCGCGGGCGGCGGGGTGCGCGGCGGGCTGTATGGCGAGGCGCCGCGTCTGGATCGCCTGGACGGCAACGGCAACTTGCCCTTCGCGGTCGACTTTCGCGAGGTCTACGCGACCGTATTGCAGCGATGGTGGGGAATGGACCCGCGGCCGGTGCTCGGCGCGGCGTTCCAGCCGCTGGACGTGCTGCGGGGGTGATCGGTCTCGCTTGCGAGCGCGCGGCTATCGCGCCGCAGCCGCTCAGCGTGCTCGCCAGGCGCGCCAGAATTTCCGAAGCGGCGTGAGGTCGATGCGCTGATGGAGCACCTGATAGTCGCTGACGGCGACTTCGTCGAGAAGCGCCAGTTGCAGCGCAGCCAGCGCGAGCAATGGTTTTTGTTTGCGGCGGTCGCGCCCGGGCATCGCGGCGGCGGCCTCGACGATGGACTGGCGTGCGCGCGCGTGCTGGAACTTCATCAACTCGACGAAGGCGGGCGAGTACTTGCCGTTCTGCAGGTCGGCGGCGGTGACACCGAAGCGTTGCAGCTCGTCGATGGGGAAATAGACGTATCCCGCGCGCGCGTCGACGCCCACGTCCGTGACACGTCGGCCGAGCGTGATGGCGTGACCGAGAGCGCGGGCGAGGGCGGGAGTCCGGGCGTCGTCGAAGCCGTAGACGTGCGAGACCAGTTCGGCGGGCGCGCCGCCGGCGGCGTCGCAGTAGTGATCGAGGCCGGCGAAATCCAGATAGCGCATTTGTGACAGGTCCATCTCGGCGGCGTGCAGGACGGCTTCGAAGGCGTCGCGCGACAGACCGAACGTCTTGACCACGGGCGCGAGCGCGCGCGTGACCGGGTGCGCGGGCGTGCCGTCGAAGAGACGAGCGAGCTCCTGGCGCCACCAGTCGAGCTTGGCGTGGGCAACGCCGGGGTCGTGGACAGCCGAGTGGATGTCAGCAATTTCCTGGCAGAAGGCATGGACGGCGTAGGCCGCGTCGCGCCTGGATGGCCGGAGTTGCAGCAGGGCGTAGTAAAGGGCGGAACCGGGAGGACCAGCCTTCTGGCGACAGTACTCGTGGGCTTGTACGTTGGCCTGTGCGGGACTGTCGGGGGAGCCGGCGTGCTCGTCGGCGTTCTCGTGGGGTTGCATGCGAATGGGATATCGGTTTGGTCAGATGCCCGACAGCGGGTGGCGCAGGCGCGCGACCGGGGCAGATGCCATGAATTGGGGGGAATTCTAGCATTGCGGGGTGGGGCTGGCGGATTGCCGGTGAAATTCACTTCGTGTAGAATGCTCGCCTGCTTTGACGCATGCGAGCGGGGCGGCGACGAGTCGCCCCTTTTCATGTCCGACAGGACGCATGCCGTCGACCCGATGCCGGGCGTCGTACCTTACCCAGGTGCGCGGCGCCCACGGGCTGCGAGGATGGCGAAATTGGTAGACGCACCAGGTTTAGGTCCTGACGCCCGCAAGGGTGTAGGGGTTCGAGTCCCCTTCCTCGCACCAAAAGACCCTTAAAAATCATCGGGATGAAATTTGAGTCCGGCAAAAAATCGAGCCGGTTTTCGTCTGTCTGTCTCCCGAACTTCCGGCTTCCGTGCCGGCCTTTTCCGGCAAACGATTTGTGCGGCCCTGTCCCCGGCGCGCACGTCAGCGGAAGGCATCCATCCCCCCGTAGATTCGCGCGATCAATGGTCCAATCTGCATGCTCCATTTGCTTCGCAACCACATCTGGTGTTCGCTCGCAGAGAGTATCCTCGATGCATAAGTTAGTACGCGTCCCTACGTGTCCCTACGTGTCCCTACGTGTCCCTGAGCGCTCCTACGCGCCTCGAAGCGAGTTTTAGCCGGGCGACGCGCGATTGGCGCCCTCGCAAGCCCGCCTGCCGATGCCAACTCGTTTTCTCGGGCGCGCTGTCTCAATCCCACATTTCCCCAACTGACCGTAGCGCAGAGCGGATGGCATCGACGATAAACGCTTGACGTTGCCGGGACATTCGATCAGTGGGCGCGGCCACGCTGATCGCCGCGATCGGATAGGCGCGGCGGTTACACACGGCAACGCCGACGCCGAGGGCGCCCTTCGCCGCATGGTTGCCCACGACCGACCACCCCCGCTCTCGCGACGCCTTGACGAGCAGACGCAACGTCTCGCAGTTCAAGCCGCCATAGCTCGACAAGGTATCGCCATGCTGCGCGATCACGGCTTGCGCTTCGTGGTCGGGCAGCGCGGCCAATAACGCCAACCCCGCAGCGCCGGCGCCGAGCGGCTGGCGCGTTCCCACATCGACTGCCAGCACCTGGACGGGATAGCTTCCGATCCGGCGCGCAATGCATGACGACATGCGTCCTTCGCGCACCACGGCGAACGCCGCATCCCCGCTGATGGCGCTGACGTGTTCGAGCACCGGCTCGAGCTTGCTGGCGATCACCGATTGCGTCAGCACGTTCTCGGCGCGCCATTGCCGAACGGTCTCACCCGCGACGTAGCGATAACGTCCGCTCAGTTCGATGTAGCCCGCTTCCCCAAGCGTTTGCAAGATTCGATAGATCGTCGCGCGCTCCAACTGGCAGCGACGTCCGATCTCGGCGACGCGCAGCCCGGTGTCGCCCGCTTCGATGATGGCCGCCAGCACGTCGAGCCCGCGGCGCAACGCCCGCAAGCCTGCGCTTTTGGTGTCGTCCAAAACGTCCGCCTGATGAACGTTCGAATTGGTGATGATCGTCTGCATGAGAAAAGCCGGAATGAAAAGACGGTTCACCATCACCGATGCAAGGTCGCTCATCAACAAGGGAAAACACTGATCCGCGAATGCATCGTCGCCCATGGAAAACGTCCGATTGCCGGACGATTCGATTTCTCGCACCCGGCGCGGCTGCGGAAAATCTCTGGTGTTGGGACGACGGTGGCACATGGCCCGCGCCAAGCGCAGGGGCTTGTCAATGTCCTGGGATGGGCCTGCCAATCGCCCACCAATCGCCCACCCATCGCCTACCGATCGCCTACCAGTCGCCGCCAACAATTGAAAACTGCGTGCACGTCAACCGAGTGCACTCTTCGAGGATTTCGGCACATGTATCCCATTGATTTTTTCTGGCGCGCGGCGCGCCGTTGGCCAGACCATATCGCGATCGACGCGCCTGAAGGCGTCGTTCGCTACGGGGACCTGGCGCGCAGCGTAGCGGCGCTGGCCGCGGCCTTCCAGGCAATCGATCCGTCGCCACAAAGCCGCGTGGCCATCTGCGCGGGCAATAGCACGGCGCATCTCGTCGCGCTGCTTGCCACGCTGGCCAGCGGCAAAGTCTGGGTGCCGCTCAACCCGCGTAGCACGGCACCCGAAATTCAGCGAATCGTCGATACGACAGCGCCGGGCATTGTCGTGACGGACGTCGCATCCGAATGTCTCGTGGCGAACGCCTCGGGATATCGCATCGTCTGCGACGGCGAGGCGGCGGCCGCCACAACCCACCGCACGAACAGCACGCAGGGCACGTTGCTGAGCCAGCTACTCGCCGCGCACGACGGGGCTTCGCCGCGGATCGTCGATCTGCCTGACAGTGCCACGCAGGCGATCAAGTTCACCGGCGGCACCACCGGCATCCCCAAGGGCGTGATGCAACCCTATCGCGCGTGGATGGCCAACGTCGCAAACCAGATTCAGACGTGGGGGCTCACAGAGCGCGATCGCTACGTCGTCGCCGCGCCGATCACGCACGGAACGTCGACGTACATCCTGCCCACCCTCGCGCAGGGCGGGTGCCTCCTCATTGCGTCGCAGGCGGGCGCGCCCGGCGTGCGTGACGCGTTTCGCGACAAAGGCGGCACGATCGCCTTCATGCCGCCTACGCTCATCTACAAGCTCATGGGCTTGCCAGGTGTCTCGCGTCGCGACTTCCCGCAACTGCGGTTGCTCATCTATGGCGGCGCGCCCATGCCGCCGGAGAAGATTCGCGAAGCCCGTGATTTCTTTGGTCCCGTGCTCGCCACGCACTACGGGCAGACCGAGGCGCCCCAGATCCTGACGGCGATGCGCCCGGAAGATTTCGACGATCCGTCGCGCTGGTCATCCGTCGGCCGCGCCACGTGGTTCTCGGAGGTGGCCATCATGTCCGCCGACGGGACGCGGCTGCCGCCCGGGGAAATCGGCGAAGTCGTCGCGCGCGGCGACCTGCTCATGACCGGCTACTGGCAGTTGCCCGACAAAACGGCGCAAACGCTGATCGACGGCTGGCTGCACACGGGCGATCGGGGCTATCTCGACGCCGCCGGCTTCCTGCATCTGAAGGACCGCATCCGCGACGTGATCATCACCGGCGGCTTCAACGTCTACCCGATCGACGTCGAAAACGTGCTGGGCCAGCACCCGAGCGTCTTCGAATGCACGGTGTTCGGCCTGCCGGACGACGTATGGGGCGAAGCCGTGCAGGCCGGCGTGCAACTGCGGCCCGGCGGCGCGGCCACCGAAACCGAGCTGAGCGCCTTCGTTCGAGAGAAGCTCGGCCCGGTCCACACGCCCAAGCGCATCCATTTCTTCGACGATTTGCCGCGATCGTCCGTGGGCAAGGTCGTGAAGAACGCGGTGCGCGACCAGATCCTGTCCGGGCGCGCGGCTGCCGCGAAACTCTGATGCCCCCGAACCCCTGAACTCCTGAATCCTTGAAGCCATGAAAGCCGATATTCCGTCCGAGCGCAAAGGCCCCGTCACGCGGCTTTGCGCGCACACGCACACGTCACTCCATTACGGCGACGCCGATCTCGTCGAGACACTGATCGGAAAGAAGACGTTCACTGAAGTTCTGCTGCGGCAGATCCTGGGCCGCGCCATTCGTCCCGTCGACGTATGCATTGCCGACGCAGTGCTCGTCGTGCTGATGGAGCACGGACTCACGCCGAGCTCGATCTCCACGCGCCTCGTCTACATGAGCGCCCCGGAGAACCTCCAGGGGGCCGTGGCCGCAGGGCTGCTGGCGGTGGGCAGCCAGTTCGTCGGCACGATGGAGAACTGCTCGCGACTCATTGACCGGGTTCGCGACGCGGCGGATCCACAGGCGCAGGCCTCGGCCATCGCTCGCGAATACCTGCAAGCCCGCAAGGCCATCCCGGGTTTCGGCCATCACCTGCACAAGCCGGTCGATCCGCGTGCCTACAAGCTGCTCGATCTCGCGCGTGCGCAGCCCGAACTGGCCGGCGCGCATATCGAAACGCTGATGTTGCTCTCGCGCGAGATCGACGCCGTGTACGGGCGGGCGATCACGATCAACGCGACGGGCGCCGTTGCCGCGCTGCTCGGCGAGATCGGCGTTGCCACGGACATCATGCGCGGCTTCGCCGTGATCTCGCGCGCGGCGGGCCTCGTCTCGCACGTGGTCGAGGAACGGCAATGCCCTTCGGGACGCTTCATCTGGGAAACGATCGAGGAGGCCATCCCGTTCGTTCCCGGCCGGGCGGATGCGGACTGACGGGCGCGCGAGTTGCCAAACCAACATACGACAATGAGGAGACGAATCATGACTGCCCTATCGACGAACGCCGTCGCGGACCCCGCCTTCGAGCAGCGCACGATGACCAAGGTGGGCTGGCGCATCCTGCCGTTCCTGTGCATCTGCTTTCTCGTGAACTACATCGATCGCACCAACGTGAGCTTCGCCGCGCTCACGATGAACCGCGATCTCGGTTTGACGCCCACCGGCTTCGGCTGGATCGTCGGCGCCTTTTTCTTCGGCTATTGCATTTCCGAGATTCCCAGCAACCTGGCGCTGCAGAAGTTCGGGGCGCGGCGCTGGCTCGCGACCATCATGATCGCCTGGGGTTTCATGACGATGGTGTGCGCGCTTGCCCGCACCCCGGCCGAGCTGATGGCGGCGCGCTTTCTGCTGGGCGTGGCCGAAGGCGGTTTCTCGCCGGCCGTCTTCATCTATCTGGCGCAGTGGTTTCCGTCCCGTTGGCGCGCGAAGGCCATCGCGACGTTTCTATTGGGCGTGCCGCTTGCTGCCGTGTTCGGCGGTCCGCTCTCCGGTGCAATCCTGTCGCTCTCGGGGGTGGCAGGGCTCAAGCACTGGCAATGGTTGTTCCTGCTCGAAGGCGTTCCCGCGCTCGTGCTCGGCGCGCTTTGTCTGCGCATGCTGATCGACTCGCCGACGAAGGCCGCATGGCTCGACGCCGACGAGAAGGCATGGATCGAATCCGAGCTGCGCGCCGAGCGCTTGGAGATCGAGAGCGCGGGGCACATGACACTCGGCCAATCGCTGACCGATTTTCGCGTGATCGTGCTCTCGCTGACGTACCTCACCGGGCTCATCGGGCTAAACGGCGTGTACTACTGGATGCCGCAGATCCTGAAGTCGTTCGGGCTCGATACGGTCACGGTGGGCCTCGTGAGCGCAATCCCGAACTTCGTGAGCGCGGTGGGCATGGTGCTTTGGGCGCGCAGCTCGGACCGTACCGGGCAGCGCGTGGGGCACGTCGTGGCAACGTGCCTGCTCGGCGCGGCGGCGCTCGCGGTGAGCAGCGCGTTCAGCGATCCGCGAGTGCTGATGGTCGGGTTGACGGTGGCACTCATTGGCGGATTCGGGTTTCTCGCGACCTTCTGGGCCGTGCCGTCGACCTTCCTGACGGGCCGCGCCGCAGCGGGCGGTTTCGGCCTGATCCTGTCGATCGGCAACTCGTCCGGTTTCTTCGGGCCGTACATCGTCGGTTGGCTAAGGGAGGAGACGCATGGCTACGGCGGCTCTTTCCTGGCGCTCTCGGGCTTCCTGATCGCTGCCGTGCTGCTCTCGCTCACCTTCGTGCGCCGGGCGCGGGCGCTGGAGGTCGCGCCGTCCGGGGCATCGTAAGCGCGAGCATGCGCGTTTTTCGCGCCCGAGCCCGTCGTCGGGCGCAAACGCATGCGCGCCGCCGCGCGCCGCCGGCCTCGCTCCGGTCCGCCGCGCGGCGGCACCGAATTTTCGGCGCCGAGTTCTCCGCGATTTCGCAATCGGGCGGAATCGCGCGACAATAGCCCGCCCCAACCACGCAAATCGCTCATGGCATCGCATATGAAGAAGTCTTTCGTCGGCCGGATTCGAGAGCAACTGGATCAACTCTCGCCGTCGGAGCGGCGGCTGGCGGAATTCGTGCTCGATCTGCCGGGCGATCTGGCGGGATACACGGCGTCCGAGCTTGCGACACTCGCGCAGGTCTCGAACGCTACCGTCACCCGGTTCGTGAGGCGCCTGGGCTACGAGTCGTTCGACGAAGCGCGCAAGCATGTGCGCTCCGAGCAGCGCGCCGGCTCGCCGTTGGCGATGGCGGCCACCCCGTCCGCGGCACGGACTGCCGCCGACGACCTCGTCGGTGCGCAATGCCGACAGAGCCTCGCCAACATCGACGCCACCTATCGGCGGCTTTCGTCCACCGAAATCGAGCAAATCGCCTCGGCTGTTCTGGCCGCGCGCAAAGTCTGGGTCGTTGGCTTCCGCTCGAGCCTGCCGCTCGCGATGTATCTGCGCTGGCAGTTGCTGCAAATCGTCCCGAGCGCGCAGGTCATTCCCGGTGCGGGAGAGACGCTGGGCGAACATCTCGCGGGCATTGGCGAGAACGATCTCGTGATCGTCTTTGCCTTGCGTCGCCGTGTGCGACAGATGCCGGCCGTCGTCGCCCAGCTCGCCAAAGCGTGCCCGAATCTCGTCTACATCACTGAGCGCAATGCTGGGGGTAAAACGCCCGCGAAGTGGTGGCTGCAGTGCGACGTGCAGGGCCCCGGCGTGCTCGATAACCACACGGCCGTCATCGGCCTGTGTCACCTGATCGTCACGCAGGTCATGACGCTGGCCGGCAATCCGGGACGCCGCCATCTCGGTCTGGTCGAAGCGCTCCACGACGCGCTCGACGAAATCTGACTCACGCTGCCCGCCCGGGCAGACGCGCACACCGCACGCCCGAGCGTCACCGAGCACCGCCTGATCGCATAGCCTGCATAGGCCGCATAGTCCGCATAGTCCGGATGGACCGCGCATCCAGCGCCCGACGGGATACCGGCCGCCGGATGCCGGACTTTTCTGCGCCCTCACGACATCTCCGCGCATTGACCGCCCCGCCCGGTCAAGGGCGCGCCACGTTCGGCGCGTCATGTGCGTGGCGTGTCCGCATCATGTCCGCATCATGTCCGCGTCGTGTCCGGTTAACTCCTGATATGAAAAATAATTTTCAATAACAAATAATATGAAAAAATATTAACAAACGGATGTTCATCCGACGCTGGGTGACGCAATGGTTCGCAAGGCGCCGTTCCAGGCGCAGGGAGTGCAAAGATGGGCGCAGAAGTGGTCGTATCTTCGTCGGAACCCAGGCTGCAGCAGCTCGAGCGGGCGCTCGACGACATTGGCGTGACGCCGTCGCACAAGAAAATCCTGGCGCTGATCCTGTTCGGCGTGCTGTTCGATGTCTTCGAGCAGAACGCCGTCGGCCTCGTCGGGCCTTTGCTGCGCGAGTCCTGGGGCGTCTCGGCCGCGCAGATCGGGTTCCTCAACACGCTCACGTTCGGCGCGGCGGCGATCGGGCGGCTCGGCTCGGGCTACATCGCGGACCGCTACGGACGCCGCACGATGCTGAGCATCAACCTGATGCTCTTCACGCTCGGCGCCCTGATCTGCGCGCTCGCGCCCAACTATCCGACGCTCGCGGCCGGGCGTTTCATCGTCGGCTTCGGCCTTGGCGGCGAAATCTCGATCGCCGTCACCATGCTCGCGGAGTTCTGCTCCTCGCGCTTTCGCGGTGTGGCAGTCGGCGCCATCAACGTCGCGGGCGGCGGACTGGGCAATATGCTGGCGCCGGCATTCGGACTCGCGGTCTTCGCGTTCTTCCCAGGGCCGGATAGCTGGCGCTGGCTGTTCGGCTGTCTGGTGCTGCCGGCGTTCTTCGTGCTGCTGTATCGCCGCTTCATTCCCGAGACGCCGCGATTCCTGCTCTCGAAGGGCAGGGTGGAAGACGCCAACCGCGTACTCAACGTCCTTGCCTCGGGCAAGCTCGGCAAGTTCGCCGGCGGGGCGAAGCGCTATCTCAGCGAAGCGCCGGGCGGCGCGCACCGTGCGGAAAAGGTGCGCCTGCGCGAGGTGTTCATCGGACCGCTGGCGCGCCGCACCGTGGCCGTGGGCATCGCCGTGTGCATGACGTATGGCGCCCAGATTTCCGTGCTCACGCTCATGCCCACCATCCTCATGGCGCAGGGCTACACGCTCAGCAAGAGCTTCGTGTTCACCATCGTGATGCAATCGGGCAGCTTGCTCGGTGCGCTCACCGCGTCCTATTTCGGCTTCCGCTTCCCGCGCAAGCGCGTATTGACGCTCGGCGCCATTGCGGCCTGCGTGATCGGGTTGTGCTTCGGCTTCCTGTCGAAGTCGCAGCCACTGATTCTCGTGTTTGGCGCCGCTTTCCAGTTCTGCGTGCTGCTGCTCAATACGTCCATCTGGATCTATGCGCCGGAGCTCTATCCCACGCGAGTGCGTGCGTTCGGCACGGCGTTCATTCTGGCGCTGGGCACGCTGGCCGGCGCGGCCATGCCGCTGGTCGCCGGACGCGTTTTCGACCACGCGGGCATTGGCGGCATGTTCGGCATGATGGCGGCCATGTATGCGGTGTTCGCTCTTGCGCTGACGTTCGCGCCGGAGACGTTCGGCAGGCCGATCGACGGCCCCGAGGCCGACGCCGGGCGCGAGACGTCGGCCGCAACGGACCATGACACGCACGCCGCGAGAACGTCCGCCGGCGCCCCCGTCACACCCGCTTCCTGATTCGCCGACATAGCCATGACCCGTATTCTGCTCATCAACCCCAACACGTCGACGGCGACGACGCACATGATGGCCGGCATCGCCCGAACGTATTTCGCCAGCGTGATGGCCGGGCCACCGAGCGTCGTTGGCGCGACCGTGCCGCATGGCGCGCCGATGATCGTCGACGAGCACGATCTCGCCATCGCGGCCGAGGCGGTGAACGATCCGCAGATCATTGCGCTGGCGGCGCTGGCCGACGGCGTCATCGTGGGCGCGTTCGGCGACCCCGGCATCGACGCGCTGCGTGCACGGCTCGACGTGCCGGTCGTGGGCATCGGCGCGAGTTCGGTGCGCGAGGCGGCCACTGGCGGCCGACGCTTCGGCATTGCGACGACGACCCCGCGGCTCGCCGATTCGATCGCCGCGAACGTGCGTAAGCTGGGGCTCGGCGCCCACTTCACCGGCGCGCGATTCACCACAGGCGATCCGCTCGCATTGGGCGACGCGCCGGCGCAGCTGGAGTCGAGTCTCGCGGGCGCCGTGCAGGCCTGTATCGAGGCCGACGGCGCGCAAGCCGTCGTGATCGGCGGCGGACCGCTGGGCGAGGCGGCGCAGGCGCTGGGCGAGCGATTCTCGATCCCGGTCATCGGGCCGGTGCCCGCCGCTTGCCGGGCCCTGCTTCGGGCGATGCGCCTCGGCCAGGCACGCCCGTTCAGGGAGGAGACGACATGACTCAACAGCCACCATCACGCATGCAGGACGCGCAGCAGCCAATGCTCGATCCCATCTACAGAAAGATCATGTGGCGGATCATTCCCTTCATCTTCGTGCTGTGGATGCTCGCGTGGATCGACCGCGTGAACGTCGGCTTCGCGAAGCTGCAGATGCAGCAGGACCTCGGCTTCAGCGAGACCGTCTACGGCATCGGCGCGGGCATCTTCTTTCTCGGGTATTTCTTCCTCGAGATCCCGAGCAACTGGCTGTTGCTGCGCATTGGCGCGCGCCGCACGCTCGCGCGCATCGCGCTCGGCTGGGGGACGATATGCGTGCTCATGATGTTCACGCATTCGCCCGTGTACTTCTACGTCATGCGCTTCCTGCTCGGGGCATTCGAAGCGGGGTTCCAGCCGGGCGTGCTGCTCTACCTGACGTTCTGGTTCCCGGCGCACCGGCGCGCCAAGGCGTTCGCGTGGTTCATCTCCGCGTCGGCGGTGTCGTCGGTCGTGGGCGCGCCGCTCGCAGGCGCGATCCTCAACGGCATGCACGGCGTCAACGGCTGGGCGGGGTGGCAGTGGCTGTTTTTGCTCGAGGGCGTGCCGACCGTGCTCGCCGGCGTGCTGGCAGTGTGGTTTCTGGTAGACCGGCCCGCGCAGGCGAGCTGGCTCTCGGAGACGGAGAAACGTCTGCTGCAAGCCGATCTCGACCGCGACCAGAAGAGCGCCGGCAAGCGCGAGCACAGCTTTGTGCAGGCGGTGCGCAGCCCCAGGCTGTGGCTGCTCACCGGCATCTACTTCGGTATCGTTGCCGCCAATGCGACGCTGTCGTTCTTCGCGCCGACCATCGTTCGTGCGCTGGGGCCGACCAATCCTTTGCACATCGGGCTGCTCGTCGGGGTGATGTACGTCTTCGGGGCGATCTTCCAGATCGCCATCGGCTACAGTGCGGACAAGCGTCGCGAGGCGCGCGTGCATTGCGCGATCCCGGTGTTCGTGGGCGCGTGCGGACTGGCCGGCGTGGGGCTGTTCGCCGGAAGTCATGGCGTGGCGGCGTTCCTGTGCCTCGTGGTCGCGGTATCGGGCACCATGGGCGCGATTCCCGTCTTCTGGCAGTTGCCGAACGCCTATCTCGCCGGCGGCGCTGCGGCGATGGGCGTGGCCTTCATCAATTCGGTCGCGAATCTGGCTGGCTTCGGTTCACCGTACCTGCTCGGCATGGTCAAGGATGCGACGGGGAGTTTCAATGCCGGGCTCTGGATCGTGGCGGCGCTCGAAGCGTTCATGGCGCTGCTGATCTGGTGGCGAATGCACCGCCGGGAGACCCCGGCGACCGTACCGGAGACGGCCTGAGCTCTCTGGGCGGGGCGGGGCAGCGGCACGGCGCTGGGGCCCGGTCCCGCAGTATTGCCGAGCGCCGTGGCGCACCTTGGGCGAGACAATCCCGCGCGGGCCTGTTAATATACGTTTCGTAGTTACTTTGTATATAACAGGTTCGCATCATGGGAATCATCAAAATCTCGGAGCCGATGCACGCCGCGCTGCGTAACACCAGCGGGGCGCTGAGCCGCTCCATCAACGCGCAGGCCGAGCATTGGCTGCGCGTCGGCATGCTTGCCGAGCTCAACCCGTCGCTGAGCTACGGCGAAATTTGCCGCCGTCTCATCGAATCCGACGGTGCGCTGGTCGACGCCAACGCCGCCGTGTCTCCCGCAGCCGGTGCGCTCGTCACCGCATTCGACAAGGTGGCGTAATGGTGCGCGAACGCGTTGTAATCCGCTCGAAAGAAGAAATCGCCCTGTCGCGCCGCGCGGGGGAGATGGCCGCGCAGGTGCTTGCCATGATCGGCGAGTACGTCAAGCCCGGCGTGACGACCGACGAGCTCGATCGTCTCTGCCACGACTTCATCGTGAACGAGCTCAAGGCGATTCCGGCGAACATTGGCTATCACGGCTATCCGAAGACGGTGTGCACCTCGGTCAATCACGTCGTGTGTCACGGCATTCCCGGCGAGAAGAAGCTCCACGACGGTGACATCGTGAATATCGACGTCGCCCTGATCAAGGACGGCTGGTTCGGCGACACTAGCCGCATGTACTTCGCCGGAAAGCCCAGTATTCTTGCCAGGCGCCTCGTCGACACGACCTATGAAGCGATGCTCGCGGGCATTCGCGCGGTGCGCCCCGGCGCGACGCTCGGCGACGTGGGTTACGCGATCCAGACGGTCGCGCATCGCGAAGGCTTCAGCATCGTGCGCGACTATTGCGGACACGGCATCGGCACGACGTATCACGACGACCCGCAGGTGTTGCACTACGGACGCCCGGGTACGGGGCTCACGCTCAAGCCGGGCATGATCTTCACCATCGAGCCGATGGTCAACGTGGGCAAACCCGACACGAAGCAGTTGGCCGATGGCTGGACGGTCGTCACGCGCGACCGTTCGCTCTCGGCGCAATGGGAGCATATGGTGGCGGTGACCGAGACGGGATTCGAAGTGCTCACGCAATGGCCTGACGGGCTCGGCGAGTATGCCCGCTACGGCGAGCTGGCCAGTCCGGCCGAGGCGAACGCCGCCTGATCGCTGATCGCGCCGGCCGATCGCCGGCCCCGTGATGGATGAGCGGCCCGCGCTGCCAATGCAGTGCGGGCCGTTTTTGCGTCTGGCGACGCCGGCACAGCGATTCAGACGTCGTCGGGGGCGCCGTCGAGTTGCAGCAACTCGTTGGCAAAACGCCGGTACACCCATGCCGCGCTGCCGATGGCCACCGCGATCCATGCGACAGACAGCAGCGTTTGCAGAATCAGCGAGCCGAGGACCACCACCGTGGCGTCTGGCGCGACGGCGAGAACCAGGCGGAAGAGCACCGTGAGCACGATGCCGACGGCCACGAGCGGGAGCACCGAAACGAACGTCGTGCCGAACATCGCCCAGAAATGCCCGCGCGAGTCGTGCCAGGCGGCGCGCCAGCGCTTGCTGCGGCCCGCGCCGATTTGCCCGTAGATCAGCTGCACGCGCACGAGCGCGTATATCAGCGCACAGAACAGCAGCACGAAAAAGGTGCCGAGCAAGGCAAACGAACTGCCGTGTCCCATGGCGCGCAGGGCGAGCACCGCGAGCACCGACAGGACGATCCACACGACGGCGATGCTCACGAAAATCTGGATCGACGTCCACAGATATCGCCAGAGATCGCGGCCGTACCAGCGGGCTGCGCGTGCGGCTTCCGGCCCGAGGATCACATATCGGAAGATGTGGAGCGCCAGCACGGAGAACGCCACGACGTTTACGATCATCACGGCGAACGAGACGAGGCCCACGCGAATGCGAGGGCCCGCCGCGACGCCGTCGTGCGCCATCGTGGCGGCAAGCGACCTGAGCGAGACGCCGAGCGCGAACATCACCAGTACGATGACGGCAACCGACAGACACAGGATGGGACGATTGCGCAGGGCGTTGAAGCCGTCGCGCCATGCGCCTCTGAAACACTGCTTGAATGTGATCTGTTCCACGATTTCCCCCGGGGCGAGCGTTATTTCGCAGATCGAAGCGATATGGCGTGATGCGTCAGAACGCCGCCATTCTTGCAGAACGAGCCGGGGCTGACAATGCGGGAAGGGAGAACGAGGGAAGGGAGAACGAGCGGAGCGCTTCGAGGGGGCGCGGCGGGGCGAAGCCACCGCGGGCGTGAATGCGAACGCCGCGGCAGGGCGCCCGGTGCGGGCGCCCGCGGCGGGTTCAGGCGGTAACGACCCGGCGCAGCACTTCGGCGTGTGTGACGAGACCGACGAGCCGCGCGGCGTCATCGAGCACGGGCAGGGTGCCGTGGCGTTGCGCCATCAGCAGCGCGACGGCTTCGGACAGCGGCATGCCCGCCGTTGCCGTCTTGAGTTCCCCCTGCATGACGTCGCGCACCGCCGGGCGCGGCCTTGCCGCCAGGCCGAAGCGCGGCCAGCGCTGACGACGCGCCCGGCGCGCGTGCAAATCGTGACGCGTCACCAGTCCGATGACCCGAGCGTCGCCGTCGACGACGGGCAGCGCGTCCAGACCGTGCCGCTGCAGCAGGCGCCAGGCAGCCGGCGCTTCCTCATGCGCATGCACTTTGGCCAGCGGCGGGGCCATCACGTCGGCACACGTGAGCTCGCGGGCACGGCGTGCGTATGCTTCGCGCTGTGTGTCGCGCAGCAGACTGGCGAGGTCGTCCGGGGAAATGTCGAGCAGTTCGCTGCGACGCGCGAGTGCCTTTTCGGCGTCCGCGGTCGTGACCGGAATGGCCGACGGGTTGACCGGGCGCACCGGCGTCGTCTGCGCGCGCGCCGCATGCGGATAGCGGTGACCGGTGAGCGCGTGATAGCCGATCGCCGCGCCCAGCAGCACGACCGTCTGCACGGCGATCGGCTCGAGGACAAAGCCGTAGCCGAGCGCATGCACGGCGGGCCCACCGAGCACGGCCGTCAAGGCGACCGCGCCCGAAGGCGGGTGCACGCAGCGCAGGGTGAACATCAGCGCGATGGACACGCCGACGGCGGCGGCCGACGCGATGACCGGCGACGGAATGTAGGTCGCACACGTCACCCCCACCACGGCCGCAATCAGATTGCCCCCGACGATGGACCACGGCTGGGCGAGAGGACTGGCGGGCACACCGAAGAGCAGAACGGCTGATGCGCCCATCGGGGCCACCAGCCACGGAATATAGGTTGCAGGGCCAAGCAGCCAGAGCATCAGGCCGCCCGTCAGCGCGATACCGCACAGGGCGCCGACGCCGGCGCGCAGGCGCTCTCGCCAGTGCACGGCGACTACGGCGGGCAGAAAGCCCGTCAACCATTGCCTCACGTCTTGTTGTGTCATTGCCATGTCGTCCGCTCCACCGAGTGCACCGAATCGGGGCATTCGTTTGATATTTTGTGCATGATATATCGTATATCGATGGATTGGGAGGGCACGAGGCGTGATTTTAGTGTTGCGCCGCAGCGAAAACAGCATCGCGATCAGCGTGGCGGGGAGAGGGCGCAGCAAATTTCAGAAAACGGGACGGACGGGGCGCGAACCTTGCTAGCGTTGTAGCGGCGCCTGGTGGCGGAGTGACGGAGTGGCGTAGCGGGGGGAGACGGGGCGCATGCGGCAGGGGCGAGACCCTGCCGCATGGCTGGCCAGTCAGAAGGAACTGCCGACGATCGCGTGGGCGCGGCGTGGCTCAGCGTTGGCTGCCAAGCACGATTTGTGAAATCACGCCCGTGCCGATAGCCACGAGCAGGAAGTCACCGCCGACGCCCACCCAGTGATAGCCGCGCGGTGGCGGGTTCAGGCGATATTGTCGATAGTCGTCGACGACGTATTGCCGGTCGCGATACTGCTGCGGCACGCGCTCGCCACGGCGCCATTCGGGATGCTGCCACGTGTCCGGTGCAGGACCCGCATTGCCGCGCGGCGGCGGGCCGCCGTGCTGCGCCTTGGGCGCGCCGTGTTGCGGGTGTTGCGGGCCGTGGCCGGGAGGTCCGCCATGCGGACCGCCAGGGCGCTGCCCCGGAGGACCGCCGGCGCCGGGGCCTTCCGAGCCGCCCGGGCCGCCCTGGGGCGGCGGTCCGCCTTGTGCGAACACGAGAGTGGAGGAGACCGCCAGACCGGCGGCGAGGCAAAGCGACAACGTTTTGCGCATCTTCATTGTTTGCACTCCTTATCGTAGGGTCGAAGCGACCGAACGCGGGCAAAGCACTCGAGATGACTGGCCAGCGACGATTTCCGCATGCAGGCGCCCCGAGCCGGGGTGCGGCGAAAACCGTGCTGCCATCCTACCATTGCCGGATAAAAAAACGCCCGGACATGCCCGGTGTCGTGGGACGCGGGCATGCGCCGGGCAAGCAGGGACGCAGGGAAGAAGCCTGTGCGCTCCTTATCGGAGCTAGGGTGCATCGAGACCGGCGGCACGCATGACGCGCGTCGGGGGCAGGTCGGCGCGTCGCTCGGCTTGGGGATGACGAGTGGCCGCCGGCCCGATGCATTCACTACCGAGGACGGGCCGGACGCCCGGCGCCGCCCTCGCTTTGCGTTATCGTGCCGCCACCGTGGGGTTGGCGGCGTTCGCGCTGGCCGTGGGCGCACCGTTCGGCTTCGCGGCCGGCACATCGCCCCAGCCACCGCCGAGCGCGCGGATCAGGTTGACCGTCGACACCGCCTGTGCGCCGGCCAACTGCACGGCGTTGCGCTGCGCCTGCAGCACGGTGCGCTCGGCGTCGATGACGTCGAGATAGGCGATCGAGCCTTCCTGGTACTGCGTGCGCGAGAGCTGCGCGGCGCGGCGCGACGATCTCACCGCATCGTCCTGCGCGCGGGTTTGCTCGTCGAGCAGACGCAGGTTCGACAGGTTGTCCTCGACCTCGCGGAACGCAACGAGCACCTGCTGGCGATAGTTCGCGACATCTTCTTCGTACTGAGCACGGGCGCGCACCAGGTTGCCGCTGCGCGCCCCGCCGTCGAAGATCGGCAGCGAGAGCAGACCGCCCACGGCCGGCCCGAGCAGGAACGTGCGGCTCGACCAGTTGAACAGATCGCCGAGCGTGGCCGCTTCGAACCCGCCCGAACCCGTCAGCGAGATCGACGGGAAGAACGCCGCCTTCGCCACGCCGATGCGCGCGTTCGCTGCCGCCATGGCGCGCTCGGCGGCGGCGATGTCCGGACGCCGTTCGAGCAGCGCCGACGGCAGCCCCGCCGGAATGCGAACGTTGACCGGCGCGAGCGGCGCGGGCTCGAACGTGAACTCCGCCGGCGTCTTGCCGAGCAGAATCGCGAGGCTATGCTCGGAAGCGGCGCGCAGGCGCGCGATGGCCAGCGCGTCGGACTGTGCCGTGGCCAGTTCGGCCTTGGCGCGCGCCACGTCGAGCTCACCGATGTCGCCTTCGGTGAAACGCCGCTGCACGAGCTTGAGCGCTTCCTCGCGCAACTTCACGGTCTGCGTGTACAACGCCTGCTCGGCGTCGAGCTGGCGCAGGTTGAAGTAGTTCTGCGCGACGTCGGCCTGCAGCGCGAGCTGCACCGAACGGTACAGCGCTTCGCTTTGCTCGGCGTCGGCGCGGGCCGCCGCCACGCTGTCGGAGACACGGCCGAACAGATCGACCTCGTAGCCGACGCCGGCCTGCGCGCGCCACAGCGTGTACGGCGCGATGTTCGTGCCATCCGGCTGCAGTTGTGAAGCCGGCGAGACTTTCTGGCGCGTCGGCCCGAAGCTGGCGTCGAGCGTCGGGAAGAGCGCGGCGCGGGCCTGACGCTGCACGCCGCGCGCTTCCTGCACGCGGGCGGCAGCCGCCTTCAGGCTCTGATTGGCCGCGAGCGCGTCGGCTTCGAGCTTGTCGAGCGTCGGGTCGCCGAACACTTTCCACCATTCGCCGCGCTCCGTCGCTTCCGACGGCTCGGCGGTCTTCCAGGTGCCGGCCTGATTGGCCGGCAACGCGGCTTCCTTGAAGGCCGTCGGCGTTCCCTTGTCGGTCACCTCGGGCACTTGGTACGCCGGGGCCATCGAGCAGCCCGCCACCACGAGCAGCGTGGCGAGCATACCCGGGACACCCAGGCTGCGTTTGATCGATTGCGGTTGCATGATAGACATCCTTCAGACTTCGGCCTTGACGTTGGCGGGCATGGTCGACGCGTGCGCGCTATGCAGCGGCTTCTTGCCGGCGAGCGCGCGCAACAGCACGTAGAACACCGGTGTGAGCAACAGGCCGAAACCCGTCACGCCGATCATGC
Organism: Pandoraea sp. CB10b_02; assembly: GCF_002216225.1. Taxonomy (NCBI): domain Bacteria; kingdom Pseudomonadati; phylum Pseudomonadota; class Betaproteobacteria; order Burkholderiales; family Burkholderiaceae; genus Pandoraea; species Pandoraea sp. CB10b_02. The sequence goes on from NZ_NJGW02000001.1 coordinate 110,149, forward strand.
CGAAGAACACCGCGATACCCATGGCGTGGCGCATTTCCGAGCCAGCGCCCGTCGACATCACCAGCGGCACCACGCCCATGATGAACGCGATGGACGTCATCAGGATCGGGCGCAGACGCAGCCGGCTCGCCTCGATGGCCGCGGCCACGGCCGAGCGGCCCTGCATTTCCAGCTCCCGTGCAAATTCCACGATCAGGATCGCGTTCTTCGCGGATAGCCCCACCAGCACCATCAGGCCAATCTGCGTGAAGATGTTGTTGTCGCCATTGGTGAGCCACACCCCGAACAGCGCCGACATGATGCTCATCGGCACGATCATGATCACGGCGAGCGGCAGCGTGAGACTCTCGTACTGCGCGGCGAGCACCAGGAACACCAGCAGCACCGAGATCGGGAACACCCACAGCGCCGAATTGCCCGCGAGAATCTGCTGGTACGTGAGGTCGGTCCATTCGAACTTCACGCCGCGCGGCAGCGTTTCGGCCGCAATGCGTTCCACGGCCGCCTGCGCCTGACCCGACGAGTATCCCGGGGCCGGGCCGCCGTTGATGTCGGCCGCGGTGTAGCCGTTGTAGCGCACCACCATTTCCGGACCGTAGGTCGGCGAGACCTTCACCAGCGAGGAGAGCGGCACCATGTCGCCATTCGCATTGCGCGTCTTGAGCAGGCCAATGTCTTCGGCATGGGCGCGGAACGGCGCGTCTGCCTGCACACGGACCTGATACACGCGGCCGAACTTGTTGAAGTCGTTCACGTACAGCGAGCCAAGATAGATCTGCATCGTGTCGAACACGTCCGTGATCGGCACGCCGAGCTGCTTGGCCTTCACGCGATCGAGGTCCACGTTGAGCTGCGGCACGTTGATCTGGTACGACGAGAACGTCGGACCGAGCTCCTTCGTCTGCGACGCCTTCTTGATGAAGGCCTGCGTGGCGTCGTTCAGCGCTTCGTAACCGAGCGCGCCGCGGTCTTCGATCTGCAGCTTGAAGCCGCCGAGCGTACCGAGGCCCATCACCGGCGGGGGCGGGAACACGGCGATGAACGAATCCTTGTTCTTCGAGTACTCGGCATTGAGCTTGTCCGCGATGGCGGCTGCCGCGAGCGTCTTGTCGTGACGCTTGGCAAAGGGCTCGAGCATGACGAACACGATACCGGCGGACGACGAGTTGGTGAAGCCGTTGACCGACAGGCCGGGGAAGGCCACCGCGCTTCTTACGCCGGGCGTCTTCAGCGCGATGTCCGTCATGTCGCGGATCACCTTGTCGGTGCGGTCGAGCGACGCGCCGTTGGGCAACTGGGCGAACGCGACCAGATACTCCTTGTCCTGCGCCGGCACGAAGCCGCCCGGAACCACTTTGCCGAGCAGCATCGTCACACCGATGAGCACCGCGAAGATTGCCATCATGAGCGCCTTGCGGCCGACCGCGCGGGTCACGCCCTGGCCGTACTTCTCCGAGCCGCGATGGAACACCCGGTTGAACACGGCAAAAAAGCGGCCGAGATATCGGTTCATCTGGCGCGTGAGCCAGTCCGGCTGCGCGTGATGGTCCTTGAGCAGCAAGGCTGCCATGGCCGGCGAGAGCGTAAGCGAGTTGAACGCCGAGATCACCGTCGAGATCGCGATGGTCATCGCGAACTGCTTGTAGAACTGGCCCGTCAGACCCGACATGAACGCCAGCGGCACGAACACGGCAACGAGCGTGAGCGCAATGGCGATGATCGGTCCGCTCACTTCGCGCATGGCCTGATACGTGGCTTCCTTCGGCGAGAGCCCCGCCGCGATGTTGCGCTCCACGTTCTCGACGACCACGATGGCGTCGTCCACCACGATACCGATGGCAAGCACCATGCCGAACAGCGAGAGTGCGTTGATCGAATAACCGAAGCCGAGCAGCAGCGCGAAGGTGCCGACGATCGAGACCGGCACGGCGAGCAGCGGAATGATGGATGCGCGCCACGTTTGCAGGAACACGACCACCACCAGCACCACGAGCGCGATGGCTTCGAGCAGGGTGTGGATCACGGCCTTGATGGATGCGCGCACGAACTGCGTCGGGTCGTACTCGATGCGGTATTCGATGCCCGGCGGCATGTCCTTCTGCAAGTCGGCCATGGCCTCGCGGACCTGGTCGGAGATCTGCAGCGAGTTCGCGCCCGGTGACTGATTGATGGCCAATGCCACGGCGGGCTTGTTGTCGAGCAGCGAGCGCAGGCTGTAGCTCGAGGCGTCGAGCTCCACGCGCGCCACGTCGCTCAGATGCGTGACGGCGCCGTCCGGCGACGTCTTCAGGATGATGTCGCGGAACTCTTCTTCCGTGTTCAGACGGCCGCGCGCGTTCACGTTCAGTTGCAGCGGCGTGTTGGGACCGGCCGGCGTCGCACCGATCACGCCGGCGGCGACCTGCACGTTCTGCTCGCGAATGGCGTTCACCACGTCCGAGGCGGTGAGGCCGCGCTGGGCCACCTTGGCCGGATCGAGCCAGACGCGCATCGAGTAGTCGCCGCCCCCCCACAACTGCACTTCACCCACGCCCTGGATGCGCGAGAGGCGATCCTTCACGTTGATGAGCGCGTAGTTGCGCAGGTACGTCATGTCGTAGCGGTCGTTCGGCGAGATCAGATGCACCACCATGGTGAGCGTGGGCGAGGACTTGATCGTCGTCACGCCCAGACGCTGCACGTCTTCCGGCAGACGGGGCAGGGCTTGCGAGACGCGGTTCTGCACGAGTTGCTGCGCCTTGTCCGGGTCGGTGCCCAGGCGGAAGGTCACCGTTGTCGTGAGGTTGCCGTCGCTATTGGCCTGCGACTGCATGTACAGCATGTTTTCCACGCCGTTGATCTGCTCTTCGAGCGGCGAGGCAACGGTCTCGGCGATCACCTTCGGGTTGGCGCCGGGGTATTGGGCGTGCACGACGACCGACGGCGGGACCACTTCCGGGTACTCCGAAATCGGTAGCTGGAACACGGCGATCAGGCCGGCCAGCAGCGTGACGACCGATAGCACCCCTGCGAAGATGGGCCGGTCGATAAAGAATTTTGAAATGTTCATAACGAAACTCTGGGGTGTCGTTCAGCGCGCGAGGCGTGTGATGTGTCCGTGTGCCCGAACACGCTCACGAACGCGTCGCCGCCGTCGTTGCAGCCACCGACTGCGACTTCGCCGTCCGGGCCGGGCCGGCTGCTTTGCCGTCGGTGCCGTTGTTCTGAGAGGTCTTGGCGCCGGCTTCGCCCGCGGCGGATTTGGCCGACGCGTCCTGGGTGCCGCTGGTGCCGCTGGTGTCGCCAGCGGCGAGAGCCGTCGTGGCGGCGTCGACCGGACCGCCGGTGTCGCCGGCCATCTTCACGACCTTGGGCGAGACCGCATCGCCCGGACGCACGCGTTGCAGGCCGTTCACGACGATGCGCTCGCCTTCCTTCAGACCGCCGGCCACTTCCACGAGCCCGCCGTGGCGCTCGCCGAGCTGCACTTCACGGTACTGCACCTTGTTCTGGGCATCGAGCACGAGCACGAACTTCTTGCTCTGATCGGTGCCGATGGCGGCCTGGTCCACGAGCAGCGCCGGGTGCGGCTCGCCGCCGCCCACGCGAATGCGGGCGTAGAGGCCGGGCACGAGCGCGCCGTCGGTGTTGTCGAAGCGCGCGCGCACGCGGATCGTCCCCGACGTGGTGTCGAAGCGGTTGTCGACCGAGTAGACGGTGCCCTTGCGCGAGTAGCCCGCTTCGTTGGCGAGGCCGAGATCGACCGGCACGCCGCCCGGTTTCGCGGTGTCGCGCGACAGATAGCGCAGGTACGTCTGTTCGTCGACGTCGAAGGCCGCGTAGATCGGTGAGACCGACACCACGGTGGTCAGCGCAGGCGACTGGGCGCCGGCCGAGACGGTGTTGCCCACGGTGATTTCCGCGCGCGAGACACGCCCCGAGACGGGCGCCACGATCTGCGTATAGCCGAGGTTGATGCGCGCCGCTTCGAGCGCGGCGCGAGCGGCCTTCACGCTGGCGGCGGCTTCGCGCGCGGCGTTCTCCTTCTGGTCGAAGTCCTTCTTCGCGATGGCGTTATCCGCGATCAGGCGTTGCGCGCGCGCAAGATCGGTGCTGGCGAAGACGTCGCGCGCCTGTGCCGAGGCGAGCTGGGCGGCGGCGCGGTCCACTTCGGCCGCATACGGGCGCGGATCGATCGTGAAGAGCGGGTCGCCCTTCTTGACGAGTTGTCCGTCCTTGAAATGCACGGCGGTGATGGTGCCTGACACGAGCGGCTTGATGTCGACGCGGTCCACGGCGTCGAGCCGGCCCGAGTAGCTTTGCCAGTCGGTCACGGTGCGCGAGATCACGTTGGCCACGTCGACTTCGACCGCGGGCATGACTTGCGCAGCGGGGGGCGTGCTGGCGTCGACGCGCACGACGGTGAACGTGCCTATGGCCACGAGGACGGCCGTCGCAGCGGCGGCAATGAGGACGGGTTTGCGAGCGAGGGTGGTCATTTCTTCAAATCTCCGGCTTCGGATGGACTCACTGGGTAGAGCCGGCGGCAGGCGGTGCCAGCCGGCGTGTCAGGAACGCGGCCACCTCGCGCAGTGCTGCGGGCAAGGCGGCCAGACCGTGATGGGAAGCGCTGCGATGGCGCGTGACCTGCGTCGGCACGCCGGCCGCGATGAGTTCGGCAGCGTATTTTTCAGCTTCGACGTGCAGCAGGTCGTGTTCGGCGGAAGCGATCAGCGTGGGCGGCAAACCCGCGAGACGGCGTGATTCGAGCGGCGCCGCGTAGGGGTGCAGCCGCTGCGCCGCGTGGGGCAGGTAAGCGCGATAGCACTTGGCGCATTCGCTTGCCTCGATGTCGCTCGGCGTGCGGCCGTCGGCCAGGCGCGTCATGCTGGGATCGAGCAGCGGGGCGAGCAGCGCCTGTGCCGCGATCGCGATTTCACCGCGATCGCGTGCAATCATCGTGAGGGCCGTGGCAATATTGCCGCCGGCATCGTGACCGGCCACCGCGAGACGGCGCGCGCTCGCCCCATACCGGCGGGCGTGGCGGTGCAGCCAGAGCGCGGCGTTCCAGGCGTCTTCGGGCGCGGCCGGAAACGGGTGCGCCGGAGCGAGCGAGTAGCCGACCGAGACGACCAGCGCCGGGATGTGGGCGGCGAGGTAGCGCGCGGCGGCGTCCCCGTCGTCGAGCGAGCCCCCGCAGAAGCCGCCGCCGTGGAAATACAGCACGGCGGGCAGGTGCGCTTCGAGCGAGACCACCACGCCCGGCTCGCCGGTGTGACCGACGCACGGCGCGGCAGACGGATTCGGCCGGTACAGGCGCAGCGTGACCGGGCCGACGTGGCCGGCAACGCTCACCTCTTCGATGCGCAGCCCGTCGTCGGTGCGGGACAGCTGACCCGAGTGCGGCTTGGTGTTGACAGACATATGGCGTTGGGCGCGCGCGAGCGACACCCCTCTGATGACATTGGATGGAGCGAAGTCTAGAGGCCACGGACATCCGGATAAACGCCTATAATTTGGCAACACTGTTCGGCTAGCTCGACTAATCGACGCAAGCCTTATGGGCATTGGCTTATGCCGCCGACCAATATGCATATGCCCGCGCCGTTCGGGCGGGTGACGGGCACTGCAGCGGGTGCGATGGCGGTTCGGTCAGTGCAACATCATTCTCATCGAGGGAAACACCATGGATCGCTTGCAGGCAATGCAGGTCTTCACGCGGGTGGTCGAGGCGAATAGCTTTTCGCGCGCGGCCGACAATCTCGGGCTGCCGCGCACCTCCGTGACCACCATCATTCAGAATCTGGAGGCGCATCTGGGCACGCGGCTGCTGCAGCGCACGACCCGGCGGCTCAATCTCACGCCGGACGGGGCGGCGTACTACGAGCGCTGTCTGCGCATCCTGGCCGACATCGAGGAGACGGAATCTTCGTTCCGTGAGAGCAGCCAGCGCGTGCGCGGCAAGCTGCGCGTCGACATGCCGGGCTCGCTCGGCAAGCTCGTGGTGCTGCCGTCGCTGTGCGAGTTCCACGACCGCTACCCCGAGATCGAACTCATGGTCGGCATGGGCGACAAGCCGGTCGACCTGATTCAGGAAGGCGTCGATTGCGTGCTGCGCGTGGGCACGCTGCAGGATTCGAGCCTCGTCGCGCGCCGCGTCGGGCTGTTCCAGAGCCTGACGTGCGCCTCGCCCGCGTATCTCGAGCGCATGGGCGTGCCGCATACGCTGGAGGATCTGCAGCGCCACACGGCCGTGCACTATTTCTCGAGCCGCACGGGGCGCGTGCTCGAAGAGCAGTTCCTCGTGGACGGCAAGGAAGTCGAAATTCGCGTGCAGGGCTCGGTGGCCGTCAACGATGCCGAGGCGTATCTGCAGCTCGGCCTGGCCGGTTTCGGCATGGTGCAACTCGCGCGCTTCATGGCGCTGCCGTACCTGCAATCGGGCCAACTCGTGGAGGTGCTCCATCAGTGGAAACCGCCGCCCATGCCGATCTCGGCGGTGTATCCGCACAACCGCCATCTGTCGCCGAAAGTGCGCGTATTTGTCGACTTCATCGCCGAACTCTTCGAACGTTGCCCGTTGCTGCAAGGACTCGACGAGACGGCCGGCCAGTGCAAGCCGACGGTCGCGGCGGCCGATGCCGATGCCAGCCCGAACGGTCGCTGGGGCACGTATGGCACCGAAATGGCGCCACAGGAGGTGGTGGTTTGACATCCGGGCCGGCGGCGCGGGTGAGGCGCGCCACGCCGGCCGACGCCGCCGCATTGCCGGGCGTCGAGCGCAGCGCCGGCGACCTGTTCCGGACGCTGCCCGGCCTGGGCTGGCTCGCAGATGGCGAGCCGATTGCCGAAGCGCATCATCGGCGATGGATCGCCTCGGGCACGGTCTGGGTGGCGGTGGACCCGCACGGCGAGCCCGACGCTCCCGTCGGTTTTCTGGACGCTGAAGCCTTTGACGACGCCCTGCACGTTTGGGAAATGTCGGTGCACAGGCGCTGGCAAGGGCGGGGCATCGGGCGGGCGTTGCTCGATGCGGCGAGCGCCCATGCGTGCGATGTGGGCCTTGCCAGGCTGACCCTCACCACGTTCTCCGACGTTCCCTGGAACGCGCCGTATTACGCGCGCATGGGGTTCACGCGCATCGACGCCAGCGCACTATGTACGCGTTTGCAAAGCGTACTGGAAGCGGAAATTGCCGCCGGTCTGCCGGCGGCACGGCGCTGTGCAATGCAGCGGTGGACGAACGCAACGGCCGGAACGTCAGGAACCACAGGATCGGCCTGACGCCGCGGCTTGCGCGACGCCAAGCGCGCGGCCCAAAGAAAAGCCCCCGGCATTGCGGCTCGGGGGCTTTCGCGATACCTCCCTGTGTCAGGCGTCGGCAGCCGTGAGCCGGAAGGGCGGAAGAAGGTGGGGGGAACGGGGCAGAAGCGGAGAGAAAAGGAGGGCGGTCCGGTCAGTGTGCCGAGGCTTCCTTGACGCGCTTGCCGATGTGCTCGAGCGCTTCGTCGACCTGATCGATGAGGATCAGGCACAGGTCGCCCGGTTGCAGGCGCGCCAGCGCCGTGTCGATCGCCACGAACTCGCCGCGGATTTCGTCGATGTGAGTGGCGCGGCGCGCGTTGGCCAGACCCTCGCGCAGCAAGCGCAGCACTTCACCGTCTTCGCGGCCTCGCTGGCATTGATCCTGATAGAGCAGCACGTCGTCGAAGGCGTCGCCAAGGATCTGCGTCTGGCGGCGGATGTCTTCGTCGCGACGGTCACCCGCCCCCGAAATCACCACCGAACGGCGGCGCGCCGGCATCGTTTCGACGGCCTGCGTGAGCGCCGCGATCGCATCCGGGTTGTGGCCGTAGTCCGCAATCACGGTCGCGCCCTTGTAGTCGAACACGTTGAATCGGCCGGGTGCGGTGCCCGCATCGTTGACGAACGTGGCAAGGCCCGCGCGGATCGTCACCGGGTCGAGCTCGAGCGCCCATGCCGCGCCGATGGCGGCCATCGCGTTCTCGACCTGGAAGCCGATCGCGCCACCGCGCGTGAGCGGAATTGCCGCCAGCGCATAGCGGGTTTCTTCGCTGCCGCGCGCGGCCACGATGTGACGGTCCTCGACGTACACGACTCGCTTGCCCTTCGCGCGATGCGTGGCGAGCACGGGATGCGCGCCGTCGACGGCGAAATAGGTCACGTCGCCGGGGCAGGCGTCGGCCATGCGCGCGACCATCGGATCGGCGGCGTTGAGTACGGCCATGCCGCGCGGCGCCACGTTGCGCACGATTACGCTCTTGAGCACCGCCAGATCCTCGACGGTATTGATGTACGACAGGCCCAGGTGGTCGCCCATGCCGATGTTCGTCACCACCGCCACGTCGCAACGGTCGTAAGCGAGACCCTCGCGCAGCAGACCCCCGCGCGCGGTCTCGAACACGGCCGCGTCCACGTCCGGATGCATTAGCACGTTGCGCGCGCTGCGCGGACCGCTGCAGTCGCCGGTGTCAATGCGTTGACCGCTGATATAGATGCCGTCGGTGCCGGTCATGCCCACGCGCAGCCCTTGCTGTGCAATCAGGTGGGCAATCAGGCGCACCGTGGTCGTCTTGCCGTTGGTGCCGGAGACGGCCACGACCGGAATGCGGCCGTCGTCTCCGTCTTCGAACATCGTCGAGACGATCGCTTCGCCGACCGCGCGGCCCTTGCCGTATGACGGCTGCAGATGCATGCGCAGGCCGGGCGCGGCGTTGACTTCCACGATGCCGCCCGCCTGTTCCTCGAACGGGCGGATGACGGTCTCGCACACGGCGTCGACCCCGGCGATGTCGAGCCCGACCTGCTGGGCCGCGGCTACCGCACGCGCGGCGATTTCCGGGTGGACGTCGTCGGTCACGTCGGTTGCCGTGCCGCCCGTCGACAGGTTGGCGTTGTTGCGCAGCACCACGCGCGCGCCGGCCTCGGGTACGGAGTCGGCGTCGAGCCCCTGCTTGGCGAGCGTGGCGAGTGCGATGTCGTCGAAGCGAATCTTGGTGAGCGACGTCGCGTGGCCTTCGCCACGGCGCGGGTCGGCGTTTACCGCATCCACGAGCTGGCGCACGGTGTGCACGCCGTCGCCCGTTACCTGCGGCGGGTCGCGACGTGCGGCCGCCACCAGCTTGTTGCCGATGACGAGCAGGCGGAAGTCATGACCGGGGATGTAGCGCTCGATGATGACGTCGCGGCTGATGTCCTGCGCGGCCTCGAACGCCTTCTCGATCTCTTCGCGCGTGCGCAGGCGCACGGCGACGCCCTTGCCCTGGTTGCCGTCGCGCGGCTTGACCACGACGGGCGCATCGATTTCCTGCACGAGCTTCCATGCATCTTCGATATTGCGCACGGTGCCGCCGAGCGGGACCGGCACGCCGGCCGCGTGCAGCAGCGTCTTCGTCAGGTCCTTGTCCTGCGCGATCGATTCGGCCACGGCCGAGGTGCGATCGGTTTCGGCCGCCTGGATGCGACGCTGCTTGCTGCCCCAACCGAACTGCACCATCGAGCCTTCGGTGAGACGGCGGTACGGAATGCCGCGCGCCACGGCGGCATGGACGATCGAACCGGTGGACGGGCCGAGGCGCACGTCCTCGTCGAGATCGCGCAGGCGATGGAGCGCGTCGGCCAGATCGAACGGGCTGTCCTCGAGCGCGGCATTGATGAGCTGCTGCGCGAGATCGAACGCGAGACGGCCGACCGGCTCTTCGCTGTACTGCACCACGACCTGAAACGTGCCCGGCTCGATGGTCTGCGTCGTCTGACTGAAGGTGACCGGACAGCCCGCGGCGGCCTGCAGGTGCAGCGCCGTCGTGGCGAGCGCGTCGGCCAGCGACACCGGACGCTCCTCGGCATCCGGCGTGAGCGCCGGCAGCTCGGCGAAGCGAGCGCGCAGACGAGCCTCGAAGCCGGCCAGATTGCCGATCGAGTATTCCAGATCGGTGCACGTCACGATCGCCTCGATGGCGGTGTGGCGGCTCCAGAGGTTCGGGCCGCGCAATGCGCGGATACGGGAGACTTCCATAAATTGCAATCCCTGTCTGTCCACTTCGCGTCCCCTGTATGGCGGTTGGTCGGCGAGAAAAACGACTGTGGTTTGGGTATTCGGTAGCTATCTATATAGAGAAGACGGCGGCGGGCGGCGCGCGCCGTCTTCAGGCGCCGCTCAGGCGGCCAGCGCGCGCATCGGCTGGCCCATCCACAGATGCACCAGATCGAGCATTGCCGCGGCGCCGCCTTCGTCAGCCTGCAACACGAGCAGTTCGCCGCTCGCGAGTTGCGCGAGCGCCGCTTCGGCCGCTGCACGCCGCTCGCCCGCATCGCTCACCTGCACCTTGGTGCCGGCCGCGTCCAGGCCTGCGCGCAGCTGGGCCCGCATCTCGTCGGCCGGGCGCTTGCGCGCGACGCTCAGGTCGTCGCACAGCACCACGCGGTCGAAGGTCTCGCCGAGCAGCTTGCCCTGGGCTTGCAGGTCTTCGTCCATGCGGTCGGCGCCGGCGCCGTACACCGCAATGCGGCGGGCGGCAGGCAGCGTGCCGAGCGCGGCGGCGAGCGCGGCGAGCGCCGGGGCGTTGTGGGCGTCGTCGACGATGACCGTCGCCCCTTGCTTCTCGAACAGCGTGAAGCGACCCGGCGCGTCGACCTGACCCACGTCGAACGTGATCACGCCGGTGCGCAGGACCTCGATGGCGACGCCCATCGACCAGGCGGCGGCCACGGCGGCGAGCACGTTCTCGACCTGGAAGGCGACTCGGCCGGCATACGTCAGCGGCATGCTGGCCGTGGCGCCGAGCACGGTTTCGTCCGTGCCGGTGGCGAGGATCACCTGAGCGTCGCGCACGAACACCACGCGCTTGCCTGCGGCGCGATGCGCCACGATGGCCGGCAGGTTTTCGTCCAGACCGAAGAAGATCACGTCGCCATCGCACAGCTCGGCCATTTCCACCACGAGCGGATCGCGGGCGTTGAGCACCGCGACGCCATCGGGCAGCACCACGTCGACTTGCGTGCGCAGCACGCTGAACATGCGATCCACGTCCTCGACGAAATACTGGCCCAGATGGTCGGGGCGGTCGATGTTGGTCACGATGCCGACCTGGCAGCGGTCGTAGGCCAGCCCTTCCGAGAGGATGGCAGTGCTGTCGTTCTCGAAGACGGCGGCGCTCACGCTCGCGTTCATCAGCACGCGCCGCGCGGCATCCCAGTTGGCGCGGTCGCCGCCCTGAACGAGGCGCTTGTCGAGGAACAGGCCGTCGCTGCACGCGAGTCCCGTGTGCTCGCCCGCGAGTTGCAGCAAATGCGCAAGCAGGCGGGCCACCACGGTCTTGCCGTTGGTGCCGGTGATGCCGACGACGGGAATGCGGCCCGCGTCGCCCTCGGGAAACAGATGGTCGACGATGGCGCGGCCCACCGGACGCGGCGTGCCTTCGGCCGGCTTGAGATGCATGAGCAGGCCCGGGCCGGCGTTGACTTCGACGATGGCGCCGCGCTGCTCGGTGAGCGGGCGCGAGATGTCTTCGGCGACCAGATCGACGCCTGCGATGTCAAGCCCGACGATGCGCGCGGCGAGCGATGCATGGGCTGCCACGCTCGGGTGCACGCGGTCGGTGACGTCGAATGCGACGTTGCCGTTGCGCTGGATCAGCACGTTCTTGCCTTCGGGCGGCACGGAGTCGGCGTCGAAGCCCTGGCGCCGCAGTTCCAGCCGGGCCGACGAATCGATGCGCACGCGGTTGAGCGGCTGGTCTTCGGCGCTGCCGCGGCGCGGGTCGCTATTGATCTGCAGCTCGATGAGTTCCGAGATGGTGTGCTTGCCGTCGCCAACGACGCAGGCCATCTCGCCCATGGCCGCGGCCACGACGCGGCCGCCCACCACGAGCAGGCGGTGCTCGAGGCCCGGCACGAAGCGCTCGACGATCACGCCGCTGCCTTCCTCGAGCGCAACGTCGAACGCCGTGGTGACCTCTTCTCGCGTGGTGAGATTGATGAATACGCCGCGGCCGTGGTTGCCGTCGTAGGGTTTCACGACGACCGGCAGACCGATGTCTTCAGCGGCCTCCCAGGCGTCCTCGGCGCTGTCGACCAGCCGGCCTTCAGGCACGGGCACGCCGCACGATTCGAGCAGTTGCTTGGTGAGATCCTTGTCGCGCGAGATGCTCTCGGCAATGGCGGGGGTGCGGTCGGTCTCGGCGGTCCAGATGCGGCGCGCGGCGGCGCCGTAGCCCAATTGCACCAGATTGCCGTCCGACAGACGCAGGTGGGGGATGTCGCGGTCGTCGGCGGCGTCCACGATGCACGCCGTGCTCGGACCGAGACAGTGCTTGTCGACCAGGCCGCGCAGGTTTTCGACGGCGGCCTCGACGTCGTAGGGGCGGTCTTCGATGGCCGCCATGACCAGATCGCGGGCGGCGAACAGAGCCGCACGCGTCACATCTTCGTGCCAGGCGCGAACGATCACCTTGTAGACGCCCGGAATTGGCGTCTCGCGCGCCTTGCCGAAGCCGCCGGGCATGCCGGCGAGGTTCTGAAGTTCGAGCGTGACGTGCTCGAGAATGTGACCAGGCCAGGTGCCTTCGCGCAAGCGCTGCAGGAAGCCGCCGCGCTCGCCGATGCTGCAGCGGTGCTCGATGAGGCTCGGCAGCCATTCGGACAGCCGCTCGGGGAACCCCGGGATCTTGTTGGACGGGAACTCCTCGAGCTCGCCGATATCGACCCATGCCTCAAGCACCGGCCGATATGTCCACATATTCGGCCCGCGCAGTGACAGGACATCGAAAATTTCAATGTCTTTCTTTTTCATCTAAGGCTTATTTCACGCGTTCTGGCTGGTCTGGGAAGCCGGCGAGGCCGATTTCGGGCGGCGCAGCCGGTCGCGCTATTACAGTTAACTGGTTACTTAACGTGAAAATCCGCAAACGGTTGACCGTCGCAACAATATTTCCATTGTGCGGTGTGTCATCGGGGAACTCCGCGCCGCAAAGGGCGTCGCTGTGGTTATACTTGCGGCAAATTCGCGGACTGACAGGGAAAGTCCGCCTTGATTCTTCTCCGTTTGCCTCGATGTCCGCCCCTTGAGGACACGTCTGCCACAGCAATGACCGACACTTCCACCCCGGCGCCTTCTGGCGCTGCCACGCCGCAAGCCGCTTCCGATAGCGACGCCTCCGGTTCGCCTTCGCCTTCGCCTTCATCTTCGTCTTTATCCTTGCCTTCCGCCTCCCCCCTCGGCCGCAGTGCCGCCGCCCAGCCCTGGTATCCGGAAGTCGCCGCGCAACTGACCGCCGGCGAATCCGTGCTCGCGTGGCTGCCCGTGGACCTCGACGCCCAGTTGCATTTCGCCCGCGGCGTAGTGGTGGCCACCGAGCGCCGCTTGCTCGCACGCGAGCCGCGCCGCGATGGCGCGCACGGCGAATGGCGGTCGCTGCCGTACCGCGCCGACCTGTCGCTCTCGCACACGGACCACGCAGGCGTGGGCTCGCTGGAGGTGTGCGACGCGCGTGAGAGGCTCGCTCACTGGCGCTACACGCTCGGTCACAATCCGGCCGCGCTGCAGTTGATGGATAGGGTCGCGCGTGAGCGCGACGCGCTCGTCGCCGGGCATACGGCGACTGCCGAACCGGTCGAGGCGGGGGCGTGCCCGATCTGCCAGGCCGAGTTGCCGGCGGGCGTCGACGACTGCCCGCAGTGCAATTCCGAGACGGAAGCCCCACCGTCGACGTGGGCATTGCTGCGCCTGTGGCGCTTCGCGCGTCCGTACCGTTTCCAGTTGCTGGCCGGTTTCCTGCTCACCCTGTGCGCGACGGGCGCCACGCTGATTCCGCCGTATCTGACCATGCCGCTGATGGATAACGTGCTGATTCCGTTTCAGAACGGTCAGCCGATCGACTACGGCCGCGTGGCGATGTATCTCTCGGGACTGCTCGGGGCCGGTCTCGCGGCATGGGTGCTTGGCTGGGCGCGCACATACCTGCTGGCGAAGGTGTCGGAGCGGATCGGGGCCGATCTGCGCACGGCCACGTACTCGCACCTGCTGCGGCTCTCGCTCGAGTATTTCGGCGGCAAGCGCACGGGCGACCTGATGGCGCGCATCGGCTCGGAGAGCGACCGCATCTGCGTGTTTCTGTCGTTGCACCTGCTGGACTTCGCGACCGACGTGCTGATGATCATCATGACGGCGGTCATTCTCGTGTCGATCAACCCGTGGCTCGCCGTGGTCACGCTCGTGCCGCTGCCGTTCATCGCCTGGCTCATCCATCTGGTGCGCGATCGCCTGCGTCACGGCTTCGAGAAGGTCGACCGGATCTGGGCGGAGATCACTAACGTGCTCGCCGACACGATCCCGGGCATTCGCGTGGTGAAGGCGTTTGCGCAGGAAAACCGTGAAGTCGCGCGCTTCAAGGAGGCGAACCGGCACAACCTGGTGGTCAACGATCGCGTGAACCGCGTATGGTCGCTGTTTTCGCCGACCGTCACGTTCCTTACCGAAGTCGGCCTGCTCGTGGTGTGGATCTTCGGCATCTGGCAGATTTCCCGGCACGAGATCACGGTCGGCGTGCTGGCCGCGTTCCTCACGTACATCAGCCGCTTCTACACGCGTCTGGACTCGATGAGCCGCATCGTCTCGGTCACGCAGAAGGCGGCAGCCGGCGCCAAGCGCATCTTCGACGTGCTCGATCACGTCTCGAACGTGCCCGAGCCGGCCAACCCCGTGCACCTGAAGGAAGTGAAGGGCGCCATCGACCTGCGCGACATCGGCTTTCGCTACGGCAACCGTTCGGTGATTCGCGGCATGGACCTGCGTATTGCGCCGGGCGAGATGATCGGGCTCGTGGGCCATAGCGGTTCGGGCAAGAGCACGCTGGTCAACCTGATTTGCCGCTTCTACGACGTGGCCGAAGGCGCGATCCAGATCGATGGGGTCGACATTCGCGCGCTGCCGGTCTCGGAATTTCGCCGTAACGTGGGGCTCGTGCTGCAGGAGCCGTTCCTGTTCTTCGGCACGATCGCCGACAACATTGCATACGGCAAGCCGAACGCCACGCGCGCCGAAATCGTGGCGGCCGCGCGCGCGGCGCACGCTCATGAGTTCATTCTGCGGTTGCCGCACGGTTACGACTCGCTCGTGGGCGAGCGTGGCCAGGCGCTCTCGGGCGGCGAACGCCAGCGTATCTCCATCGCGCGGGCGCTGCTGATCGATCCGCGCATTCTGATTCTCGACGAGGCAACCTCGTCGGTGGACACCGCCACCGAGAAGGAAATCCAGAAGGCGCTCGACAACCTCGTCAAGGGCCGCACGACGATCGCCATCGCGCACCGCCTCTCCACGCTGCGCAAGGCCGATCGCCTCGTGGTGCTCGACCGCGGCAAGATTGTCGAGGTTGGCAATCACGACGAGCTGATCGCGCGCGAGGGCGCGTACTACAAGCTTTACCAGGCCCAGCAGCGCAACGTCGACACCGACGTGGACGACGTCGTCGCTTCGGCCGAAGCGGCCGCCACCGTTGCCGCCGTGGCGGCTGCGCCGGCCCAGCCGCTCTCCGTCAACTGAACGTTCGCGAAGCTCCTCATGCAGATTGATTTCACTCTCTCGCGCAACGCCTTCGGCCGTCTGGTGCTGACCGATGCGGCGGGCGTCGCCCACGAAGGCGTGGTGCCCGTGCGCGCCTTTCCGATCGCCGCGCCCGAGGCGGGCCTCGCTCTCGTGAGCACCGAAGGCCGCGAACTGGTCTGGCTCGACTCGCTCGACGCGCTGCCCGCCGCGATGCAGGCGCTTGTTCGCGAAGAGCTCGCCGCGCGCGAATTCATGCCGGAAGTGCTGCGCATCAAGGGCGTGTCGACCTACGCCACGCCCAGCACGTGGACCGTGGAGACGAATCGCGGCGAGGCGTCGTTCGTGCTGCGCGGCGAGGAGGACATCCGCCGCCTGGGTGGGCAGACGCTGCTCATCACCGATAGCCACGGCATTCACTTTCTCATTCGCGATGCGGGCAAGCTCGACAAGCCCAGCCGCAAGATCCTCGACCGCTTCCTCTGACGCGAAACGCGTCGCGGGATTCGCCGCGCTTCGCGTCGCTGGTAGAATCGCTGCTTTTGCTTGTTGCGGTGATGCCGATGTGGTTCAAGAATCTTCAGTTGCACCGAATTCCTGCCGGTTGGTCCATGAGCGTCGCGCAAATGGAAGAGGCGCTCGAGAAGCACGCCTTCCGCGAGGGCGGCAGCCTCGAATTGCAGGTGCAGGGCTGGGCGCCGCCGCGTGATGGCGGCGAGCTCGTTCATAGTGTCAATCGTCAGTTCCTGCTGGCGTATCGGGCGGAGAAAAAGCTGCTGCCCTCGACCGTGGTGAATCAGGTCACGCGCGCCAAGGCCGCCGAACTGGAGGAGCAGCAGGGCTTCAAACCGGGCCGCAAGCAGATGCGGGAGCTCAAGGAGCAGGTCACCGACGAGTTGCTGCCGCGTGCGTTCGGCATTCGTCGCGATACGCGCGTATGGATCGACCCGGTCAACCGCTGGCTGGTCATCGACGCGGCCTCGCCCGCGAAGGCCGACGAAGTGCGCAGCCTGTTGCTCAAGACGCTCGACATCGTGCTCGAACCCGTGGAGCTCAACGAAGCGCCAGTCGCGATGATGACGTCGTGGCTTGCCGGCAACGAAGCCCCGTCGGGCTTCACCGTCGATCAGGACGTGGAGCTGCGCTCGAACACCGACGAGAAGGCGGCCGTGCGCTACGTGCGCCACCCGCTCGACGGCGCGGACGTGCGCCAGCATATCGAGGCCGGCAAGCGCTGCACCAGGCTGGCAATGACGTGGAACGACCGTATCTCGTTCGTGCTCACGGACGCGTTCATCATCAAGCGTGTGACGCCGCTCGACGTGATCAAGGACGCCGCCGACCCGACGGCGGAAGGCGAAGCCGAGAAGTTCGACGCCGACGTCGCGCTCATGACGGGCGAGCTCGCACGCATGCTCGATGATCTGGTCGAGGCGCTAGGCGGGGAGCGCCAGATGGACAAGGCCGCCTGAGTCACTTGCGTCACCTGCGTCACCTGCGCCACCTGCGCCACCCGAGGCCGGCGGCAACGGCGCACGCCAGGCGTTTCGCCCGCGGCAGGCCGCGCTGCCGGCACCCGATCAGAACTGCGTCTGCGCTCGCGTGTCGCCGAGATAGATGCCTTGCGAGAGCCCCTGCCTGACCTGTCGCGTGGCGTCGTCGACGCACACTTCCTCCTCGCCGGCCTCGATGGCGTCATAGGCCTGACGTACCACCTCGGCCGGCGCGATCTTCTGTGCTTCGAAGCCGCGCGTCAGGTCGGTGTCGATGAAGCCCGCGTGCAGACCCACCACGAGCGTATTCTGCTCGCGCAGTTCCTTGCGCACGCCATTGGTCAGCGACCATGCGGCCGCCTTGGTGATCGAGTATTCCGGAATCGCGCTCGAACTGATCCAGCTCACGATGGAGAGCACGTTGAGCAGTGCGCCGCCGCCGTTGCGCCCGAGCGTGCCCGCGAAGGCCTGCGTCATCGACAGCACGCCGAACAGGTTCGTCTCCAGCGTGGCGCGCAGTAGCTGTGCCGAGCCGGGACGGGTGAGCCCCTCGGTCAATCCCGCCGTGCCCGCATTGTTGATGAGCAGCGTGACGTCACCGGCCAGCGCTGCGGCGGCGGCCACGTCGTCCGGATCGTTCACGTCGAGCTTCACCGGGATGACACCCGGCAGCGTAACCCTGGACGGATCGCGCGATCCGGCATAGACCTTCTTCGCGCCGCGCGCGAGCGCCTGTTTGGCGAATTCCAATCCCAGACCACGATTGGCGCCCGTGATGAACACCACGGCATTTTCGATCTTCATTTCCATAACTCCGGTAGAGAGGGGACGAGTGGCCCGGTCATTGCGCGGCCTGGGCTATACTTCATGACGATTGTGATCGACATCGTCATGTGTCAGGCATTGTGCCGAGTCCGGCAGCGCCATGTCAATGGTGATCAACATTGTCTTTTTCGATGGCAACGATAGGCGCGATGGCGCCGGGTTGCGGGGAGTACGTGATGGGGATTTCGAGAGAGCAGGCGGCGGAGAACCGCGAGGCGATCGTGGCGGCGGCCGAACGGTTGTTTCGCGAGCACGGCGTGGACGCGGTGGGGCTCAGCACATTGATGAAGGCCGCGGGCTTCACACAGGGTGGCTTTTACAACCACTTCAAATCGAAGGACGCGCTGGTCGAGGCGGTCATGGCCCGTGCCGTGGCAGGCAACGTCGGCCTGCTGGCCGGGGGCGATGCGCGGGCCGAGGCGGCGCTGTCGCCGCAAGCGGCCGTGGCCCGTTACCTGTCACCGGAGCATCGGGACAACGTTGCGTGCGGCTGTCCGATGGCGGGATTTGCCGGCGACGCGCCGCGCATCGGCGAGGCCGCGCGGGCCTGTTACGCGGCCGGGCTGGCCGAGGTGATCGCACGCATGGCGGCCGCCGGCGTCGCACGCGGCATGTCGCCTGGGCAGGCGAGTCAGGCGGCGATGGCAAGATTCGCGCAGATGGTCGGCACGCTGGTGCTCTCGCGCGCCGTGGCGGGAGCAGATCCCGTGCTGTCGGACGCGTTGCTGGCGGCGGGCCGGGAGGCGCTCAATGGCGCCGAGGCACACGAATGACGTGCTCGGTCACTGGCGCGTAAGAGAAAGGCGCACCGCGCGCCGCGCGTGGGAGAGAGGCGCACCGCGTGCGGCGCG
The DNA here is from genome assembly GCF_002216225.1 of Pandoraea sp. CB10b_02. Classification (NCBI taxonomy): domain Bacteria; kingdom Pseudomonadati; phylum Pseudomonadota; class Betaproteobacteria; order Burkholderiales; family Burkholderiaceae; genus Pandoraea; species Pandoraea sp. CB10b_02. Next base: position 128,856 of record NZ_NJGW02000001.1, read on the forward strand.
TGGCGGCACGGGCGCGAAGGCGGCGAAGTCAACGCTGCGGCCAGCGCCACGAGGCGCGCAGCCGGTCGCGCAGGAAGTCCACGAACGCTCGCGTGCGCGGCGCGAGATGGCGGCTGTGCGGATACACCGCATGAAGCGGCGACGCCGGAATCTGCATCGCGGGCAATACGCGAACGAGGCGCCCGGCCCGGATGTCGTCGCCCACATCCCAGATCGATTTCTGCGCGATGCCCGCGCCGTGCAGCGCCAGTTCGTGCGCGGTGTCGCCATCGTCCACCACGTAGGTATCGCGCACCTGAACCCGTAACGTTTCGGAGTGCCATACGAATCGCCAGTCGCCGTGGGGCGCGTTGCCGAACAGGATGCAGTCGTGCTGCTGCAGATCGCCGAGCTCGTGCGGGGTGCCGCGGCGCGCCAGATAGTCGGGTGAGGCGACCAGCACGCGGTAGTTGGGCGCGAGTTCCTGCGCCACGAGGCTGGAGTCTGGCAGGGAGCCCACGCGAATCGCGACATCGGTGCCGTGCGCCACCAGGTCGACCCACAGGTCGGTGAGCTCGAGATGCACCTTCAGGTCGGGGTGGCGTTCGCGAAACGCCACCAGCAGCGGCGCCAGGTGGCGGCGGCCGAATGCGCGCGGGGCGCTGATGCGCAGCACGCCGCCGACGGTTCCCGCCTGTCGCGTCATGAGGCGCTCTGTCTCGGCAATTTCGGCGAGGATGCGCTGGCAGCACGCGTGAAAGACCTGGCCTTCCTCGGTGAGCGCCTGCCTGCGCGTGGTGCGATTGAGCAGCCGCACGCCCAGGCGCTGCTCGAGCAGCCCGAGCCGCTTGCTCACGACCGCGAGCGACAGCCCCATCTCGCGCGCGGCCGCCGACATGCTGCCGGTGGCGACAACCCGATCGAAGAGCGTGAGGTCAAGCGTTTGATCGATCATTTCCTGTCGGTTCGTGTCAGTTCGTGTTGATTATCAATATTTTGAAGAGAGTCATTCAGTCTGAAGGTGGATTATCGTCCTCTTCGATGAGGATCACAATGGCGCCATGACATCGCGCAGGGACGGTGCAGGGCGCCGGCGCGGTGTCCGTGCGCGGCGATCCGCCGGATCGCTTTGCAGCGAACTCAAACCGTATCCATCGTTTCCAGGAGTCATGCCATGTTCAATTTTGAAGGTCAGCGCGTGTTGGTCATCGGCGGCAGTTCCGGCATCGGCCGCGCTGCGGCCCAAGCGTTCGCCAGGGCCGGGGCGGCGCTCACCATCGCCTCGCGTAATCAGGCCAAACTCGACGAGGCGCTTGCCACCATCGGCAACGCCGCGCGTGCGGCCGTGCTCGATACGGGCGACGCCGCTGCGATCGAGCGCTTCTTCGCCGAGCACGCGCCGTGGCACCATGTGGTGATGTCGGCCGCGCAAACGCCGACGGGTCCGGTGCGCAAACTCTCGCTCGACGATGCGCATGCCGCCTTCGACAACAAGTTCTGGGGCACCTATCACGTGGCGCGTTTCGCCCGCATCGAGGACGGTGGCTCGCTCACGCTGACGTCCGGCTACCTGAGCGTGCGGCCGAGTACGTCGTCGGTGGTGCAGGGTGCCATCAACGCGGCTATCGAGGCATTGGGCCGCGGCCTGGCGCTGGAACTCTCGCCGGTGCGCGTGAATACCGTGTCGCCGGGCCTGACGGTCACGCCGCTGTGGAACAAACTCGCGCAGGCCGATCGCGAGGCGATGTACCGAAACGCTGCCGAGCGCTTGCCGGCACGCCGCGTGGTGGCCGCCGAAGACGTCGCCAACACGATTCTCTATCTCGCAGGCACGCCGAGCGCCACCGGCTCGACGGTGCTGATCGACGCAGGCGGCGCGATCGCCTGACGATCCACACTCGAGGAGGCTCCATGCATATCGATCTGAAGGAAAAAATGGCGCTGGTCACGGCGTCGACGGCCGGCATCGGCTTGGCCATTGCCCATGGGCTGGCTGCGGCCGGCGCCACGACCATCATCAACGGCCGCTCGCGCGAAGGCGTGGACGCCGCCGTCGCGAAGCTGCGCGCCGCGCTGCCCGAGGCGCAGGTGCGCGGGCTGGCGGCCGACGTATCGAGCGCGGCCGGCTGCGACACGCTGGCACGCGCCGTGCCCGACGTCGACATTCTCGTGAACAATGCGGGCATCTTCGGTCCGCAGGACTTTTTCGAGATCCCGGACGAGCGCTGGCAGCACTTCTATGACGTCAACGTCATGTCGGGCGTGCGCCTCTCGCGCGCATATCTGCCCGGCATGGCCGCGCGCGGCTGGGGTCGCGTCGTGTTCATCGCTTCGGAGTCGGCGCTGAACATTCCGGACGACATGATTCATTACGGAATGACCAAGACGGCGCAACTGGCCATTTCCCGAGGCCTGGCCAAGCGCATGCGCGGCACGGGCGTGACGGTCAATGCCGTACTGCCCGGTCCGACGCTCTCCGACGGCATGGCGGCGATGCTGCACGCCTCGGGCATGCCCGACGACGCCGATATGGAACAGGCCGCGGCAACGTTCGTGCGCGAGCACCGTCCGAGCTCGCTGATCGGACGGGCGGCCAGTACGGAGGAAGTCGCGAACATGGTGGTTTATGTTGCGTCGCCGCAGGCGTCGGCGACGACCGGCGCGGCCCTTCGCGTCGACGGCGGTGTGGTCGACTCGCTGTGAATCGCTGCTGCCGTGAGCAGCGCAAGCGCCGTATCCTGGCATTGCAGGGCGCCGGCGTGCTGCGCTGCGCAAGCGAGCCGGGCCCACCCACGCAGCACTTTTGACCCGGCGCAAACGCGGTATACCCGAATGACTTTCGGGTACCCAATTCGATAGGGATTGCCTAGAATGAAAGCGTGCCATCCCGCCATGTCGAAGTTAGGAGGCCGCGATGCTTACAGGGAGCTTGATTGCAATGTTGGTAATCGTGCTGGTCGTCGGCGCCGCCGTCGCCTGGCTCGTGGATCGCAACTGGTGTCGCGAACATCCCGCGGCGCGCCACACGTGGCGCCGGCACCGCCGGGACGTGCGCCACGGTTGAGCCCTACACGCCTCAGGGGAGCCCGCGCCAAACAAAAAGCCCGCCGAAAGGCGGGCTTTTTGTTGTTGCTTACACCTCAACAACGGGCTGGGCGCTCAGGCAACGGCCTGAAGGACATACTTGCCCTGGACAGTCAGTCGCGGGGATTTCCCACCCGTTTCCAACTCTTCCCATTCGATCAGTTTGCTCTCGAGCAACGATTCGAGGTCCGGGCGATCAAGCTCCACTTGTTCCGGAGCGTCCTTGACCAGCATCAGGGTGGCAAATTCATGATGACTCAGCATCTTCGTCTCCCGGTTTGCGGTTCCACTGGGGGTCCCTCGTCAGGGACTTTAAGGATAGGTCACGAATATGGCACTTGTGCGACAAAATTCGTACTTTCGATGCTGCTATGCAGCATTTCTCGTGGCGACTTCCCCCGACGCCAGCATAAGCTCGCAGGGTGACATTACGATGTCATTCCGATAGCATTCCCGCCGCTCCGGAATGCATGCAGAATTCATCTGAATGCTGCGCTGCAATAGTGACGAAATTCATGCCGCGCACGCGCTTATGTCGCTTATTTTGGGTTTGCTCGGGCACGAGGGACGGTAGAATGGCCCAATTTGCCAGCAATTCGCGCACAACAACCTGACATGCCGCAAAAGAAAACGCCGTACTTCGAGTTACGCAGCGGTGCAGTGGACACGCTGCATTTCGTGGTCAAGACGCCTGAACTGGATACGCTGCGCACCGAACTGGCGCAACGTTTCGAAGCGACCCCGGAATTCTTTGCCGGGGACACCGTCGCCATCGACGTGCGGCGTCTGGCGGGCAACGAGCGTGTTGCCGTGCCGGCGTTGGCCGAAATGCTGACTGAATTTCGCATGAAGCCGATCGGTGTGGTCGCCAATACCGAGCAGGCCGACTGGGCGGTGGTGGAGGGTCTGCCGCGTCTGGATAGCCACGAGCGGCGCATCTCGCGCACTCCGCGCGACGCGGGCGGTGCCGGCGACGACGAGGGGGCGCCCGCCGGGCAGCCTGCCGGGGCCACTGCTGCCGCCGCCGCTGTTGCCGGCGGCCCTGCGCCGGCCGAAGCCTCCGCCATCGCTTCGACCATCATCGACAAGCCGTTGCGTTCGGGCCAGCAGGTCTACGCGAAGGGTGACCTGATCATCCTCGATCTCGTCAGTTACGGGGCCGAGGTGATCGCCGAAGGTAATATTCACATTTACGCGCCGCTGCGGGGGCGGGCGCTGGCAGGCGTGAAGGGCAAGCTCGATGCGCGCATCTTCTGCACCTGCCTCGAGCCCGAGCTGATTTCCATCGCCGGAATTTACCGGACCGGTGAGCATGCGCTGCCGCCTGAAGTGCAGGGGCGTTCGGTGCAGGTGCGGCTGGTAGACGACAAATTGATTTTCGAGCCCCTGGGGCTCAAGTGATTCGTAGCTAAGGTAGCTAATTTCATCCTCAATAGTTTGGGAAGGCATCGACAGATGGCAAAAGTGATTGTGGTGACCTCTGGCAAGGGTGGCGTCGGCAAGACGACGACCAGCGCCAGCTTTTCCGCCGGCCTCGCCTTGGAGGGGCACAAGACGGCAGTCATCGATTTCGACGTCGGCCTGCGCAACCTCGATCTGATCATGGGTTGCGAGCGCCGCGTGGTCTACGACCTGATCAACGTGATCCAGGGCGAGGCGAACCTCAATCAGGCGCTCATCAAGGACAAGTCCTGCGAGAACCTGTTCATCCTGCCCGCCTCGCAAACGCGTGACAAGGAAGCGCTCACGCAGGCAGGCGTGGAGAAGGTCATCAACGACCTTGCCGACATGGGCTTCGAGTACATCGTGTGCGATTCGCCGGCCGGTATCGAATCGGGCGCGCTGCTCGCCATGCACTTCGCCGACGAGGCGCTCGTGGTGACGAACCCCGAAGTGTCGTCGGTGCGTGATTCGGATCGCATCCTGGGCATTCTCTCGTCGAAGACGAAGCGCGCCATCGAGGGCAGCGAGCCGATCAAGGAACACCTGCTCATCACGCGCTACAACCCCAAGCGCGTGAACGACGGCCAGATGCTCTCGCTCGAAGACATTCAGGAAATCCTCCGGATCAAGCTCATCGGCGTGATTCCGGAGTCGGAGTCGGTGCTGCACGCATCGAACCAGGGCACTCCCGCGATCCATCTCGACGGCACCGACGTGGCCGACGCATACCGCGACGTGGTGAGCCGATTCAAGGGCGAAGACAAGCCCATGCGCTTTACCGACTATCAGAAGCCGGGGTTGTTTCAGCGCATTTTCGGCTCGAAGTAAGGAGCGCCCATGTCCTTCCTGTCTTTCCTCCTGGGGGAGAAGAAAAAGACCGCCGCCGTTGCCAAGGAGCGCCTGCAGATCATTCTGGCGCACGAGCGCGCGGGCTCGTCGCCGCCGGCCGATTATCTGCCGGCGTTGCAGCGCGAGCTGGTCGCCGTCATCTCCAAGTACGTCAAGATCGCCCAAGACGACATCAAGGTCAGCGTCGAGCATCAGGACAACCTGGAAGTGCTCGAGGTGAAGATCGAATTGCCGCAGACCTGAGCGGTCTAGGCACGGCGACGCCAACGCGCGTCGCCGGTCGTCGCGTGGCTGCCGACGCGCAGCATGGCCATGCCGTGCCGTGCGAATGAGCGAGACGGCCCGCCACTCCGCTGTGGGGCGGCGGGCTCCCGCCATGTCCGTCAGAACTTGTAGTCGGGATTCTTCGGATCGAACGTGAGGTCGGTCCACGTCTGTCGGCGCACCTTTTCGAAGCGCATTTCCTCGATCTTCTGCCCTGCGGCGTCCCACGCCTCGATGCCGCGCGGGCGCCCCGTCCTCAGATCGAGCAGCACGCGCGACCGGTTCGCGTAATGCTGCGGCGGCCCTGACGGCGCGTCCCATTCGAGCGCGGCCACGCGCACGCCATTCAGTTCGGACACCGATATTCTTGCCGGCTTCTCCGGGAGTCCGGCGGCCCGGAAGCTGCGGCCGTCATGCGCGATCTGCTCGGCGATGAATGCGAAGCCCAGGTCGCGCACGGTGTGATTCGATTGCGAGCGCGCGAGCGGCCCGTCGATGCTGCTCCAGATCGACGTGAAGCCCAGGATGCCGCCGAGATGACCGTACATTTCCTTCGGATTCCTCGTCTCGTCGTAGATGATCTCCTGGCCGGCATGAGCGCCGTCGGCCAGCCACTTGGCGTAAATCTGCAGCGGCTTTTCGCGGATTTTCACGAGCATGTGATCGGGTGTGCCCTGCCACTGGTCGTTGATGCGCTCATGGCGCGTGAGTTCGTACTGATACTCGGGCATGGCGGCCGCTTCCGCCTTGAGGAACCGAACCAGCGCGTCGGGCGAGAGTGCCTGCAGGTGGGCGACGATCTGCGCGTCGCTCATCTTCGCGAATTCGCCGCTTTTGATCGCGCGCGAGAACCATTGCGCTTGCGCCGCGACGGGCATGGCGGCGAGCCGGGTCGCGTCGGCGTCGTTCGGCGTGGCGCCTGCGGCACCCGCCCCGCTTGCCGCCGACGCCGTCGGGCTCGCCTGAGGAGCGGTTTGTGCGCACGCGACCGATGCGCTCAACACACCGGCGGCCAGCGTGAGCGGCAGCCAGCCGAGTACGAGCGCCAGACGTCCCACGCGCGGCGCTCGCCACATTGCGTGGCGTGGATGGAAACGCCGCTTGCCATGGCGGCGCGCAGGTGTTCGGGCAATCGAATTGCGAAAGATGACCATTGTCGTTGTCTCCCTGAATCGATGGGGCGCCGGCGGAGGGCGTAGAAGTGCGCCGGCGCGCTTGGATCCGGCCACGCAGGCGCCTCGGGCCGCGTCAATACGCTTCCAGGCCATTTTCAAGGCGGCGTGGCCGGCGTCGGCGCCGGCTCGCGCAGTTCGCGCCGCAGGATCTTGCCAACAGTCGTCTTGGGCAGCTCGCCCTGGCGAAATTCGACGATGCGAGGCACCTTGTACGCCGTGAGGTGCTCGCGGCAGTGAGCGAGGATCGTCGCGGTGTCCAGTTGCGGATCTCTCGCCACGAGGACGAGTTTCACACGCTCGCCCGCCACGGGGTCGGGCACCCCGACGACCGCCGCTTCGCGCACGCCGGGATGCAGCATCACGACGTCCTCGATCTCGTTCGGATAGACGTTGAAGCCCGAGACGAGAATCATGTCCTTCTTGCGATCGATGAGCCGGACGTAGCCGCGCTCGTCCATCACGCCAATGTCGCCGGTCATCAGCCAGCCGTCGGCGTCGAGGGTCTTCGCCGTCTCTTCGGGGCGTCGCCAGTAACCGCGCATGACCTGCGGCCCACGCACGCACAGCTCGCCGGGCTCGCCGATCGCAGCCCACGTGCCGTCTTCGCGCCTGAAGCGCACTTCGGTGGACGGCGCAGGCAGGCCGATCGATCCGGTGAACTCGTAGTCGTCCATGTGGGCGAGATCGACCGGGTTCATGGTGACGATGGGCGAGCATTCCGTCAGGCCATAGCCTTCGATGATCGGCTTGCCGGTGACCTGCTTCCAGCGCTCGGCAATGGCGCGTTGCGTGGCCATGCCGCCCGCGAGCGACAGCTTGAGCTTCGAGAAGTCGCGCGCGCAGAAGTCCTTGTTCTCGAGCAGGCCGTTATAGAGCGTGTTCACGCCCGTGACGCCGGTGAAGGCCTCGTTGCGGATGATGTAGACGACCTTTTTCACGTCGCGCGGATTCGCAATGAGAATGTTGCGTCCGCCCAGGCTCATGAACACCAGAAGGTTCACGGTGAGCGAGAGGATGTGGTACATCGGCAGCAGCGACAGGTTGACCTCGATGTCGCCGTCGAGCTGATCGGCCGCCCACGCCTCGGTCTGGAGCAGGTTGGCGAGCACGTTGCCGTGCGTGAGCATCGCGCCCTTTGCCACGCCCGTCGTGCCGCCCGTGTATTGCAGGAACGCGAGATCGTCGCGCGCGAGCGGCACGGCAGCGGCGGTGAGCGTTGCGCCTTGCGCCAGCGCGCGGCGCAGCGCGACGGCGCGGGGCAGGTGATATGCCGGCACCTGCCTGGCGATGTGCCGCATGAGGAAATTGACGGCGCGTCCCTTGGCGTTCAGGCCGGCCCCGAGCAGGTCGCCGATCTGGGTGACGAGCACGTGGCGCACGTCAGTGTCGGGCAGCGCGTCCTGCACGGTCTTCGCGAAGTTCTCGAAGACGACGATCGTCTGCGCGCCGCTGTCCTGCAACTGATGCTTGAGCTCGCGCGCGGTGTAGAGCGGATTGACGTTGACCACCACGCCGCCGGCGATGAGCGTGCCGAACAGGCAGATCGGGTACTGGAAGCAGTTGGGCATCATGAGCGCCACGCGATCGCCGGCGCGCACGCCTTGCGCTTGCAGCCACGCCGCGAATGCGCGCGCCTGACGCGCGACTTCACCATAACTCATTTCGCTGCCGAGGCTCACGAACGCCACGCGGTCGCGATACCTGGCGATCCATTCATCGAAGGCCTGCACGAGCGACGTGTACCGTGTCACGTCGATGTCGGCCGGCACGCCGGGGGGATAGGCGCCGAGCCAGATGCGGTCCTGCTGGACAGCTTGGTCCATCGTTGTCTCCATGAAAAGCTCCCCGCGCTCGCGCATTCGCTCGCCAATTCGCCAGCTAATTCGCTCGCTCATCTGCTGACTCGCTCGCATGCTGCGGCTTGCTCTGCCGGCAAGACTCGTGCGCGCGCGGGCGCGGTGATGGCTGCCCCTGTGATGCCGATTCCGTTCTCGTTATGTGATTCGCGTCCTGGTTCGTATCGTCGTTGGTGTCGTCGTTGGTGGCGTCGTTTCGGTAGTTCCCGGTCGTCTGCGCTCCGGCCGTCTCACGTCAGCGCTCGAGCATCGCCACGACGCCCTGACCACCTGCCGCGCAAATCGAGATGAGCCCGCGCCCGCCGCCGCGCATGGCAAGCAGCTTGGCGAGCGTGGCGAGAATGCGCCCGCCAGTGGCCGCGAACGGGTGTCCGCACGCGAGTGAGCTGCCGTGTACGTTCAAACGCTGGCGGTCGATGCCGCCCAGCGGCGCGGCAAGCCCCAGCTTGTCGCGGCAGTACTGCGGGTCTTCCCACGCCTTGAGCGTGCAAAGCACCTGCGCGGCGAACGCCTCGTGGATTTCGTAAAAGTCGAAGTCCTGCAGTGTCAGGCCGGCCTGCGCCAGCATGCGCGGGACCGCGTAGACTGGCGCCATCAGCAAGCCCTCGCGTTGCGATTCGTCCGGATTGAAGAAGTCGACGGCCGCCGTCTGCGAGTACGTCAGGTACGCGAGTACCGGGATACCGTGCGCGTGCGCCCACGCTTCGCTCGCGAGCAGCACACACGAGGCGCCGTCGGTGAGCGGCGTCGAGTTGCCGGCCGTGAGCGTGCCGGCGGCGCTGCGGTCGAACACCGGCTTGAGGCTGGCGAGTTTCTCGAGGGTGACGTCGGGCCGCAGGTTGTTGTCGCGTTGCAGGCCGCGAAACGGTGTCATCAGATCGAGGAAGAAACCTTGTTCGTAGGCCGCGGCGAGACGCTCGTGGCTCGCGAGCGCGAGTTCGTCCTGCGCGGCGCGCTCGATCTGCCAGTGCTTGGCCATCAATTCGCAGTGCTCGCCCATCGACAGACCGGTGCGCGGCTCGCCATTGCGCGGCAACGACGGGCGGAACAGCATGCCGGGCCGGGCTTTCGCGAACGCGCCAATCTTCGCGCTCGTGCTGCGTTGGCGGTTGGCTTCGAGCAGGATCTTGCGCAGCGTCTCGTTCACGCCGATGGGGGCGTCCGAGGCGGTGTCGACGCCGCCCGCGATGGCCACGTCGATCTGGCCCATTGCGATCTTGTTGCCGGTGAGGATGGCCGTCTCCAGCCCGGTGCCGCATGCCTGCTGCACGTCGTAGGCGGGCGTCTGCGGCGCGAGCGTGGTCGACAGGACGGATTCTCGCGTCAGGTTGAAGTCGCGCGAGTGCTTGAGCACGGCGCCTGCGGCGACTTCGCCCAGCCGCTGGCCATGCAGGCCGAAGCGGTCGATGAGGCCCTGCATGGCCGCGCTCAGCATGTCCTGGTTCGATGCCGTCGCGTAGGCAGTGTTCGCGCGCGCGAATGGAATGCGATTGCCGCCGAGGATCGCGACGCGTCGCAGCGCGGGTGCGGGGGCGGTAGGTTTGAAGGCGCTCATGAAAGGTCCGTTCCGGGTGCGGTTTCGGGTGCAGTTTCGGGTGCAGTTTCGGGGGCGATTTCGGTTGCGATTGCGGTTTCGGTTGCGATTGCGGTTGCGATTTCGGGTGAGGTCTCGGGTCCCGTCATGAAGCGGCGGGGGCGTCGACGGTGCCGGTGGCGCCGAGGGCAGCCCCCGTATCGCCGGCGCCGCGGCGCTGTGGCGACGCTGTGGCGGCGTTCTCGGCGAGTTGCCATCGTCCGCGCAGATGCGGGACGGTCCCCGCCGCATCGCGCAGTTCGAACACGGTCCCGGGCTCGGCCCCGTCACCGGCTGTGCCGCTCGCCGGGGCGCCGTCGGACTGGCGCCAGAGCGTCACCTGGCCCGGCAGCAAGATCGGCGTCTTGAATTCGACGAGCAGATCGAGGGTCGCGGGCGAGCCTGGCAGCACGGCCGCGAGCGCGCGCGCGAAGCTCCACATGCCGTGGATGATCGGACGCGGAAAACCGAAGCATCTTGCCGTGATCGGCCACAGGTGGATCGGGTTGTAGTCGCCCGACACGCGCGCGTATTGCCGGCCGAGGTCGCGCGGAAGCGACCACGCTTGCGTTTGGATCAACGACGTGCGCGCGCCGAGCGCCGCGCGATAGGGCGTGCCCAGCGCAGCGCGCACGCCCGTGCGCAGATACAGGCTTTCGCCGCTCCAGACGACTTCGCCGCCGCGGCGCGCAGTGGTGAGCACCGTGAACGCCTGTCCCTTGTCATGCGCGTACAGCGCGCCGCAACGCACGTCGAAGTCGAGCCGGTCGCCGGCGTGAAGCGTCGCATGCTGCACGATGCGATTGGCCAGATGCACCATGCCCAGCATCGCGAACGGGAAGGCGCGATCGGTCATCAGCAGCATGTGTAGCGCAAACGCGAGCAGATGCGGCCACGTGGGCGGCACGGCGGACGTCTGCGCAAAGCCGCACAGACGCGCGTAGCGAGCGATGGCCTCGGCCTCGAGCGCCACGTTGCGCCATTCGAAGGCGAGCGGGGGCAGCGGCCGGGCGCGCGCAGGCTTGCGCGAGGCGAGCAGCGCGCGCACGTAGCACCGCAGCGGCGAGGGCAGGTGCGTGATGCGACGGGCGGCGCCCTGCGCGGGGTCGCGTGAACGGTCGTGCCGCGGCGAGCGGTCGTCGGCCATGGTCATGCCCCCAGCAGGCTCTGGCCGCACACGCGCACGACCTGACCGGTCAACGCCCCGGAGGCCGGATGGGCGAGCCACGCGATCGTCTCGGCGACATCGACGGGCTGGCCGCCCTGGCCGAGCGAGTTCATGCGGCGTCCGGCCTCGCGAATTGCGAACGGCACCGCTGCCGTCATCTGCGTTTCGATGAAGCCCGGGGCCACGGCGTTGATGCTGATGCGGCGCTGCGCGAGCCGCGGCGCCCAAGCCTCGACCATGCCGATCACGGCCGCTTTCGATGCCGCGTAGTTCGTCTGCCCGCGATTGCCGGCAATGCCGCTGATCGACGCCACGCCGACGATGCGGCTGTTGGCGCGCAGCATGCCGGCCTCGAGCAGCGCCTCGTTCAGGCGCTGCGGGGCGCCCACGTTGATGTCGAGCACGCTGCGCCATTGCGCCTCGCTCATGCGAACGAGCGTTTTGTCGCGCGTGATGCCGGCGTTGTGCACGAGCACGTCGAGTCCGCGCGGCGCGTGAGTCGCCAGATGCGCGAGCAGGGTGGCGGCGGCGTCCGGCCCGGCGATGTCGCAGGCAAGGGCACTGCCTTCCAGGCGCGATGCCACGGCTTCGAGAGGGCCCTGGGCGGACGGAATGTCGACGCATACGACATGCGCGCCGTCGCGCGCCAGCACGCACGCGATGGCTTCGCCGATGCCGCGCGCCGCACCCGTTACCACGGCGACCTGCCCGGCAAGCGGGCGCGCGTCGCGCATTGGCGGTGCGTCGAAGACCGGCGCCTGCAGCGTGATCGCCTGACCGTCGACGTAGGCCGCTCGCGGCGAGAGGAAGAACCGCAGGCTCGAGTGCAACGCCTCGTGCGCCTGAGGGGCGACGTAGAGCAGTTGTGCCGTGGCGCCGCGCTTGAGCTCCTTCGCGAGCGAACGCACGAAGCCTTCGAGCGCGCGTTGCGCCGTGCTCGCCTGCGGGGTTGCGGCCAGATGCGGCGGCAGGCCGAACACAAGCACGCGAGCGCATGTGTCGAGCGAAGCGAGCGTGTCGTGGAAGAACGTGTAGAGCGCCATCAACGCGTCGGTGCTGGCGATGGCGCTCGCATCGAAGAGCAGTGCCTTCGGGCGTACACCTTCGGCCGGGTTGAAGCGTCCGCTCATCGTCCCGGCGGCGTTCGCATGACCAATCCAGTCGAGCGTCGCCGCGTGCGCGAGGCTCGGCACACCGAGCCAATGGAGTTCGCGCGCAAGCGCGGGGAGCAATGGCGCGGCATCTCCGCCACCGACGACGGCCAGGGGCGGCGTGGGGCCTTGTGCTTCGGCCGCGCCGTGCTGCGGCATGCGCTCGAGCGGCACGGGGCGCGGCAGGCCCAGCGCGTTGGCAAGACGGCTGCCCACGGCGGAGTTGGCGAAAGCCAGATATCGGTCGGACATCGTCACAGCCTCGATTCCTCCAGGTGATGGGGGCGATCCGGGTTTCCGGGTTCAGCTCGTGACGGCTTCGCCGGTCGCCGCCTGTTGCTGCGCACGCCGCATGTCGGCAAGGCGGCCAAAGTCGGCGGGGAAGTCGTCGACCGCCACGGCCCGCGCGGCATAGTCGGCGTACTGTGCGAGCACGCGGCGCTCGTCCTCGCTCAGCAGTTGCAGCGAAGCGGCCCGGTCGACCCATTGCGTGAATTCCGGCAGGCTCTGCGGCATGGCCGGCAGACGACCTTCCCTGATCGCGGCGCGCAGACGGTGCTCGATCGCGCTGACTTGCGGCGTCATCTGGAACACGATCTCGCCATACGCCAGTCCGTCGATCTCCGGGCGCGGCGAATAGCTGCCGGCGATCAGCCGCTCGCGCGCGTCGCCGGGCGTCTGCATCAGTTCAGCCACCTGCGCGCCGAGGGCGTCGGACGGCTTGGCGTAGGGTAGGCCCAGCGGCGTGAGCTTCCAGCGCATCCACCAGGCGACGAACCGCGACGGATAGTTCGCCAGCACGCCTTCGAACGCTTCGCGCGCTTGCCAGAGCGCGTCTTGCGCGGCCCAGTGCACCAGTGGCAGATCGGCCTGCGGGCGTCCTTCGTCTTCGAAGCGCTTGAGTGTTGCCGTCAGGAGGAACAATTGCGAGAGGATGTCGCCCAGGCGCCCCGTGATGCTCTCGCGGCGTTTGAGCGAACCGCCGAGCACCGCCATCGAAACGTCCGCCGCGATGGCCAGCAGCGTCGAGAAGCGATTCGCCGCGCGGTAATACGCGTGCAGTTCCGGCGCGCTGCGCTCGGGCACGGCGGAAAAGCGCGCATGTGTGATGCCGTGCAGCGCGCCTCGCACGATGTTGCTCGTCACGAACGTCAGGTGACCGAAGAGGGCGTCGTCGAAGGCGCGCACCGCGGCGTGGCGATCGGGCATCCGTGCGGCGGCGAGTTCCTTGAGCACATACGGGTGGCAGCGGATTGCGCCCTGGCCGAAGATCATCAGGCAGCGCGTCATGATGTTCGCGCCCTCGACCGTGATCGACACGGGAATCTGCTGATATGCGCGGGCGAGGAAGTTGTTCGGGCCCATGCAGATGCCCTTGCCGGCGACCACGTCCATGCCGTCGTTGACCACCTTGCGCGCGCGTTCGGTCACGTGATACTTCGCGATTGCCGAGATCACCGACGGTTTCTCGCCGAGATCGACGGCAAGGGCGGCGAGGCGACGTGCGGCATCCATCGCGTAGAGATTGCCCGCCATGCGCGCGAGCGCTTCCTGCACGCCCTCGAACTTGCCGATGGGGGTGCGGAACTGGCGCCGGACGGCCGCATACGCGCCGGTCGCCCGCACTGCGATCTTCGAGTAGCCGACGTTCGATGACGGCAGCGAAATGGCGCGGCCGGCCGCCAGGCACTCCATCAGCATGCGCCAGCCTTTGCCGACCTGTGCGCGTCCGCCAATCACCCAGTCGAGTGGAATGAAGACGTCCTTGCCGGAATTCGGGCCGTTCTGGAAGACGGCGTTCAGCGGCCAGTGGCGACGGCCGATGACGACGCCCGGGTGATGCGTGGGAATGAGCGCGCAGGTAATGCCGGGCTCGTCTTCGTCGCCGAGCAGATGATCCGGGTCCAGCGCGCGAAACGCGAGGCCGAGCACGGTAGCGATCGGGCCGAGGGTGATGTAGCGCTTGTTCCAGGTCACACGAAAGCCCAGCGTCTCGCGGCCTTCGTGCATGCCCCGGCATACGACGCCCACGTCCGGGATGGCGGCGGCATCCGAGCCCGCGTAGGGGCTCGTGAGCGCGAAGCAAGGAATCTCCTCGCCCTTGGCCAGGCGCGGCAGATAGTAGTTCTTCTGCGCTTCGGTGCCGTAGTGCAGCAGCAGTTCGGCCGGCCCCAGCGAATTCGGCACCATGACCGAGACCGCGGCGGCCGAGCAGCGCGAGGCGAGCTTCATCACGACCTGCGAATGCGCATACGCGGAGAATCCAAGGCCGCCGTAGCGCTTGGGAATGATCATGCCGAGAAAGCCGGCTTCCTTCGCGTATTGCCAGGCCTTGGGCGGCAGATCCTGCCAGACCTGCGTGCTTTCCCAATCGTTGGACAGATCGCACAGACGCTCGACCTCGTTGTCCATGAACGCCTGTTCTTCGGCGCAGAGCCCGGGCGCGGGCAGCGAGGCGAACTTCCGCCAGTCGGGGCGCCCGGAAAAGAGGTCGGCGTCCCACCAGACGCTGCCGGCTTCGATCGCATCTTTTTCGGTTTCGGACATTTCCGGCATGATCGTGCGGAATTTGGCAAGCGCGGGGGCCGTGATGCACGCGCGTCGCAGCGGGCCGATGCTCAGGAACAGGGCGGGAAGGACGAACACGACGGCCAGTATCGCGGCGGCAACGGGACCGCACAGGCCGAGCGCGGCGCCTGCGCCCACCCACAGCGCGGTGGCGATCAGCCACTGCCATGCGCGTGCGCGATAGAACAGCAATGCGCATACGCCTACGATCAACGCAAGAATCCAGATGGCCGTCATGTTTTCCTCCCTTCGTCCCTTCGTCCCTTCGTCCCCTCGTCCAGTTTCGGTTCGGCCTCCGGTGCGTCGCTTTCCACCTTCTGCCTACCGCCTTGCGGCGTTGCGACGTGTCATGGACTGCCGCGTGATGGCGCCGTCGCGCGGGGGGGCGTCGTCCTCTTGCCGGGCAGTGCGAATCGCGTGCGCTGCGCCGCTGCCGGCACTCTTGTTGGATCGTTTCGCCGGACCTTGGTGCGCGGCGAATTCGAGTGATACGTCGAAACTGAAACGCGAGCCTCGCATTCGGCGCCGACGCGCCACGGGGCGTGTGCGGGCGCCGTGGCTCGCAGGCCTCGCCGTGCTGCCGGATGTGCCGGGCGAATCGGACAACCGCTCAGGCGCTTGCCAGTGAGCGGCTCGCACCGCCGGAGGCGCGGCCGGCCTCGTCGCCCGACGTGGACGACGACATCGCCGCCGGCGAATCGGGATCGGGGTGTCCGGCTTCGCGCGGCGGCGTGACGCCGGCTTCCCTGGTCAGGGCGAACACTGCGGCAAAGCTCGCGAGCTGCGCTTCGCCCGGCATCGGCGCCTTGAGCGCGGCGACCATGAGCGCGGTGAGGCGCGCCACCACCTGCAGGTCGCCCATGGGCTGGCCCTGGGCGAACGTGTCGATCAGACGCGTCGTGTCGCTGCTCGCCAGCACGCCCGAGAGCGCCTGCAGCGCGAATTGCAGGCGCCAGCGCAGCTCCTGATGCGGCAGCTCGGGCAGCGCCTGCGCGAAAGCGTCGAAGAAGCGCTTGAACACCGGCGCGTAATGCTGCTGGAGATAGTCGCGAATGAACGGCGACGGGTCGGCGTAGACCCGGCCGAGCAGGCGCAGGAACGCCGGCCCGCCGATGTCGCGGTGGTGCGAGATCGCCAGCGCCGGGATGAACATCGCCCCCAGCACGTGTTCGCACGTCAGGCGCGACCCGGGCCATGCGGCTTCGGCGCGCGTGAGCAGCGCGAGACGTTCCTCGTTGAGCCGGTCGAGCCGGCGCGAGAGCATGGCCTGCAACAGCGTTTCCTTGCTGCCGAAGTGATAGTTCACGGCCGCCAGATTCACCTCGGCACGCGAGGTGATCTGACGCAGCGACATGGCGTCGTAACCGTATTCGATGAAGAGGTCTTCTGCCGCATCGAGAATGCGCAGTTTGGTGTCGCCGGCTTGTCGGCCGGCCGGGACGCGTGGGCTCACGACGAATCTCCTTGGGGGCGCCGTCAGGCGCCATGTCGTCTTGTAATGAACTTCCGTTTCATTCAAACGTTCGATTGAATGCTAGGCCGGGATCGGCTGTCTCCCAAGGGGTTTTTCTGGAGAGGGAACTCTAAAGCGGCGGATCGGCCAATGAAGGCGTGGGCCCGGCGGTGGCCAGAGGCGATTGTTAAAGGGGGCAAGCCGTGAAAGGGGGGCGGGGAGAGGCTCGCCAAGGGAACCGGCCTGGATTTCGTGAATTCCCCGATATTTCCTCGATGCCGGGCCGGAAAGTCTAAAGGCGGGGCAATAGTTTGCTAAAATGTCCCGCTTTGTGTGCAAAACCGTTTTGGCGCTACCCCGGTTTGCCGGGGGCGGAGGGAAGCCGGCGTCGCTTCGTCGGTACCGGCCCAAGGTTGATTAACTGACAGGGTCCGCTTGCGGCATTCCCTCGCCGCAACACAGAACGACCCTCTGGATGGACGAATATCCTCATGACTATCGTTGTTGAAAACCTCGGCAAGCTCGAGCGTCGCTTTACCATCGCCCTGCAGAAGCAGGACGTCGAGAAAGAAGTTGCGGCACGCATTCAGAAGCTGTCGAAGACGGTTCGTATGCCGGGCTTCCGTCCGGGCAAGGTGCCCCTGAAGATGGTCACGCAGCAGTACGGTGGTCAGGTCGAAGCCGAAGTCGTGAGCGACAAGGTCGGCCAGCAATTCTTCGAAATCAGCAAGAACCAGGATCTGCGCGTGGCCGGCCAGCCGCGCTTCGCCCCGAAGGCAGACGCCGCCGAGACCGAATACGCGTTCGACGCCACCTTCGAGGTCTACCCGGAAGTCAAGATCGGCGACCTCGCCGCCGCCGAAGTCACCCGTACCACGACCGAAGTGTCGGAAGCGGAGATCGATCGCACCATCGACATTCTGCGCAAGCAGCGCGTTCACTACCACGTGCGCGGTGAAGCCGGCGCCCATGGCGACGGCGGCTCGGTCGAAGCCAAGGACGGCGATCGCGTGACGGTCGACTTCGTCGGCAAGATCGATGGTGAAGCCTTCGCGGGCGGCAGCGCCGAAGATTTCGTGTTTGTGCTCGGCGAAGGCCGCATGCTGCCGGAATTCGAAAAGGCCACGCTGGGCCTGAAGGTCGGCGAGTCGAAGGAGTTCGAGCTCAAGTTCCCGGACGAGTATCACGGCAAGGAAGTGGCCGGTAAGACCGCCACGTTTACCGTCACGCTCAAGAAGGTCGAGTGGGCGCACCTGCCGGAAGTCGACGCCGAGTTCGCCAAGTCGCTTGGTATTGCCGATGGCAGCATCGAGAAGATGCGCGCCGACATCAAGGAAAACCTGTCGCGCGAAGTGAAGCGTCGCACCCAGGCGCTGCTCAAGGACCAGGTGATGAACGCCCTGATCTCGGTGTCCGAGCTCGACGTGCCGAACGCGCTGGTCGCGCAGGATCAGGAGCGTCTGGTGGCGATGGCGCGTCAGGACCTCGCACAGCGCGGTGTGCCCAACGCCGGCAACGTGCCGATTCCGGCCGAGATGTTCAAGGAGCAAGCCGAGCGCCGCGTCAAGCTGGGCCTGATCCTTGCTGAACTGGTCAAGCAGCACGATCTGCAGGCCAAGCCGGAGCAGATCAAGGCAGAAGTCGAAGAGTTCGCGAAGAGCTACGAAGACCCGCAAGAAGTCGTCCGCTGGTACTATGGCGATCAGCAGCGCATGGCGGAAATGGAAGGTTTCGTCGTCGAGAACAATGTTGTCGAGTTCGTCCTGGGCAAGGCCAAGGTGACCGACAAGCAAGTGAGCTTCGAAGAGCTGGCCGGCAACACGCAGGGCTGATCGAGCACGACGGACTGACGGAGCCGCCGCGGCCGCAAGGCCGTGGCGGTTCTTTTCCAAATGGCCTCCGGGCCTCCTCCCTGCGGCGCGCAAAACCATCTCGATAGAAGGGTCGAACCGATATGATTACCCGTTCCGAATTGCTCGCCCAACTCGCTTCCCCGACGCACAACTCCGCTCTCGAATCGCAGGCTCTGGGCCTCGTGCCGATGGTCGTCGAGCAAAGTGGCCGCGGTGAGCGCGCTTACGATATCTACTCGCGTCTGCTCAAGGAGCGCATCATTTTCCTGGTGGGCGAGGTCAACGACCAGACCGCCAATCTCGTCGTTGCGCAATTGCTGTTTCTCGAGAGCGAGAATCCGGACAAGGAAATCTCGATGTACATCAACTCGCCGGGCGGCTCCGTCTCGGCAGGGCTCGCGATTTACGACACGATGCAGTTCGTGAAGCCGGCCGTCTCCACGCTGTGCATGGGCATGGCCGCGAGCATGGGCGCGTTCCTGCTCGCCGCCGGCGAGAAGGGCAAGCGCTATGCGCTGCCCAACGCCCGCATCATGATTCACCAGCCGCTGGGCGGCGCGCGCGGTCAGGCCTCGGACATCGAAATTCACGCGAAGGAAATCCTGTTGCTCAAGGACCGCCTGAACCGTCTGCTCGCCGAGAACACGGGGCAGCCGCTCGAGGTCATCGCGCGCGACACCGATCGCGACAACTTCAAGTCCGCGACCGATGCCGTGGAGTACGGTCTGATCGATCGCGTGCTCGAAAAGCGTCCCTGAATCGGTTGCCGATTGGGGGCGCGCGACGGCAAAACGCTGGCGCGACATCCGGTAATTTCGACGTCGAACACCGGGTGATCGCGCCAAGTCTTTGTCGTTAAAGGAAATTTGCGGCTGTCGCGGGTGGGCCACACGCCCGCGCAGCATGGCGTTACAATGGGATTCACGTATGCCGCGTTTGCCGCCCCGGCGGGGGACGACCGGGGCGCAAATTGCTAGCAGGCTGACACAGATATGGTGGATAAAAAAAGCACTTCCAACGGCGAAAAGCTGCTCTACTGCTCCTTCTGCGGAAAGAGTCAGCACGAGGTCAAGAAGCTCATCGCGGGACCGTCCGTGTTTATCTGCGACGAGTGCATTGATCTGTGCAACGAGATCATCCGCGACGAGGCTGCGGCAGCCGAGGACGAGAGTGGCAGCGGCGGCAAGTCCGATCTGCCTTCGCCGCAGGAAATCCGCGAGAGTCTCGATCAATACGTGATCGGTCAGGACCGCGCCAAGAAGATTCTGGCGGTCGCGGTCTACAACCATTACAAGCGGTTGAAGCACCTCGGCGACAAGCGCGACGAGGTCGAGCTTTCCAAGAGCAACATCCTGCTGATCGGGCCGACCGGCTCAGGCAAGACGCTGCTCGCGCAGACGCTCGCGCGTTTGCTCAACGTGCCGTTCGTGATCGCCGACGCCACCACGCTGACCGAGGCCGGCTATGTGGGCGAGGACGTCGAGAACATCATTCAGAAACTTTTGCAGAACTGCAATTACGAGATCGAGCAGGCGCAAAAGGGCATTGTCTACATCGACGAAATCGACAAGATCAGCCGCAAGTCGGACAACCCGTCGATCACGCGCGACGTGTCCGGCGAGGGCGTGCAGCAGGCGCTGCTCAAGCTCGTCGAAGGCACGATGGCATCGGTGCCGCCACAAGGCGGGCGCAAGCATCCGAATCAGGACTTCATCCAGGTAGATACGACCAATATCCTGTTCATCTGCGGCGGCGCGTTCGATGGTCTCGAGAAGATCATCATGAACCGCACGGAGAAGACCGGGATCGGCTTCGGCGCGACGGTCAAGACCGGTGAAGAGCGCGACGCGGGCGAATTGCTGCGCGACGTGGAACCGGAAGACCTGATCAAGTTCGGTCTGATCCCGGAGCTGATCGGCCGTCTGCCCGTCGTTGCCACGTTGGGCAAGCTGGACGAAGACGCGCTCGTGACGATCCTGATCGAGCCGAAGAATGCGCTGGTCAAGCAGTACCAGCGTCTGTTCGCGATGGAAGGCGTGGAGCTCGAGATCCGCCCGGCGGCGCTGCATGCGGTGGCTCGCAAGGCCATCAAGCGCAAGACCGGTGCGCGCGGGCTGCGTTCGATCATCGAGCAGGCGCTGCTCGAAGTCATGTACGAGCTGCCGTCGCTCAAAGGCGTGACCAAGGTGATTCTGGACGAGAACGCGATCAGCGGCGACGGCAAACCGCTGCTGATCTACCAGGAGTCGCCCAAAGTTGCCGGCTCCAATTGAACGGTCAACTCAACTTGCTTCGAAGCCGTTCATGGAAACATGGACGGCTTTTTTTCCTTCATACTAGTGCCACGGGCAATGAAACCCCGAGTGGTGCACCTTATCGGCGAAGGGGCCTTTCCACCCCCTTGTAATTCTCGCCGGCGGCCTCAATTAGCTGGAACACAACGGTATCGTTAATTATGGGGAACGAGATGTCAGGCACCCAAATCCTCCCGCCCGAAGCGATTCAACTGCCCCTGTTGCCTCTGCGCGACGTGGTCGTGTTTCCGCACATGGTGATTCCCCTTTTCGTGGGGCGTCCGAAATCGATCAAAGCGCTTGAAACCGCCATGGAAGGCGGCAAGCACATCATGCTGGTCGCCCAGAAAGCCGCGGCCAAGGACGAGCCCACGGCCAAGGATCTCTACGAGATCGGCTGCGTGGCCAACATCCTGCAAATGCTCAAGCTGCCGGACGGCACCGTGAAGGTGCTCGTCGAGGGCATCCAACGTGCGCGCACGCTGAGCGTGGATGAAGAAGAAACCCAGTTCACGTCGGAAGTCATGCCGCTCGAACCGGATGACGGCAATTCGCCCGAATCCGAGGCGCTGCGCCGTGCCATCGTCGCGCAGTTCGACCAGTACGTGAAGCTCAACAAGAAGATCCCCCCGGAGATCCTGACCTCGCTGTCGGGCATCGACGAAGCGGGTCGTCTGGCTGACACCATCGCCGCGCATCTGCCGCTCAAGCTCGAGCAGAAGCAGAAGATCCTGGAGATGTTCCCGGTCATCGAACGGCTCGAGCATCTGCTCGCGCAGCTCGAGAGCGAGATCGACATCCTGCAGGTGGAAAAGCGCATCCGCGGCCGCGTGAAGCGCCAGATGGAAAAGAGCCAGCGCGAGTACTACCTGAACGAGCAGGTCAAGGCCATCCAGAAGGAACTCGGCGAAGGCGAGGAGGGCGCGGATCTCGAAGAACTCGAAAAGCGCATCAAGGCCGCGCACCTGCCCAAGGAAGCCAAGAAGAAGGCTGACGCGGAACTCAAGAAGCTCAAGCTGATGTCGCCGATGTCGGCCGAAGCCACGGTCGTGCGCAACTACATCGACACGCTGGTCGGACTGCCGTGGCGCAAGAAGAGCAAGGTAAACAACGACCTGTCGAACGCCGAGAAGGTGCTCGACGAAGACCACTTCGGTCTCGAGAAGGTCAAGGAACGTATCCTCGAGTATCTTGCCGTGCAACAGCGCGTGGACAAGGTCAAGGCGCCGATCCTGTGCCTAGTCGGGCCCCCGGGCGTGGGCAAGACTTCGCTCGGCCAGTCGATCGCGCGTGCTACGAACCGCAAGTTCGTGCGCATGGCGTTGGGCGGCGTGCGTGACGAGGCCGAGATTCGCGGCCACCGTCGCACGTACATCGGGTCGATGCCGGGCAAGATCCTGCAGAGCCTGTCGAAAGTGGCCGTGCGCAACCCGCTGTTCCTGCTCGACGAAGTGGACAAGATGGGCATGGACTTCCGTGGCGACCCGAGCTCGGCGCTGCTCGAAGTGCTTGATCCGGAGCAGAACCACACGTTCTCGGACCACTACGTCGAAGTCGACTTCGATCTGTCGGACGTGATGTTCGTGGCGACGTCGAACTCGCTGAACATTCCGGCGCCGCTGCTCGATCGCATGGAAGTGATTCGCCTGTCGGGCTACACGGAAGACGAGAAGGTCAACATCGCCCAGCGTTATCTGCTGCCGAAGCAGAAGAAGAACAACGGGCTGAAGGAAGGCGAAATCGAGCTCACGGAAGCCGCGATCCGCGACATCATCCGCTATTACACGCGCGAAGCCGGTGTGCGTTCGCTCGAGCGCGAGATCTCGAAGATCTGCCGCAAGGTCGTGAAGATGCTGTTGCTCAAGAAGGTCGAAGGCACGTCGATCAAGGTCGACGCCGGCAATCTCGACAACTTCCTGGGCGTGCGCAAGTTCGACTTCGGTCTGGCGATGAAGGAAAACCAGATCGGCCAGGTCACGGGGCTGGCGTGGACGGAAGTGGGCGGCGATCTGCTGACCATCGAAGCCGCGTTGATGCCGGGCAAGGGCAACATCATTCGCACGGGCTCGCTCGGCGACGTGATGAAGGAGTCGGTCGAGGCGGCCCGCTCGGTGGTACGCTCGCGTGCGCGCCGCCTGGGGGTGACGGATGACCAGTTCGAGAAGAAGGACATCCACATCCACGTGCCGGAAGGCGCGACGCCGAAGGACGGCCCGTCCGCCGGTATCGCGATGACGACGGCGCTCGTGTCGGTGCTCACCGGCATTCCGGTGCGTGCCGATGTCGCGATGACCGGCGAGATCACGCTGCGCGGCGAAGTGTTGCCGATCGGCGGTCTCAAGGAGAAGCTGCTGGCCGCGCATCGCGGCGGCATCAAGCTCGTGTTGATTCCGGAAGAGAACGTGAAGGATCTCGCAGAGATTCCCGACACGGTGAAGAACGCGCTGGAGATCGTGCCCGTGCGCTGGATCGACAAGGTGCTGGAGCTGGCGCTGGAGCATGCGCCGACGCCGCTGCCCGAAGAAGAGGCGAAGGCTGCACCGGTGACGCCGAACGCGGACGCCGGCGGCAAGCAGGACGTCATCAAGCACTGACGGCGTCGCTTGCCGGGGAGGGGCGGCGATGTTCGCCGCAGCTCCCGGCATCGGAAAAGAGTGAAAGGCGAAAAAAGCTCGGGGTTTTCCCCGGGCTTTTTTTATTCACGCAAAGTGCTCGAAAATAGCGGCCGGAAAGCGCAGGTTCAGGAGTGCTTCCGAAGCCGCCAAAATGGCGCAAAACGGCTTGACATAAGGGTTTTCGGCTTGTCTAATGGCAAAGCCAGCGGACCTCGCAGATCAATGTCAAGGCGCGCGAAGAGCGCCTCCGCGGCTCAATCGCCTACTATCCTTGCAAGGGGGTTACAGTGAATAAGACGGAACTGATCGATCATATCGCGAGTGAGGCAGATATCTCGAAGGCCGCCTCGGGTCGAGCACTTGATGCATTTGTAGCTGCAGTAAAGAAGGCGCTGAAGAAGGGTGACGATGTGACGCTGGTGGGCTTCGGCACGTTCTTCGTGAACAAGCGCGCAGCGCGCACCGGCCGCAATCCGCGCACCGGCGACGCGATCAAGATCAAGGCCGCAAAGGTTCCGAAATTTCGCCCTGGCAAAGATCTCAAAGATACTGTAAACTGATCGACTTTCCTGCTCCGGCGGGAAGTAGCAGCAAGAACAACACTAGAATCGGGAACGGGTGCTTAGCTCAGCTGGTAGAGCGGCGCCCTTACAAGGCGTAGGTCGGGGGTTCGAACCCCTCAGCACCCACCAGTTCCAGATCTTGGGGAGCGGTAGTTCAGTTGGTTAGAATACCGGCCTGTCACGCCGGGGGTCGCGGGTTCGAGCCCCGTCCGCTCCGCCAAATTGTGAAAAGGCGAACTTCGGTTCGCCTTTTTTGCCATATGACGTCCTAAGACGCCTCCAGACGACTCTTCCGATTTCGTATGTTCGACTTCATCCGACGCCATCAACGATTGGTCCTCATTTTCCTGACGGTGTTGATCGTGCCGTCGTTCGTGGTCTTCGGCGTTCACGGCTGGCAGGAGTACGCCTCGGATGCCGGCACGATTGCCAAGGTGGGCGATCAGACCGTGACGCGTCAGGAATACGACAGCGTGTTGCGTGCCCAGACCGAGCGCATGCAGCAGATGTTCGGCGGCGCGGTCGACGCCAGCCAGATCAATACGCCCGAAATGCGCACGGCTGTGCTGGACAACCTGATCCAGCAGAAGCTGCTCATGCAGGAAACCCTCAAGAAGAATCTGTCGGTGCCCGATGCCCAGGTACGCGAGGCGCTGCTCGCCATCCCGGCAATTGCGCAGATGCGCCGCCCGGACGGCTCGATCGACGAAGCCAAGTACGAGCAACTGCTTGCCGCGCAGAACCTCACGCCGCAACGTCTCGAAGCTCAGGTGCGTTTCGAGCTCGCTTCGAACCAACTGCCGGCGAGCGTGCAGGCAAGCGCAATGCTGCCGAAGACGGTGATCGATCGTTTCGCGCAGCTTCGCGCACAGGAGCGCGAAGTGTCGGCGCTGACGTTCCCGGCCGCCGAGTACGCAGGCAAGGTCGCGCCGACGGCGCAGCAGATTCAGGCCTACTACGACGCCCACAAGGCCGCCTTCCAGACGCCGGAGTCGGCCGAGATCCAGTACGTCGTGCTCGATCCGAAGGCAATGCCGGCCTCGGCGCAGAGTGCGGCGAGCGATGACGTGCTGCGCAAGATGTACAACGACAACCTCAAGCAGTACACCACGCCGGAGGAGCGCCGTGCGTCGCACATCCTGATCGCCTCGCCGTCCGATGCATCGCCGGCCGAGCATGCCAAGGCGAAGGCCAAGGCCGAGGCGCTGCTCGCACAGCTCAAGCAGCATCCGAACGATTTCGCCAAGCTCGCGACCGAGAACTCCGACGATCCGGGTTCGAAGGCCAACGGCGGCGACCTCGGTTATTTCCAGCGCGACGCCATGGTCAAGCCGTTCGCCGACGCCGCCTTCGCGCTCAAGAGCGAAGGCGAGGTGAGCGACGTCGTGAAGAGCGACTTCGGCTATCACATCATCAAGCTGACCGGCATCAAACCGGGGCAGACGAAATCGTTCGAGGAGGTCAAGCCGCAACTCGCCGAACAGTATCGCCAACAGGAGTCGGCCAAGGCTTACGCCAAACTCGCCGACCAGTTCACCAACGCCGTGTACGAACAGCCGGACAGCCTGCAACCGGTGGCCGACAAGCTGAACCTGAAGGTGCTCGCCGCGACGGTCACGCGCACGCCGGACCCCGCGCAGGCCAAGGGGCCGCTCGGCAACGAGAAACTGCTCAAGGCCGTGTTCGGCGACGAGTCGCTCAAGAACAAGCGCAACACCGAAGCGGTGGACGTCGGACAGGGCGTGCTGGTCTCGGCGCATGTCGTCAACTATCATCCGGCCGCGACGCCGCCGCTCACGCAGATCGAAGCGCAGGTCAAGGAGAAGGTGGCCGCCGATCTGGCCGCGCAGGACGCGAAGAAGGCCGGGGAAGCGAAGCTCGATGCGCTGAAAAAGGGCGGCGATGCCGCATTCGGCCCAGCGCAGACGGTCTCGCGCGACAACCCGGGCAAGCTGCCGGCCGCCGCGCTCACCGCGATCTTCGGCGCCGACACGGCCAAGCTGCCGGCATACGTCGGCGTGGATCTCGGCGAAGGCCAGGGCTATGCGGTGTACCGCATCAGCAAGGTCTCGCAGCCCACGGTGCAAGACCCCCAACGGTTGGCCGCCGAAACGCAGCAGCTCAACCAACTGGCGGCGCAGGCTGAATGGAACGCCTGGCTCGGGGATCTGCGCGCGCGCTCGAAGGTCAAAATGGTCAACGACGTGACCAAGCCGGGCGCCTGATTCAGCGAGGCTCGGTGCAATGAAAAACGCGGCTCCCGGGCCGCGTTTTTTCATGCGCCGGACTTCGGCGTAGGAGCGTCGACCGCTTTGGCCGCCGGCTTGCCGGCAGGCTTGAGCAGCGGTTTCACGGTTGGCCAGACGTTTTGCAGAATTTGCGGGTGCGCCTTCGCAAGCGGATGAATCTGGTCCTGCTGGAACCAGTCCGGATGCTCGGCCACGCCGGCCAGCAGGAACGGCACATAGCCCGTCTTTTCCTGTCGGGCGAGTGTGGCGTACATGTTGTAGAACTGCTCGCTGTAGTCGGGCCCGTAGTTGGGGGGAATGCGCATGCCGACGACGATGACACGGCTGCCCGCCTTGCGTGCGGCTTCGATCATCGCCCGGAGATTGGTGCGCGTGAGCTCGAGCGGAATACCGCGCAGCGCGTCGTTGCCGCCCAGCTCGAGGATGGTGATCGCAGGGCGATGCCGTTCGAGAAGCGGGGCGAGCCGTGAGCGCCCGCCGCTCGTGGTGTCGCCGCTGATGCTCGCGTTGACGACGTTATAATCGAAGCCGTTTTGCGTGATCGTCTGCTGCAGGAGGTTGACCCACCCGGCGCCGCGTGCAATGCCATACTCGGCCGAGAGGCTGTCGCCCACGACGAGAATCGTCGGCGCGCCCGAACTTGCCGCGTTCGCCACAGTCCCTGACAGCAGGCTCCAGCCCACGAGGGCCGTGGCGGCCAATTTCAAGAACTCTCTTCTTGCCATGTCGTTTTCCGAAAACGTAATTGAGGTGCGGGGGCTCGGCAAGCGCTTGCGCGACGCCACCGGCGAGCTCGTCATTTTGCAGGATATCGATTTTTCCGTCGCGAAAGGCCAGACGGTGGCCATCGTCGGCGCTTCCGGCTCCGGCAAGTCGACGTTGCTGGGCCTCATGGCCGGCCTCGACACCGCGACGGACGGCAGCGTGACGCTGCTGGGCAAGTCGCTCGGCGATCTCGATGAAGAGGGCCGCGCCGCCCTGCGCCGCGGCGCCGTGGGCTTCGTCTTTCAGTCGTTCCAGCTGATGCCGCACCTGACGGCGCTCGAAAACGTCATGCTGCCGCTCGAACTGCTCGGTGAGACACGCGAGGTCCGCAATCGTGCCGTGAAGTTGCTCGAACAGGTGGGGCTCGGCGCGCGACTTACGCACTACCCGAAGCAGCTCTCCGGCGGCGAGCAGCAGCGCGTGGCACTGGCGCGCGCGTTCGTGACCGAACCGGCCGTGCTCTTTGCCGACGAGCCCACCGGCAGCCTCGATACGGCGACCGGCGAACGCGTCATCGACCTGATGTTTTCTCTGAACGAGGCGAGCGGCGCGACGTTGGTTCTCGTCACACATGACCTGGCCATTGCGCAGCGTTGCGACGCGACGGTGCAGCTCGCCGGCGGCCGGCTCGTCAACGGCGCCCACGTTTGATCGGGGCCGTGTCGCCGCACCTCAAAGCAAAGAAAGAGAGGGGAGGTCAGCCCTTGCGCCGCCGGAGCGCCTCGCCCGCCAAGCGGATGAGCGAGGCGGTCGAAGCATCGTGAGCGCCGGGTCTGAGCGTGTCCGGATCGAGAAGCTCGGGCTCAATCGCGCGGCATAGCGTCTTGCCGAGTTCCACACCCCACTGGTCGAACGGATTGATGTCCCAGACAGCGGCCTGCACGAAGATCTTGTGCTCGTAGAGTGCGATCAACGCGCCCAGACGCTCCGGCGTCAACTTGTCGATGACGATGGTGTTGCTCGGCCGGTTGCCGTCGAAGCGACGCTGTGCGCCGAGCGGGCTGCCAGCCTGTTCGCTCGTCGCCATCGAACCGCCCTGGAGCAGGGCTTCGCTTTGCGCGAAGCAGTTCGCCAACAGCTTGCGATGGTGTTCGAGATAGGCCGCACCTTCGTACTGCGGCTCCAGCACGGCGATGAAGTCGACCGGCACGAGCGTCGTGCCCTGGTGCAGCATCTGGAAATATGCATGCTGCCCGTTCGTACCCGGTTCGCCCCAGATGATCGGTGCGGTCTGCCACGCCACCGGCGTGCCGTCGATCTGTACGGACTTGCCGTTGCTCTCCATGTCCAGTTGCTGCAAATATGGCGGCAGCTTCTGGAGCGCGTCCGTGTACGGGGCGATGGACAGCGTTTGCGCATCGAAGAAATTGCGATACCAGATGCCCAGCAAACCGAGCAACACAGGCATGTTGGCTTCGAGCGGCGCGGTGCGGAAGTGTTCGTCCATCGCATGCGCGCCGGCGAGCAGGGCGTCGAAGTGCCGCGGGCCCAGATAGAGCATGATGATCAGCCCCACCGACGACCACAGCGAATAGCGTCCGCCCACCCATTCGCCGAATTCGAAGACATTCTCGCGGTCGATGCCAAAGCGCGTTGCCTCGTCGGCGTTCGTCGATACCGCGACGAAATGCTTGCCCAGCGCGCTCTCCGGGATGCCGTTGGCCAGGAACCAGGCGCGAATCGTGCGCGCGTTGGTCATGGTCTCGAGCGTGGTGAACGTCTTCGAGCACACGACGACGAGCGTGGTTTGCGGATCGAGCGTGGGCAGCGTGCGGGCGAGTTCGGTCGGATCGATGTTGGCGATGAAGTGCGCCGTGAGTTCCGCGCGTCCGTAGACGGCGAGCGCGTCGCAGACCATGCGCGGCCCCAGATCAGAGCCGCCGATGCCGACGTTGACCAGATGCCGGATGCGCTTGCCGGTGGCGCCAAGCCACCGGCCGTCGCGAACGCGCTCGCTGAAGGCGCGCATGCGCGCGAGCGTCTGATGCACGCCGGCGCTGACATCGCCGGCGGCGTCGCGAAACGCCGCGCCCTGTGGCGCGCGCAATGCCACGTGCAGCGCCGCGCGGTCCTCGGTGACGTTCACGTGTTCGCCGGCCCACATTGCGTCGCGCTTGGCGGGTACGTGGCATTCGCGCGCGAGATGCGCGAGCAGGGTGCGCGTCTTGTCGGTGATCCGGTTCTTCGAGTAGTCGAGATAGAGGCCGGCGGCATGCAGCGAGAACTGCTCGACGCGTGCATTCGCGCCGGCGCCGGCAAACCAGTCGCGCATGTGCTGCCCTGCGATTTCATCGCGATGCTCGAGCAATGCACGCCATGCGGCGAGTTGATCCAGACGAACGGAGGGCGCGGAAGGCTTGTACGACATGTGCGGTAAGGGCATTTCGATAAAGCGAAGTATAACGGGAGTCACGCGCGATCACGCCGAAATGACGCCGTCGCGCGGCCATGGCGCGTGCTTCGGCCGTGCTTTCGACAGTTCTGTGGCGCACTCATGTCGCGGTCCGGGTCGCACCGCGCGCGCCGCGCTCCGACAACGCCGCCAGTTCGACGCGCATGGCCGGCAACAGTTCGGATGCCGTCAGTCCCGCGGGTCCTGCGCCTTCGGCGACGCAACGGTCCGCGGCCTTGCCGTGCAGCCAAACGCCGGCCAGCGCGGCGGTGTTTGCGGGCGTGCCCTGCGCGAGCAATGCGCCGATGGCGCCGGTGAGCACGTCGCCCGTGCCGGCCGTCGCCAGCCCCGCATTGCCGGTGGTATTGATCCACGCGCCGGCACCATCGTCGACGATGCTGCCCGATCCCTTGAGTACGACGACCGCACCAAAACGCTTTGCCAGCGAGCGCGCGGCGCTCAGGCGGTCGGACTCGACGTCTGCGACGCTGCACCCGGCCAGTCTTGCCGCTTCGAGCGGATGCGGCGTGAGTATCGTAGGACCGGCGCGGCGGCGCACGCGCTCGGCAAGCGAGGCGTGCGCCGCGATGAGATTGAGGGCATCGGCGTCGATGACGAGCGGCGTCTGCTCGAGCGACAGCGCACGGGAAAGACATGCCGCCGAAGCCGCGGACGTGCCCAGCCCGGGCCCGACGCACACCGCCTGCATGGCTGCCAGATCGACGTCTTCTGCCGCACGCAGCATGAGCTCGGGATGGACGGGGTCCCACGCAGGTGCGTCGGGGGCGACGAAACCGACATAGACGCGCCCGGCGCCGGTCATCAGCCCGGCGCGCGCACACAGGAGCGGCGCACCGACCATGCCGGGGTGGCCGCCGAGCACCGCGAGCGAGCCGTAACTGCCCTTGTGCGAGGCGTGGCGGCGCAGCGGAAGGTCGGCGCCGAAGACGTCCGGCGCGCTCGTGGCAAGTGTCGCAAGTGTGGGGCGGGCGGCAGGGGTGGCAGGGGCGGCAGGGGCAGCAGGGGCGGCCTCGAGCGCCTCCTCGGCGCCCAACGACGCGACGAGTACCATGCCCGCAACGTCGCGGCCCTTGCCGGTAAACAATCCCGGGCACGCGCCGAGCATGGCGATCGTGACATCGGCGTGAATGACCGCGCCGTCCGCCATGCCCGTGGCTGCGCCGAGCCCGCTCGGAATGTCGATCGCGAGAACCGGCGTGCCGTGCGCGTGGGCATAGGCGATGTTCCCGACGAGGGCCGCGACAGCACCATCGAGCGGACGCGACAGGCCAATGCCGAACAGGCCGTCGACGATCCACGCATAGGTGGCCGGGTGCGGCCACACCGCCGGCGCCGGGCGGATCGGCACGCCCGCCGTCATGGCCTGCGCGTGGGCCCAGCGGGCGTCGTCCGTCGCGGGTGCGGCGCATTGCCAGACGTCGACCAGTACGCCGCGCCGATGCAGGTCATGCGCGGCGACGTAGGCGTCGCCACCGTTGTTTCCGGGGCCGGCGAGCAGCAGCACGGGCTGACGACCGGCGCTGGCCAGGACCGGCAGTCGTGCGTAGAGCCAGTCGGCGACGGCGGCGCCCGCGCGCGCCATGAGCGTGTGTGGCGGTAGCTTGGCCGCCGCGGCGCGCTCCACGTCGCGCAGCGTCGCCGGAAGATACAGCGCGAGCGACGTGCCAGGGTCGCAAACCGTTGCGGTGTGGGTGAGCGATGCGGGCTGCGTCAACGCGGGCGGACGCGCGAGCGGACTCGGATTGAGCGCGGCGGGAACATCGATGCGCAGTGGGTTCGGCATGACAGGCGGGGCTCCCGGAGAATGCGGCGCGATCGCCCGAAGGGACGACGGACGCCGATGGCGGGCTCGGCGCCATGCCGGAGGGCCGACGTCGCGAACCTGCGCCTCAACGCAGGCATTATGCCGCCAACCTCGTCATCTGCCTGCCGGTGGGAATCCCGACCTCGTGTCGGCAATGTCTGACGTGCGCGGCGGGGCGCACGAGGCGGCTGCGGCGCCGGGTGCTGACGCGCGGACCATCGACGTGCGCGGCCATCGCATGCGGCGGCACGCTCCACACGATCGGGCACGATTCACACGATCGGGCACGATTCACACGATCCGGCACGATTCGGCACAATCAGCGCGACTGGCGGGATTGGCGGGATTGGCGGGATTGGCGCGGCTGGCTGCGGATGGCGCGGTTTAGCGCGGTTTGGCGCGCCAGCGGGGCTCAGCGATCGCGGCGAGCGTGGCGATCGTAGCGGGCGAGCGTGAGCCCGTCGAGATCGATCTCGGGCGTCTGGCCGGAGATCACGTCGGCGAGAATGCGCCCCGATCCGCAGGCCATGGCCCAGCCGGTGGAGCCGTGGCCGAGGTTGAGGTAGATGCCCGGCAGGTGCGTCGGCCCGAGCAGCGGCGGGCCGTCCGGCAGCATCGGTCGCGCGCCCACCCAGGCGCGCGCCTCGCGGTACTTGCCGGCGCCCGGAAACCAGTCCGTCGCCACCTTGTAAAGCGTGGAGATGGCGCGCTCGCGCAGCACCAGTTCGGTGTCGCCGAGCTCGGCCGTCCCGGCAATGCGCAGCCGGTTGCCCTGCGGCGTGATGGCGGTCTTGTACGACTCGTCCATGACGGCAATGCGAGGGCTGAACAATTCCGTCTTGACGGGCACCGTGATCGAGTAGCCCTTGATCGGCCAAAGCGGCACGTCGATGCCGAGCGGGCGAAGCAGGGCGGTGCTCGCCACGCCGGCCGCGATCACCACGGCGTCCGCTTCGAGCCTCGCCGTCTGGCCGGGCACGCCGCTTGCGGCCATCTCGACGGTGACGCCCGCGCGCCCCACGTTCGGGCGCACCGACAGCACGGTCGTCTCGGTGGCGAGCGTCACGCCGAGCTCACGCGAGATCTGGGCCAGGCGCTTGGTGAACAACGGGCAGTTGCCGGTCTCGTCGCGCGGCAGATGCAGCCCGCCCGCAAGCGGCGCGTCGTTGGAGATCGCGGGTTCGAGCTTGCGGCATTCGTCGGCGGTGAGCAGGCGGTGCGGGACTTCGTTCTCGGCCAGCATGGCGCGCGCCGGCTCGTTCAACTTGATCTCGCGCTCGGTGCGAAACAGTTGCAGATAGCCCTGCGTGTGCTCGTATTCGAAGACGTGGACGTCGCGCAGGTCGTGCAGGCAACGCTGGCTGTAGAACGCCAGGCGCTGCATGCGCTCGCGGTTGGCGCGATAGCGCTCGAGCTTGCACTCGCGCAGCCAGCGCGCAGCCCAGCGCCAGGTGCCGGCCGACAGGCCGGGGCGGAAGATGAGGGGGCTCGCGGCGCTGAACATATAGCCGAGCAGCTTGCGCGGCATGCCCGGCGCGGCCCAGGGAGTGACGTAGCCCGGCGCGATGACGCCCGCATTGCCGAAGCTGCTCTCCTGCGCGACCGTGCTGTTGCGCTCGACGAGCGTGACCGTGTGCCCCGCGGCGGCCAGATAGTAGGCGGTGCATGTGCCGATAACCCCGCCGCCGATAACGATGACCTTCATTCCCAACCGTCTGGTGTGTGGCGAACGCCCGCCCGTTCGCTTGTTAGTGTCGTTCTTGGTGGTGCGGCCCGGACCCGTGGGGCCTCGCGCCGGTGTTCCAGTGTGTGTCCATCGCGGGGCGCATAGGTTACCAGAGAGCGGCCCGGACCGGGCGGGTAGATGGCGGAATTCGGTCGCGCGCACTCGGGTATAACCCGGGGTAAGCAGGGTATAATCCCGGTTTGTCGTTCCCCCGCGTTTTGAACGCCTCGCCTTCCGTCCTTCCATGACTCACATTGCCTGCTTCGCCGGCGCCTTGGCGCTTTCCGAATTCCGCCAGCAACGTCTTCTGCAGACCCTGCAAGCCATCGACAGTTCGATCGTGCGTATCGACGCCCGCTACGTACACCTCGTGGCCAGCGCCGAACCGCTGTCGAGCGAAGACGAGGCGCGCGTGGCCGGGCTGCTCACCTACGGTGAGCCGGTGCGTGAGGAGCCGGTGGGCGATCAGTTGCTGGTGATTCCGCGCCTGGGCACGATTTCGCCGTGGGCGAGCAAGGCGACCGACATCGCGCACAATTGCGGCATCGCCCACGTGCGTCGTATCGAGCGCGCCGTCGAATACACCATCGGTGTGAAGTCCGGCCTGCTCGGTGGCAAGAAGTCGCTCGCGGCCGACGTGCTGGCCCGCGTGGCCGACGTGCTGCATGACCGCATGACCGAGACGGTCGTCGCCACGCGCCGTGACGCCGAGGCGCTCTTCGTCGAGCTGCCCGCCAAGCCGCTGCAGACGGTCGACGTGATCGGCGCCGGTCGCGGCGCGCTCGAAGCGGCCAACCGCGATCTGGGCCTGGCGCTCGCCGACGACGAAATCGATTACCTGGTCGACGCGTTCACGGCGCTCGAGCGCAATCCGACCGACGTGGAGCTGATGATGTTCGCGCAGGCGAACAGCGAACATTGCCGCCACAAGATCTTCAACGCACAGTGGACCATCGACGGCCAGCCGCAGGACAAGTCGCTGTTCCAGATGATCAAGAACACGCATCAGTTGCATCCGCAGGGCACGATCGTGGCCTATTCGGACAACGCTTCGGTGATGGAAGGCGCCGAAGTGGAGCGCTGGTATCCGCGCGGCGCCGACGGCAAGTACGACCGCAGCGTGGAGCTCACGCATACGCTGATGAAGGTCGAGACGCACAATCATCCGACGGCGATTTCGCCGTTCCCGGGCGCGTCGACGGGCGCGGGCGGCGAAATTCGCGATGAAGGCGCCACGGGCCGCGGCTCCACGCCGAAGTCCGGTCTGACCGGTTTCACGGTGTCGAACCTGGCGCTGCCCGACGCGCGTGAAGCCTGGGAGAACGATCTCGACGTGACGGTGCCGCCGTCGCTGCGCAAGCCCGACGACAAGGGCGCGGACTACGGCCGCCCGGACCGCATCGCCTCGCCGCTGCAGATCATGATCGACGGCCCGCTCGGCGGCGCCGCGTTCAACAACGAATTCGGCCGCCCGAACCTGGGCGGTTACTTCCGCGCTTACGAGCAGAACGTCGGCGGCCGTGTTCGCGGCTACCACAAGCCCATCATGATCGCGGGCGGCATGGGCAACATCGCGGCGCAGCACACTCACAAGCACGACCTGCCGGCCGGCACGCTGCTGATCCAGATCGGCGGCCCGGGCATGCGCATTGGCATGGGCGGCGGCGCCGCGAGCTCGATGGCGACCGGCACGAACACCGCCGAACTCGACTTCGATTCGGTGCAGCGCGGCAACCCGGAAATCGAGCGTCGCGCGCAGGAAGTCATCAACTGGTGCTGGCGCCAGGGCGAGGCCAACCCGATCCTGTCGATTCACGACGTGGGCGCGGGCGGTTTGTCGAACGCATTCCCGGAGTTGGTCGACGGTGCCGACAAGGGAGCCCGTTTCGATCTGCGTCAGGTGCAGCTCGAAGAGTCGGGCATGTCGCCGGCCGAAATCTGGAGCAACGAAGCGCAGGAGCGCTACGTGCTGGCTATCGCGCCGGACGACTTTCCGGCGTTCCAGGCCGTGTGCCAGCGTGAGCGCTGCCCGGTCGCGGTGGTCGGCGTGGCGACGCAGGAGCGGCAGCTCAAGCTCGTCGACCCGATGCACCCCGAGTCGCCGGACCCTGTCGACATGCCGATGGACGTGCTGCTCGGCAAGCCTCCGCGCATGCATCGCGACGTCAAGCGTGTCAAGGCGGCGCTGCCGCCGGTGGACGTGACGGGGCTCTCGCTCGACGAAGTGGCACGTGCCGTGCTGCGCCATCCGACGGTGGCGAGCAAGTCGTTTCTCATCACCATTGGCGACCGCACCGTAGGCGGCCTGACCGCGCGCGACCAGATGGTCGGTCCGTGGCAGGTGCCGGTGGCCGACTGCGCCATTTCGCTGATGGATTACGCGGGCTATCGCGGCGAAGCAATGACGATGGGCGAGCGCACGCCGCTGGCCGTCATCGACGCGCCGGCCTCGGGCCGCATGGCGGTTGGCGAAGCCATCACCAACATTGCGGCCGCCCCGATCGCGTCGCTCGACCGGATCAAGCTGTCGGCCAACTGGATGGCCGCATGCGGCACGGAAGGTGAGGACGCCGCGCTGTTCGACACGGTCAAGGCCGTCGGCATGGAGCTTTGTCCGGCGCTGGGCCTGTCGATTCCGGTCGGCAAGGATTCCCTGTCGATGCGCACCAAGTGGGAAGACGCCGGCCGCGCCAAGGACGTGGTCGCGCCGGTCTCGCTGATCGTCTCGGCGTTTGCCCCCGTCGAAGACGTGCGCGGCCATCTCACGCCGCAACTGCGCCCGGTCGCCGAGGTTGGCGAGACGGTGCTGATCGCGATCGATCTCGGCCGCAACAAGAACCGTCTGGGCGGCAGTATCCTCGCGCAGGTCACGCAGCAGATCGGCGACGTGGCGCCCGACCTCGACGATCCGGCGGACCTCCGGCGCTTCTTCGACGCCATCCAGGCGCTCAACCGCGCAGGCAAGCTGCTCGCCTATCACGATCGTTCGGACGGCGGCCTGTTCGCCACGGTGGCCGAGATGGCGTTTGCCGGCCATGTGGGCGTGTCGCTCAACGTCGACATGCTCACCCTCGACGAGGGTTTCGAGTCGGACTACGGCGACGCCAAGGACTGGGCGAAGCAGACGATCGGCCGCCGCGAGGACAAGACGCTGCGAGCGCTCTTCGCCGAGGAACTGGGCGGCGTGATCCAGGTGCGCGCCGCCGAGCGCGACGCGGTACTGCAAACGCTGCGCGAAGCCGGTCTGTCGGCCTGCACGAACGTGATCGGCAAGCCCAATACGAACGACGTCATTGAAATCTATCGCGACGCCAGGAAAATCTTCGGCGCGCCGCGCGCCGAGCTGCAGCGCGTGTGGTCCGAAGTGAGCTGGCGCATCGCACGCCTGCGCGACAACCCGGCTGCGGCTGACGCGGAATACGAAGCGCTCAACGATACGAGCGATCCGGGCCTGTCGCCGAAGCTCACGTTCGACCCCAACGAGGACATCGCCGCACCGTTCATTGCGACGGGCGTGCGCCCGAAGATCGCGATCCTGCGCGAGCAGGGCGTGAACTCGCATCTGGAGATGGCGTATGTGCTGGACAAGGCCGGCTTCGACACCTACGACGTGCACATGAGCGACCTGCTCGCGGGCCGCCACTCGCTCGAAGCGTTCAAGGGCTTCGTCGCCTGCGGCGGTTTCTCTTACGGGGACACGCTCGGCGCCGGTGAAGGCTGGGCGAAGACGATTCTGTTCAATCCGGCGCTGGCCGAGCAGTTCGCCGGCTTCTTCAATCGTGCGGACACGTTTGCGCTGGGGGTCTGCAACGGTTGCCAGATGATGAGCAACCTGTCGAATCTGATTCCGGGCGCGGCGGCGTGGCCCAAGTTCACGTACAACCAGTCGAAGTACGAGGCGCGTCTCACGCAGGTGGAGGTGCTCGATTCGCCGTCGCTGTTCTTCAAGGACATGGCCGGCTCGCAACTGCCGATCGTCGTCGCGCACGGCGAAGGCTTCGCCAACTTCGGTCTGCAGGGCAACATCGATCAGGCGATCGCCGCGATGCGCTTCGTCGATCACCGCGGTCAGCCGACCGAGCAGTATCCGTTCAACCCGAACGGCTCGCCGCGCGGCCTCACGTCGGTGACGACTGCCGACGGTCGCTTCACGGTCATGATGCCGCACCCGGAGCGCGTGTTCCGCACGGTGCAGATGAGCTGGGCGCCGGCGCAGTGGGGCGAAGACAGCCCGTGGATGCGCATGTTCCGCAACGCGCGCCGCTGGGTGGCCTGACGTTGCGGCGGCGCATTGCCGGTGGCGCGGCGCCGTAACACCATAACGTCATCGGGCCACGGCGCCATCGCACCGTATCGCCGTATTGCCGTATTGCCGTATTGCCGTATTGCCGTATCGACCGCCTGTCCCGCGATGGGGCAGGCGTTTTTTGTTCACCGCCGGCCCTGCTGCCGTGAAGGAATAAAAAAACCCGCCGTGCGAACGGCGGGTTTTCCGCAACGGGCGTCGCGCGTCTACGCTTATTGAATCTTGGCCTTCTTCTCGAGGCCGTCGATGAAGCCTTGCAGCTTCTCTTCCTGCATCTGCTGCATGAGTTGCGGCTTGACGTCGGACAGCGGCGGAATCTGCGCGTCGCGCGTGTCGTCGAGCTCGATCACGTGATAGCCGAACTGCGTCTTGACCGGCGTCTGCGAGTACTGACCCTTTTGCAGCTTCTGCAGCGCGTCGGCGAACTCGGGCACGTAGGCATTGGCAGGCGACCAGTCGAGATCGCCGCCGTTCTGTGCCGAACCGGGGTCCTTCGAGTATTGCTTCGCGAGGTCGGCGAACTTCGCCCCGCCCTTGAGCTTGGCGATGATTTCCTTGGCCGTGTCTTCGCTCGGCACCAGGATGTGGCGCGCGTGATATTCCTTGTCGCCGAACTGCTTCTTTAGCTGGTCGTAGCGTGCCTGCACCTCGGTGTCGGTGATCGGCGAGCGCTTCTGGAAGTCGGCGATCAGCGCGCGAATGAGCACGCCTTGCTCGGCCAGCTTGAGTTGCGCCTTGACGTCGGCCTGTTTGGCCAGACCGTTGCTCACGGCCGCTTGCGCGAGAATTTCGCGCTTGACCAGCTCTTCGCGCACTTGCTGTTGCAGTTGCGCAGAGTTCGGCTGACCCTGGCGCACCATTTCGCGCACCATGGCGTCGGCGCGCGACACGGGCACCGGCGTACCGTTTACGACGGCAACGTTCTGGGCAAAAGCGGGGAGGGTAACGGCGGTCAGCGACACGGCGGCGCCGAGCGCCAGCGCCGTGCGGGCGAGTTTCAATGCCATGCTGTTTTTCCTAACGAATGACGAAGGCAAGATTAATCGACGGGGGACGCGTTTCACGCGGATCACGCTTCGCCCGGGGCGAGCGCGACGATGGCGAGGGCGTGGATGCCGTTCTGCATCAAATCGGCTAGCGCATCATACACCAGCCGGTGGCGCGCCACGCGGTTGCGTCCGGTAAATGCCGCGGAGACGATCCGCAGGTTGTAATGCCCGCCGGAAGCGGCGCCGGCATGGCCGGCGTGGCGGGCGCTGTCGTTCTCCAGCGAGAACTCGAGCGGGGCGAGCGCAGCGGTGAGCCGCGCCTGGATCTGCTCTTCGATGCTCATGGCCGTGGCTCCCCGGATTACTCGTCCTGCTTGATGTACTTCGCAAGCCACAGGCTTTGCACGACGATGAACACCACCATCAGCCCCATGCCGCCGAAAAGCTTGAAGTCGACCCAGGTGTCGGTCGAGAAGTGGTAGGCAATCACGAGGTTGAGCGCGCCCATTGCGAGGAAGAACAGCGCCCAGCTGAAGTTCACGGCGCGCCAGAGATTCTCGGGCAGAGCCATCTGCTTTTCCATCATCGCGCGAATGAGGTTCTTGTCGAAGACCAGTTCCGCCACGAACAGCGTCACGCCGAACAGCCAGTACAGCGCCGTCGGCTTCCACTTGATGAAGGTCTCGTCGTGCAGCAGCATGGTCGCGCCGCCGAACACCACGATGATGGCGAGGCTCACCCATTGCATGGGTTCGACCTTGCGGTGGCGCAGCCACATCCAGATGACCTGCACGATCGTGGTGGCGATCGCGATGCCGGTAGCCACATAGATGCCGGCGAACTTGAAGGCGACGAAAAAGAGGATGACCGGTAGCAGGTCGAAAAGAAATTTCATGAAGTCTCGGCTA
Source organism: Pandoraea sp. CB10b_02 (assembly GCF_002216225.1). Taxonomy (NCBI): domain Bacteria; kingdom Pseudomonadati; phylum Pseudomonadota; class Betaproteobacteria; order Burkholderiales; family Burkholderiaceae; genus Pandoraea; species Pandoraea sp. CB10b_02. The sequence goes on from NZ_NJGW02000001.1 coordinate 167,904, forward strand.
GGGCGCTTCAGGCTTGCTGCGTCGGCCGCATGCGGCCGGCCGCGGCGAGCCCTGATCGAGCGCGCTCGGACGCGCGTCGGCGCGATTGACGGAAAGCCGCATTATATTTCAAAGCCCCGCGTTCGCCGAAATGGGCGGCGCCGCAGAGACACGGTGCCGCGGATTCGGACGATTACCTGACGATCTCGATGCGCTTCACCTCGATGTCGTTGGGACGGAAACGGTGGCGGTCGACTTCGCCGGTGATCCGAACGCGCGTCCTGTCATTGATGACCTGGCCTGGCGGCAGATACTTGTCGTCGAGGTCGATCTCGATGGTCTTGCCGGCATCGTCGCGGAACGTGTAGTGCTCGTGCCGGAGCTTGTTGACGATGAATCCCTCGATCACCGCGGTGGCGTCGTCCGGTGCGGCGAGCGCCTGCTCGACCGTCACGGCATGAGGCATGGCGGCCGGCACGGCGATTGTGCCGCCCGCGGCGGCGGGCTGTGCCGACGGCCCCGTGTACTGGGCTTGCGCCTGGCCGACGAGAGCGCCGCTGCCGGCGATCAGCAGCGCGGCGGCGGCGAACGAACGAAGAGGGTCGGATTTCCCGGGCATGGATCGGCTCCTGTTTTGCGTTGAACACATACGCAGCTTAACAGCCGGAACTGCCGATTCTTGCAAGAATGCCCTGGCATTCGCGACATTTCACTGATCTGGCACAAGAAATGAGCGGATTCCAGGGCGGGGGGGCGAGGTGTGGCCGCCGAGTGACCACCAAGTGGCCGTCAGGTGGCCGCATTGGTCACGATTGGGGTGGGCGGGCCTGGTTCAGGCGTCCCCTGGCTTGTCGGACGCGCCGTCCCTGTCCTCGAAGTTGAGCGACGCCGAGTTGATGCAGTAACGCAGGCCGGTGGGTTGCGGACCGTCTTCGAACACGTGGCCCAGATGAGCGTCGCAGTTGTGGCAGCGCACTTCCACGCGCACCATGCCGTGGCTGTAGTCCATCACCTCGTCGATGCTCGCCTTGTCGATCGGTTTCGAATAGCTCGGCCAGCCACAACCCGCGTCGAACTTCTCGGTGGACTCGAACAGCGGCGCGCCGCAGCACACGCAGCGATACGTGCCGTCCTTCCAGTGGTCCCAGTATCGGCCGGTGAAGGCGCGTTCGGTGGCGGCGTGGCGGGTGACCTGGTACTCGACGTCGTCGAGTTGGGCGCGCCAGTCGGCATCGGATTTTTCCACTTTGCTCATGAGAGTCTCCTGATGGGCGCCGGCATGTGGGTGGCCGACGCGCGTCGAATGTCTTTCGGACCTGTCGCAGATGGGGGCGCGGCGCCGTTTTTGCAATGCCCGGCCGGTCTTCCGCGCCGGCCGCTCAGGACGAGCAGCTCACTTCGAGCTGTCCGGCCCAGTCGGGCGGCAGATCGGCGTAGCGCTCGAATTCCGGCTGCTCGTCGTAAGGGCGCGAGAGCACGCGAAGGAGCGTGTCGACTTCGGAGAAATCTTTCTCGCGGGCCTGCCGGATGGCGATCTCGGCCAGATGGTTGCGCAGCACGTATTTCGGATTGACCAGGCGCATGGCCACCGCGCGCTTCGCGTCGGTGCTGCCTTCGTGCCGCAGGCGCGCCCGATAGTTCGCCGCCCATGCATCGAAGCCCTCGCGGTCGATGAACATGTCGCGAATGGGCGCATCCGCTGCGGGGTTCTCGAGCTCCAGCGCTGCCAGCGTCCGAAACAGGCGCGTGAAGTCGACCCGCCCCTCGTGCATCAACCGGAACAGGCCGTTGATGAGCGTCTCGTCGTCGGCGTGCGACTCGCGCAAGCCGAGCTTGGCGCGCATGCGCAGGTCGATCTCTTCGGCAAAGCGCGTCTTGAAGAGCGGCAACACCGACTGCGCCTTCTCGATGGCGGCCTCGCCCTCGCCGAAGAGCGGCAGCAGCGCCTGCGCGAGACAGAACAGGTTCCAGTACGCCACGTTCGGCTGTGCCTGGTACGCATAGCGTCCCTGCGTATCCGAGTGGTTGCAGACGTGATGCGCGTTGAATCCGTCGAGGAAGCCGAACGGGCCGTAGTCGATCGTAAGACCCAGGATCGACATGTTGTCCGTGTTCATGACGCCGTGGCAGAAGCCCACGGCCTGCCAATGCGCCACCAGCTCGGCCGTCGCATCGCATACTTCGCCGAGCAGCGCCAGGTATGGGTTTGCCTGGTCGCGGCAGTGCGGATAGTGGTGATCGATGGTGAAGTCGGCAAGCTGGCGCAACGCGTCGTGCCGATCGTTGGCCCAGAAATGCTCGAAATGCCCGAAGCGGATGAAGCTCGGCGACAGGCGCGTGACGACGGCGGCCGTCTCGATCGTCTCGCGGCGTACCGGCGCGTCGGAGCCGATCACGCACAGTGCGCGCGTGGTCGGCACGCCGAGATGGAACATCGCCTCGGAGCCCAGAAATTCGCGGATCGACGAGCGCAGCACGGCGCGTCCGTCGCCCATGCGCGAATAGGGCGTGAGCCCGCTGCCCTTGAGCTGGATCTCCCAGCGCCCGCCCGGGCCGTCGGCCTCGCCGAGCAGCAGCGCGCGGCCGTCGCCAAGCTGGCCGGCCCATACGCCGAACTGATGGCCCGAATAGACGCTCGCGAGCGGATCGCCGCCCGGCAGCGGGGTGTTGCCCGCAAACGTCGCGACGAACCGGGGGGCGCGCGCGGCGTCGGGGGACCACCCGAGCAGACGCGCGGCGTCGGCAGAGAACCCGACCAGATAGGGGTCGGGCAGCGGCTGCGGGGAGAGTCGCGTGTAGAACTCGGCGCCGAGCCCGGCAAACCGGTTCGCGAGCGGCAGCGGTCCGAAGGGCTTGAGCGAAGGGGACACAGCGTCGGGGCGGTCAGATGCCGGCATTGGGGACGTTCCTGAGGGTGAACAAACATTCTACTTGAGGTGTCCGTAGTGCGCTGCCGGCTCGCCTATGATGACAGCGCATCTCGCCGCGGGCGCTTCGCTCGCGCGACTGTTGCGCCGCACAAGCGATGGGCGTTGACCCGGCGCCCGCCCGCGTCAAGAATGATCCGCAGGCCGCATGGACGCCGCCGAAGGTGCCCCGCCCGCGCGAGACCCGGGTCCGATGCACGCGTGAGTCCATGTTGGCCGACGCCATCCATTTTCGATAGTCGTTCTCGATAGCCTGTCTCGATAGCCGTTTTCGACGTATCCCCGTAGTTCCGGTATTCCCGACTTTTCTGGAGATTCGACGCATGGCAACACCGCTCCTCGGTCAGATGATGGCCGCGCCGCTATTGATTTCCTCGCTGATCACGCACGCTGCCCGTCACCATGGCGACACGGAAATCGTGTCGCGCCGCGTCGAGGGCGACATCCACCGCTACACATGGCGCGACGCGGAATTGCGCGCCCGCCGGCTCGCGCAGGCGTTGCGCCGGCTGGGCGTGGGCGACGGCGAGCGGGTGGGCACGCTGGCGTGGAACGGGTATCGCCATCTCGAGCTGTATTACGCCGTGTCCGGCATGGGCAGCGTGGTGCACACGATCAACCCGCGGCTGTTTCCCGAGCAGATCGCGTACATCGTCAACCACGCGGAAGACAGGTTCGTCGCGTTCGACATCAACTTTCTGCCGCTTGTCGAGACGATCGCGCCGCAGTGCCCGACGGTGCAGGGCTGGATTGCGATGACCGACCGGGCGCATCTGCCGGATTCGACGCTGCGCCTGCTGTGCTATGACGACCTGCTCGCCGCGGAAGACGGCGAGTTCGCCTGGCCGTCGCTCGACGAGAACACGGCCTCGGGCCTGTGCTACACCTCGGGCACGACAGGCAACCCCAAGGGCGTGCTCTACAGCCATCGCTCGACGGTGCTGCACGCGTTTGGCGCGTCGTTGCCCGACGCCATGGCGATGTCCGCGCGCGACGCCGTGCTGCCGGTCGTGCCGATGTTTCACGTCAATGCGTGGGGGCTGCCGTATTCGAGCGCGCTGGTCGGCGCCAAGCTTGTTTTCCCCGGCAAGGATCTTGACGGGAAGTCGCTCTACGAATTGTTCGAAGCGGAAGGCGTGACGTTTTCCGCCGGCGTGCCGACGGTGTGGCTCGGCTTGCTGGCGCATGTCAAGTCGATCGGGGCTCGCTTTTCCACGCTCGAGCGCACCGTGATCGGCGGCTCGGCGTGCCCGCCCGCCATGCTGCAGACCTTCGAGAAGGACTACGGCGTGCGCGTCATCCATGCCTGGGGCATGAGCGAGATGTCGCCGCTCGGCACGCTGTGCCATCTGCGCAAGCATCATCGCGATCTGCCGCCCGAGGCGCAGCAGCGCATCCTGGAGAAGCAGGGCACTGCCATCTATGGCGTCGATCTGAAGATCGTCGGGCCCGACGCCGAGGAACTGCCGTGGGACGGCAAGGCATTCGGGGATCTGTATGCCCGCGGACCGTGGGTGATCGACCGCTATTTCCGCACGGCGGCGTCGCCGCTGGTGGACGGCTGGTTCCCCACGGGCGACGTGGCCACGATCGACCCGGAGGGTTACGTGCAGATCACCGACCGCAGCAAGGACGTGATCAAGTCCGGCGGCGAGTGGATCAGCTCGATCGACGTCGAGAACATCGCCATGGCGCATCCCGAGATTCACGAAGCGGCCTGCATAGCCATCCGGCATCCGAAGTGGGAAGAGCGGCCGTTGCTTGTCGTCGTGCGCAAACCCGGTTCGTCGCTCACGCGCGAAGCGGTGCTCGCGTTCTACGAGGGGCGAGTGGTGAAGTGGTGGATCCCCGACGACGTGGTTTTCGTCGAGGAGATTCCGCACACTGCAACGGGCAAGATGCTCAAGCTCAAGCTGCGCGAACGGTTCCGCGATTATCAGGTGCCGTCCTGAATGCGGCGCATGGTGGGCGCTGGGGTGGCGGGGGGACGGTGGGGCGGCTGACCGATCGGGCGCTCGGAATCGTCCGACGCGACGAGCGCGTCGGTCCGAAATTCAGCAACGGCGCGGTTTCGCGGGTCGTTCCGGTCGAGTTCGCAATCGAGTTCGCGGTTGATTTCGCGGTCGATTCCGATCGCACGCGCCCCTTATAATGTCACGCTGGATTTCCCCGGACGCGGCGGTTCGCGCCGCGTCTTTCCCTGGCTTTCCGAAGGAGACGCAGTGCATCTGCTGAGTGCCACCGCCGGCCTCGTGTTGGTGAACGGCGTGAGCTACGGCTTGCTGCTGTTCATGCTCTCGAGCGGTTTGACGCTGATCTTCAGTATGCTCGGCGTGCTCAATTTCGCGCATGCCAGCTTCTACATGCTCGGGGCGTACTTCGCCTATGCGCTGTCGGGGGCGATCGGCTTCTGGGCGGCGCTCGCGGTGGCGCCGCTCGTCGTCGGTGCGCTCGGTGCGGTGTTCGAGCGCGGCGTATTGCGGCGTCTGCGCTCGCGCGGCGCGCTCGCCGAGCTGCTGGCCACGTTCGGGCTGGCGTATGTGGTGGTGGAACTCGTCCAGCTTGCCTGGGGACGCGGGCCGGTGGAATACGGCGTGCCGGGCGCGTTCGAGGGCGTGCTCGTCCCTGTGGCCGGCATTGCGGTGCCGGCTTACCGGTTGTTTCTGATGGGGCTTGCGTGTGCGATCGCGCTGCTGGTCTGGGCAGCGTTTCGCATGACGCGTGCCGGACTCATCGTGCAGGCCGCCCTGTCGCAGCCGGCCATGACGCAGGCGCTCGGATATGACGTCCCGGCGCTCTACACGGGCGTGTTCGCCTGCGGGGCGGCGCTCGCGGCACTGGCCGGTGCTGCCGGCGGCAATGTGCTGGTGACCGAGCCCGGCATGGCGGCGACCGTGGGCAGCGTGGTTTTCGTGGTCGTCGTCGTAGGCGGGCTCGGTTCGCTCGGCGGCGCGTTCGTGGCGTCGCTGCTCATCGGCGTGTTGCAGACGTGGGCGGTCACGAGCGATGCGAGCCTCGCGTCGTGGTGGGGCGGTGCGATCGGCGGCGGACCGGACACCGGGGGCGAAGGCCGCTGGGCCGCCGTGACAGACCTGATGGCGCCGCTTGCGCAGTTGACGGTGGCGCAGCTTGCGCCGGCGGTGCCGTACCTGCTGATGGTGGCGGTGCTGCTGTGGCGTCCGCGCGGCCTCTTCGGCGTGCGGGAGGGCTGATGCGTCGGGCCGCCTCCGTTCGTCTGGCATTCGGGCCGTGGCGTGCGCGCGCGAGCCTGTGGCTCGCGTTTGCGGCGCTGCTCGGGGTCGCGCCATTGTGTTTTCCGTCCAACGCCGCGCTCACGGTGATGACGCAGATGGGCACGGCCGCCATTCTCGCGCTTTCGTTCAATCTGTTGCTCGGATCCACGGGGCTGCTGAGCTTTTGCCATGCCACGTATGCGGGCGTTGGCGCTTATGCGGGCGTGTGGTGCATGAACGGGATCGGCCTGCACGCGTGGCCCGTGTCGATGGCTGTCGTGCCGCTCGCGGGCGGCCTGGCGGCCGGGCTCGCGGGCGCGACGCTCGGCTACGTGACGACGCGTCGCGCCGGCATGACGTTCGCCATGATCACGCTCGGCGTTGCCGAACTGGTGTGGGTGGTGGCCGCGATGGTGCCGGCATGGTTCGGCGGCGAGCGCGGCATTCCGACCGACCGCACACTCGGCGCGCCCTGGCTCGGTGTGACGTTCGCAACGCAACGCGAGGTGTACGGCCTCGTGGCGATGTGGCTCTTCTTCTGTACGGCGGCGATGTATGGCGTGACGCGAACGCCGTTGGGATTTCTGGCGCGCGCCGTGCGCGACAACGCGGGGCGGGTGGCGTTTCTCGGTCAGTCGCCCGCTGCCGTGCGTTACCGCATGCAAATCATCGCGGCGGCGTTTGCCGGCGTGGCAGGCGCGCTCGGTGCGCTCAACTTCGAACTGGTCAGCGCAGACGCGTTCAGTCTGGAGCGTTCCGGAACCGTGCTGGTGTTCACCGTCCTGGGCGGCACGGCCTATTTTGCGGGACCGATGCTGGGCGCAGTCCTCGGCGTATTCGTGACGGTGGTGCTCGCCACGATCACGCGGGCGTGGCAGTTGTACCTGGGGCTGGCCTTTCTCGCGGTGGTGATGTTCGCGCCGGGCGGGGTCGCCGGACTCGTCGCGCTACACGTTCGTGCGTGGCGTGCGGGTCTGGTGCGTGCGTTGTGGCTGCCGTATTCGGTGCTCGGTATGGGGCTCTTGCTCTTCGCGGCCGGTCTGACGGCCATCGTTGAAATGACTTATGCGTCGCGTCTGGCGGATAGCGCCGGGCCCTGGACGGCAGGCAGTGCGCACGGCCTGCCGGGTCTGGCCATGTGGGCTTGCGCGGCGGCCGCAGCGGCCGTGGGCTTGGCCGTGCTCGTGCGAGGGTGGCGGCGCCTGCGCATGGCGGCAACGCGCGCGGGGATGGCCGGGATGGCAGCAAACGCGGGAATGGTGGGCATGGCGGGAATGGCGGAGATGGCGGAGATGGCGGAGATGAGGGAGATGACGGAGATGACGCGGTGAGGCGGCGTGATGCCGGCGCCGCGCCGTTGCCCGGGCAAGCCCTCAGCGTGCGCGGCGTGCGCAAGTCATTCGGACGAACCCGGGTGTTGAACGGCGTCGATCTCGCGCTCGCGCCGGGCGAGCGTCTGGCGATCATCGGGCCGAACGGCGCAGGCAAGAGCACGTTGTTCGACGTCATCACGGGCAGGACGCGCGCCGACGGCGGACGCGTATTGATGGGCGGGCGCGACATCACCCGGTGCGCCCCCCACCGGATCAGCCGCCTCGGACTGTCGCGCAGCTTTCAGACGTCGCAATTGTTCGGCCAGATGAGCGTCATCGATCATCTGCGTTGCGCCGCGTTGTGGCCCGACGGGCATCGGTACACGTTCTGGCGCCGCATGCGCGGTCTCGCGGACGTCACGCGCCGCAGCGAGGGGTGGCTCGCGCGCCTCGGGCTTGAGGACCGGCGCGACGTGCCGGCAGGGGCCCTCAGCTATGCGGAGCAGCGCGTGCTCGAGGTCGGCCTGTGCGCGGCATCGGCAGGCAGCGTGATGCTGCTCGACGAGCCGACGGCCGGCATGAGCCAGTCGGAGTCGGCGCGCATGGTCGCGCTGATCGCGGCGCTCAGTCGCGGCCGCTCGCTGTTGATGATCGAACACGACATGAAAGTGGTGTTCTCGCTGGCGGACCGCATCGCGGTGCTTGCGCGGGGAACGGTCATTGCGTGTGACTCGCCGGCCCGGATTCGCGAGCATCCGGACGTGCGCATGGCCTATCTCGGTGAGTACGCGGATGCGCTGGACGACGCCGGTGCGCGCGAGGCGCGCAATGCTTGAGCTGATCGACGTTCGCGCGGGTTACGGCGGCAGCCGCGTGCTTCACGGCGTGACGATGCGCGTGGCGCCGGGCGAGATCGTGGCGCTGCTCGGCCGCAACGGCGCGGGGCGCTCCACGCTGGCACGCGCCATCATGGGGCAACTGCCGCGCCAGGGCGAAATTCGCTGGCACGGTCGGTCGCTGAGCGCGCTCGCCCCACACGAGATTGCGCGCCTGGGTATCGCCTACGTGCCCGAGACGCGCGACGTTTTCGGCCCGCTGACCGTCGCACAGAATCTGCTGCTCGGGCAGCGCGGCGCAAGGGTGCCGGCGACATCGTTGCCCACGGCGCCCGCGCCGGGCGTCGGCGACACGCTCACGCTCTCGCAGGCGTTCGAGCGTTTCGAGGAGCTTGCGCCGCGTCGGGATACGCCGGCCGGTGCGCTGTCCGGCGGCGAGCAGCAATTGCTCTCGCTGTGCCGGGCCATGATGGCCGGCCCGGGGCTGCTGATCGTCGATGAACCGACCGAAGGGCTGGCGCCGCGCGTCGTCGCGCGCATTGGCCGCATCCTGACAGATTTGCGCGCCACGGGCGTGGCAATCCTGCTCATCGAACAGAAGCTCACGCTTGCGCTTGGCTGTGCGCAACGGGTCGCCGTCATGGGGCGCGGCACATTGGTGTTCGAAGGCGCGCCGCAAGCGCTGGCGGCGGCCGAGGGCATTCGCCGCGAATGGCTCGAGGTGTAGGGCTGCGCTAGAATCGAACGATCGTCCTGCCGCGTTCTGTACGTTCTGCACGTTCGCGGCTCCCGCAACGACGCAAACAAGTATCAGGATAGAGACAACGATGAGCACGGCATACGAGGTTCGGGACGGCGTGGCCGTCATTACGCTGGAAAATCCGCCGGTCAACGGGCTGGGACACGCCACGCGCGCCGGCATTGCCGAAGGCCTGACGCGGGCGCAGGCCGACCCGCAGGTGCGCGCCATCGTCTTGATCGGCGGCGGCAAGGCATTTTCCGGTGGCGCCGACATCCGTGAATTCAACACACCGAAGGCCACGCAGAGTCCGCTGCTGGTTGACGTCATCGCGGCGCTCGATGCCTGCAAGAAGCCGGTCGTCGCCGCGGTGCATGCCGTCGCCATGGGCGGCGGGCTCGAACTCGCGCTCGCGTGCCACTACCGCGTGGCACTCCCGGGCGCGCAGATCGCGTTGCCCGAAGTGAAGCTGGGGCTCCTGCCCGGCGCGGGCGGCACGCAGCGTCTGCCGCGCGCCGTCGGCGTTGCCCGTGCGCTCGACATGGTCGTCACCGGCCGTGTCGTGAAGTCCGAAGCGCTCGCCGGCACGTTGTTTGCGAAGATGTTCGAAGGCAGCCATGACGATTTGCGCGAGGGCGCGATCGCGTTTGCCAACGACATGGCGGCGCGGGGCGGCGCACTCCCGCGTTTGCGCGACGCGGCCATCGAGGATGCCGACGGCTCGGCGAAGGCCGCCATCGAGGCGGCACGCGAAAAGGTGCAGCGCGAGCAGCCGCATTTCCCGGCCCCGCATAAGTGCGTGGCGGCCGTGGAGGCGGCGCTGCAGCGTCCGTTCGACGAAGGTGTGAAGTTCGAGCGAGAGTGTTTCGTGGCGCTGGTCAGCTCGCCGGAGTCGAAGGCGCTGCGGCATGCGTTCCTCGGCGAGCGCGCGGCCGCCAAGATCGCCGACGTGCCCGACGATACGCCGGTGCGCACTATCGAGCGCGTTGCGGTGATCGGCGCAGGGACCATGGGCGGCGGCATCGCCATGACGTTCGCGAATGCGGGGCTGCCGGTGACGCTGGTCGACACGACCGAGGCGGCGCTCTCGCGCGGCGTCGAGGCGATGCGCGGCAACTACGGGCGTGCCGTCACGCGCGGCAAGCTGAGCGCCGAGGAAGCGGACAAGCGTCTGGCGCGTATTCGGGGCAGTACGGATTTCGCCTCGGTGGCCGACGCCGATCTGATCGTCGAAGCGGTGTTCGAGGACATGGCCGTCAAGCAGGTGGTGTTCCGCGAGCTCGACAAGGTGGCGAAGGCAGGGGCCATTCTGGCGTCGAATACTTCCACGCTCGACCTCGATGCACTGGCGCAGACCACGTCGCGCCCGCAGGACGTGATCGGCATGCACTTCTTCAGCCCGGCCAACGTCATGCGCTTGCTCGAGGTCGTGCGCGGGGCGAATACGGGCAAGGACGTGCTCGCCACGGTCATGAAACTGGCCAAGCGCATTGGCAAGCTCGCCGTGGTGGCGCGCGTGTGCGACGGATTCATCGGCAACCGCATGCTCGAGCCGTATTTCAAGCAATCGCAGTGGATGGTCGAGCAGGGCGCCACGCCCGCGCAGGTCGACGCCGCCATCGAGCGCTTCGGCTTCGCGATGGGGCCGTTTCGCACGAGCGATCTGACGGGCAACGACGTGAGCTGGGCGATTCGCAAGCGCCGTCATGCCGAGCATCCCGGCATTGCGTACCCGAAGATCGCCGACGTGCTGTGCGAGGCGGGCCGTTACGGGCAAAAGACGCACGCCGGATGGTACGACTATGCGCAGGGAGATCGCACGCCGCGCGAGTCGGCCAAGGTGGCGCAGATGGTCGAGGACTATCGCCGCGAGCATGGTATTACGGCCCGCACGTTTTCGGACGAGGAAATCGTGGATCGGCTCGTGTACGCGCTGGTCAACGAGGGCGCCAAGGTGCTCGCCGACGGCACGGCGGCGCGCGCATCCGACATCGACATGGTCTATCTGAATGGCTATGGGTTCCCGCTGTGGCGCGGCGGCCCCATGCTCTACGCCGACATGGTCGGGCTGGACAGGGTGCTCGCGCGGGTGCGCGAGTTCGAGAAGGCCGAACACGGCGAGGACTGGGCGCCCGCGGCGCGCCTGGTCGAACTGGCCGACGCCGGCAAGCGGTTCAATGGGTGACGGTCGGACGACCGTAATGAAGTCGCAACGAGGCCGTAACGATGACGAGCGGCGACGCCGATGAAGGCATGAGGACGACGTGAGGACAATGGGATGAAACCGATGGACGAGGTGCTGCTCGTGATCGACGTGCAAAACGACTTCATGCCCGGCGGCGCGTTGGCGGTGCCGCGCGGTGACGAAGTGGTGCCGGCGATCAACGCGCTCGCCAGTACGTTTGCGCACGTCGTGCTCACGCAGGACTGGCATCCTTCGGATCACGTCTCCTTCGCCGAAAACCACGCGGGACGCCAGGCGTTCGAGACGATTCGGCTGCCATACGGCGAGCAGGTGCTCTGGCCCGCGCACTGCGTACAAGGCACACACGGCGCGGCGCTGCATGCGGCACTGCACGCACCGCATGCCCAGGCGGTCGTGCGCAAGGGCTATCAGGCCCACGTCGATAGTTACTCCGCGTTCGTGGAGGCGGACCGCAAGACGCCCACGGGGCTCACCGGTTACCTACGCGACAAGGGCGTGAGGCGCGTGCATTGCGTGGGGCTGGCGACCGATTTCTGCGTCGCCTGGAGCGCGCTCGACGCGAAGGCGGCGGGCTTCGACGTTTGCGTAATCGAACACGCGTGCCGGGCCATCGACCTCGATGGCTCGCTCGCGGCGGCATGGGCGTCGCTCGCAGCAGCAGGCGTGGCGCGCGAGTGACGGCGCATCGGCGCAAGAGCCGCATGCGGTGTGCGCCGACGGGCGGCAAAGCCCGTGGGTCCAATGACAATTCGGTACGCCCCCGCTAGGGGCGTGTGCCTTTGACAAACGGCGGGATGATGAAAACGTTTTACCAGGCAGGGCACTACGGCCGGGGCGCGCAATGACGGCGCTCTCGATCCGGTCGGGCTTCATCGATCACCTCGGCATCGAACTGCTGCGCGCCGAGGGCGGCGAGTCGGAGTTGCGGCTTGCACTCGCACCGCAGCATCTCAATAGCTGGGAAGTGATGCACGGCGGCGTGACGATGGCGTTGCTCGACGTGGCGCTGAGCACCGCCTGTCGGAGTACGGCGCCGCAGGGCACGGGCGTTGTCACGATCGAGATGAAGACGAGCTTCATGCAGCCGGGCGCGGGAGAGATGCGCGCGTTCGGGCGCCTGCTGCATCGGTCCACGACAATGGCCTATTGTGAAGGCGAGGTGCGCGATGCCGAGGGCAAGCTGGTGGCCAAGGCGATGGGCACTTTCAAGTATTTGCGTCGTCTCGCGGTGGGGCGCGACATTCGTCAGCAGCGTCGTCCCGACGATCCGCGCGGCGACTGATCCGAAGCTCCCAACGGAGGAATGCCATGACGATCAACCGCCAGATTCTTCTGGTCTCACGCCCCAAGGGCGAACCCACGCTCGAGAACTTCCATCTGGCGGCGCCCGAATTGCCCGAGTTGGGCGAAGGTCAGGTGCTCGTGCGCAATTTCTATCTGTCGCTCGATCCCTACATGCGCGGTCGCATGAACGACACGAAGTCTTACGCGCCGCCTCAGCCGCTCGACACGGTAATGATCGGCGCGACCGCCGGCGAGGTGATCGAGTCGCGGCATCCGGACTGGCAGCCGGGCGACGCCGTCACGGCCATGTTCGGCTGGCAGGAGTACGGCATTTCGGACGGCTCGAATCTGCGGCGAATCGACGTGGCGCGCGTGCCAATGAGCGCCTATCTGGGCGCCGCGGGCATGCCGGGCGTCACGGCGTGGTACGGCCTGAAGCGCATCATCGCACCGAAGGCGGGCGAGACGGTGGCGGTCAGCGCGGCCTCGGGCGCCGTCGGCAGCGTGGTCGGGCAACTGGCCAAGCGCGCGGGATGCCGGGTTGTCGGCATCGCGGGCGGCGAGCACAAGTGCGCGTATGTCGTCGAGACGCTGGGCTTCGACGCGTGCATCGACTACAAGGCGGGTCATCTCGACGAGGCGCTGCGCGACGCGGCGCCCGACGGCATCGACGGATATTTCGAGAATGTGGGCGGTGCGGTGCTCGACGCCGTCCTCATGCACCTGAACGCTCACTCGCGCATCGCGCTGTGCGGCATGATCGCCGGCTACAACGGCGATCCGATTGCGCTGAAGCACCCGGCGCTGCTCCTGACGAACCGCGTGCGCCTCGAGGGTTTCATCGTCACCGAGCATATGGATGTCTGGCCGCAGGCGCTGACGGAGTTGGCCGACGCGATCGCCGCGGGTGAGCTGCGATACCGCGAGACGATGGCGCAGGGCATCGAGAACGCGCCGGCGGCGTTCCTTGGCCTGCTCAGAGGCGAGAATTTCGGCAAGCAGATCGTCAGGTTGGTGTGACGGGCCACGCTCGCGTACCTGCGGCGCGCCAGGGCGCGGCGGCGCGCACCCCGGCCCGCGTCAGATTGGCGTGGCCTCGAAGCGATAGCGTTGCAGGTCGCGCAGTTCGTCGGGGCGCTGGCCGGGCGCGACGGTCGATTCGGTAAGCTCGATCACGCCGTTGCGGTGATACCGAAGCAACGTCGTGCACCGCGTGCCGTAAGCGGGTGAGGTGATGAACGCGGCCGAGAGTTTCTTTTCCCAGGCGGGCGGCACACCCGTCCTGGGCAGCGCATCGTCGAGCGCTTCGGTGGTGTCGCGCATGAGGCCGAGCAGCGCGAGGTCGTCGGCGTCGTGGCCGAGCGCGTCGGCCAGTGCGTCGCGTCGGCTCACCAGCTTCGGCCAGGGCGTATCGAGCAGCGCGTTCGACAGGCCATGGACGCCCGGGGCGATCGCGTGCGCCATGGGTCTCACGCACGCGGCGGCCTGCGGCGCACCGTTCGCGCGCGTGACGGGCCTCCCGGATTCCGGCAACTCGGCCAATGCCGCCCTCGCCGCCGTATCCCGATTCCCGAGCCAGAACAGCTTACCGGCGGGCAGATCTCCGGTGAGCAAATTGAATCCCGCGTATTCGTGAGCGTGCCGCTCCACACGTGTGAGATCGTCGTCGAACGGCGTGGCGTCGAGCATGGCGCAGACGAGCAGGCCGCGCGACGGTGCATCCTTCGGCGCCATCGGCGCGCGGCCGTCACGGAAGTTGGTCAGCGCGGCGAAGCGCCCGGCGCGATTGACGCCCATCCAGGTGCCGCCGCCGCGAAGGTCGCGCCCGGCGAGCACGTCGCGCCGGTCGCGCCACCAGTGCATGGGTTCGGCGGGGCGCTCGAAGAATTCGTCGCGATTGGCGAGCAGCACCAGCGGCGTGGCAGCGTCAGGCCGCCAGGAGAAGACGATCAGGCACATGGGCTCGGGGCGTCGACAAAGCACTCGATGTGAAGGCCGCCCTCGATGAGCGCCGCGAGTCCGCATTCGCGGGCCAGTTCGGGCAGCGCCGTCACGAACGCTGCGTCCACGCCGTCGTATCGCTCCATCCACGTGAGGGCGCCTGCGGCGGCGTCGTTGGCCGATGCATCGGCGCGCCACTGCAGGCGCCCGCCAACGCCGAAGCGCTCGGCCACCAAGGCGAAGCACCGCGCGACGGCCTGTCGCGCGGCTGCCGCGTGGCAAGACGGGACGCGGTAGTAGACGTAACAGTCCATCGGCAGGCGAGCGGGCGGCTCAGGAGGCCGCGGCAGACGACGCGGGCGCTTGCGTCGGATCGACGATCGCGTATGGCAGCTCGGCGAACGCGAGGGCAGGGCCGTCGACCGTGCCGAGCCGCACGTCGTCGGCTTCGCGCGAGGCGAGCTTCACCTCGACCAGCGCATCGTAGCCGCCGTGCGGCGCGGGCGCCGCCTGTACGACCATGCCGCAGGGCTGGTCCGGATCGCTCGTCTCGACCAGTTCCTGGCCGGGCGTCGGCGCGCTGCCGTCGACGTGTGCGAGATGCAGACGCCGTTTGATCGTGCCGCGGTACTGGCTGCGCGCCACGACTTCCTGCCCCGGATAGCAGCCCTTGCGGAAGCTCACGCCGCCGACGACTTCCCAGTTCACCATCTGCGGCACGAACTGCTCTTGCGTGGCAGTCGTCACGCGCGCCACGCCGCTGTGGACCTCGAGCCATGCGGCGAGCGCCGGGTCCACGACTGCGTCGGCGGCTTGCGTCAGCGCCTGCCAGACCTGCGCCACGTGCGAGACCGGCACACTCCACAGGAACCGCGAGAGCGAGCGCGCCGCGCCTGCGGCCGGCAGGCGCACGAGGCTTGTCGGCGCTTCGCCGAGCACGGCGTGCGAGGCCGCCAGCGGTGCGTCGGGCAACGCGCCGAACGTGCCGGCAAGAACCGCCTCGACACCCGGGCCGCCAACCTGCAACAGGACGTGCGTGCCCGTCGCGTCGGTGAGCTTTGCCTTGGCGCGCAGCACGAACATCGACAGCCGCTTCTGAACGGCGGCTTGCACGGCGGCGTCGCAGGCGAGGTAGATCGTGCCTTCGGGCGATGCATCGCGCCACATCAGGAACGTGGCGAGCAAGCGGCCCTTGGCCGAGCAGTAGCCGGCCAGCCGGGCCTGTGCCGGCGCAAGCCGTTCGACGTCGTTGGTGAGCTGGCCGTGCAGGAAGGCGCCCGCGTCCGCGCCGTTGACGGCGATGAGACCGGTGTCGCTCGCTAGGCAGACGAAGCTGCCGCGCTGCAGCGCCTCGAACTGCACGGCGCGCGCGCTGGCGTGGGACGAAACGTCGGAAGGGTCGGAAGGGTCCGAGTAGGCCGCGGCTGCCGCTTGCGGCAGAAGATCATGCCATTGGGAGGTCATAAACGGGGGTGCCTGTCAATCTGTGAGGGTTCGGCAAGTCAAAGTATTATATTGGGTCTTCCGCCAGGACGTGCGAGCCGGCCCCGCGCGCAAAACGCGCGCGCAGGCGCGGCATTCGCTCCCGCGCCTGCGGCGGACCGAGCCCCCCGAACCCGCTGCCGCCGCCACGCGGCTTACCCTGCAATTCATGTCTTTCATCAAACGCCTGTTCGTCCTGCTGATAGTCGCCGCACTGGCGGCGGGCGGCGCCTTCTATTACTGGGCGCAAGCGCCGCTGCAACTGGACAAGCCCACGCTGGACGTCACGATCAAGCCCTACAGCTCGGTGCGCAGCGTGGCCGCGCAATTGCGCGCGGGGGGCGTGCCGGTGCACCCGCTGCTGTTCAACCTGCTCGCTCGCGTCATGGATGTGGGCACGCGCCTCAAGTCCGGCAACTACGAGTTCGCGACCGGCATTACGCCTTACGAGGTGATGGAAAAGCTCGCGCGCGGCGACGTCAACCAGTATGTGGTGACGATCATCGAGGGCTGGACGTTCAAGAAAATGCGCAGCGAGATCGACGCCAATCCGGCGCTGCGCCACGACACCGCCGGCCTGCCGGATGCCGACGTGATGCAACTGGTGGGCGCCGATCGCGCCGAGGCCGAGGGTATGTTCTTTCCCGATACGTACCTTTTTCCGAAAGGCACCAGCGACATTGACATCTACAAACGCGCGTATCGCCTGATGCGCAAGCGCCTGGACGAGGCATGGGCTTCGCGCGCGCCGGGCCTGCCATACACGACGCCGTATGAAGCGCTCATCATGGCGTCGCTCGTCGAGAAAGAGACGGGGCAGGCGGCCGAGCGCGGGCAGGTCGCCGCCGTGTTCGTGAACCGCCTGCGCAAGCGCATGCTGTTGCAGACCGATCCCACGGTGATCTACGGCATGGGCGAGCTGTACACCGGGCGTCTGCGCAAGCGCGATCTGCAGACGGACACGCCGTACAACACGTACACGCGCGCCGGCTTGCCGCCCACGCCGATCGCGCTGCCGGGCGTGGCGTCGCTGGCCGCCGCGCTCAATCCGGCGCCGACCGACGCCCTGTACTTCGTGGCGCGCGGCGACGGCACGAGCCATTTCTCGACGAATCTCCAGGAGCACAATCGCGCCGTGGACAAATATCAACGAGGTGAGCAATGACGTCATCCACCGGGACGCCGGCCGCAGTGCCGGGCAAGTTCGTGACCTTCGAAGGTATTGACGGCGCCGGCAAGAGCACGCACGTCAACGCCTTCGTCGAAACGTTGCGCCAGGGGCTTGCGAGCGTGGGGCGCAGTGTGGTGGCGACGCGTGAGCCGGGCGGCACGCCGCTGGGCGAAGCGCTGCGCAAACTGGTGCTCGACGAACCGATGGACCTCGAGACGGAAGCGCTGCTGATGTTCGCCGGCCGTCGGGAGCATCTGGCCAAGGTCATCGAGCCGGCGCTCGCCCGCGGCGATTGGGTGGTGTCCGATCGCTTCACCGACGCCACCTTCGCGTACCAGGGCGGCGGCCGCGGTTTGTCGCTCGAGAAACTGGCGATTCTCGAGCGCTGGGTGCACGGCGCGCGTCAGCCGGATCTCACGATCCTGTTCGACCTCGATCCGGCCATTGCCGCCGCGCGGCTCGCGGGCGCGCGCGCGCCGGACAAATTCGAGCGCGAGTCGGCCGCCTTCTTCACGCGGGTTCGCGAAGCGTACCTTCGTCGGGCGGAGGCTTCGGCCGGACGCTTCGTCGTGATCGACGCCGCGCAGAGCATCGACGCCATCGCGGCCGAGCTCGCCGGCGTGTACGTCCGGCTGGGACTGCCCGGGCACGGAACGCGCTGACGCGCGATAATCGCCGGTAATCCGATACCCTTCCGGCCAAGGAGCCCCCATGCTGTATCCGTGGCAGTCACAGGACTGGACACGCCTTAACGATCTTCGCGCCCAGATGCCGCACGCGTTGCTGCTGCAAGCGGTGCCCGGCATCGGCGAAATCGAGCTCGCGCGCACACTTGCGCAGGGGCTGCTGTGCGAGTCGCCGCGCGACGATCACCAGCCGTGCGGCACATGCGGCGCGTGCCAATGGTTTGCCAGCGGTAACCACCCGGACTTTCGCGCCGTGTGCCCGGAGGCGCTCGCCGACACGCTGCCCGGCGCCGAGGCCCGGGCCGAGGCCGAGGGCGACAAGAAGACCAAGACGCCGAGCAAGGAAATCAAGATCGAGCAGGTGCGCGAGGTGATCGACTTCGCGAGCCTCGGCTCGCACCGGCAAGGACGCCGTGTCGTGTTGCTCTTCCCGGCCGAGGCGCTCAATGTGCACGCCGCCAACGCGTTGCTCAAGACGCTCGAAGAACCGCCCGAAGGCGTGGTCTTCCTGCTGGTCACCACACAGCCCGACCGTCTGCTGCCGACGATCCTCTCGCGCTGCCGCCGCATGGTGCTCACGCGCCCGGACGCCGCCCAGGCAACCCAATGGCTGATGGGCGACGCCGGGCTCGATGCGGCGAGCGCCGCAGCCGTGCTTGCGGAGGCCGGCGGCGCGCCGCTCGCCGCCCGCGCGCTCGCCGGACCGGACGAGCGCGGTTGGCGCGACTGGCTGTTGGGACAACTCGCGCAGGGCGGGGCCATCGATGGTTTTGCCTGTGCAGAGCAACTGCACAAGGGCAATCTGCCGGGCATTCTCGACACGCTGCAACGCTGGTGCTTCGACGTTCTGGCCGAGCGCATGGCCGGCACCGCGCGGTTTTTCCCGGGCCACGCCCAGGCGCTGCAGCGCTGCGGCGAGGCGACCGACGACGTTCGCCTGCTCGGGTTCCTGCGCGAACTCGCCCAGCAGCGTCAGGTGCAGAATCATCCGCTCAACACGCGGGTGCTGCTCGAGGCGCTGTTCCTGCAATACAAACAGTTGTTCGGCGGCCCGGCCTCGCTTTGACGCGCGCCCCGACGACCGATCGCACATCATGTTCATCGATTCACACTGCC
Source organism: Pandoraea sp. CB10b_02 (assembly GCF_002216225.1). Lineage (NCBI taxonomy): Bacteria > Pseudomonadati > Pseudomonadota > Betaproteobacteria > Burkholderiales > Burkholderiaceae > Pandoraea > Pandoraea sp. CB10b_02. Next base: position 186,817 of record NZ_NJGW02000001.1, read on the forward strand.
ATATCAATTTTCCCGAGCTGGCCGAGCAGATGCCGGCCCTGCTCGAACGCATGCGCGAGAACAAGGTCAGCCACGCGCTGTGCGTGTCGGTCGACCTGCCGACGCTGCCGCAGGTGCTGGAAATCGCCGCGCAGCACGAGAACGTCTACGCGTCGGTCGGCGTGCATCCCGATTACGAGGATACGCCGGAGCCGAGCGTCGACGATCTGGTGAAGCTCGCAGCGACGCCGAAGGTCGTTGCCATTGGCGAGACCGGCCTCGATTACTACCGCCTCGAGGGCCGCACCGTCGACGACATGGAGTGGCAGCGCGAGCGCTTTCGCACGCATATCCGCGCCGCGCGCGCCACGGGCAAGCCGCTGATCATCCACACGCGCTCGGCCGCTGCCGACACGCTGCGCATCATGCGCGAGGAGCACGCCGGCGAGCCGGCAGGCGTCATGCACTGCTTCACCGAGAGCTGGGAAGTGGCCCAGGGCGCGCTCGACCAGAACTTCTATATCTCGTTCTCGGGCATTGTGACGTTCAAGAGCGCACGCGATCTGCAGGACGTCGCGCGCCGCGTGCCGCTCGATCGCATGCTGATCGAGACGGATTCGCCCTACCTTGCGCCCGTGCCGTATCGCGGCAAGCTGAACCAACCCGGCTACGTGCGCCACGTAGCCGAATGCATTGCGGACCTGCGCGGCGAACCGCTGCAGAGGATCGCCGATGCCACCACGGAGAACTTCTTTCGCCTTTTCGCGACGGCCAGACACTGAGTTCCCGGATTCTGCGCCTTCTCTCGTGCCTTCCCTTATGCCTTTCCCCGGACCACCGACAGGAGCTCCCGATGCGTAAATTCTTGATGATCCGAGCCTGGATGTTGCTCAGCGTGCTGTGGCTCGCCGCCTGCGCGAGCGCCGCAACGTCCAACACGGCGCTGGTCAAGGCCGTCGTCTTCAACGATACGAAGGCGGTTGCCGAGGCGCTCAAGGCCGGCGTCGATCCGAACTCGACCGACGAGAAGGGCAATCCGCTGCTGGTCATTGCCATGCGCGAGAAGTCGACGGACGTGGCGCGTTTGCTGATCGACGACAAGCGCACGGACCTGGACGCGACCAACGCGGCCGGCGAGAACGCGATGATGATTGCGTCGCTGCAGGGCCTTGCCCCGATGGTCAAGCGGCTCATCGACAAGGACGCCGAGGTCAACAAGAAGGGCTGGGCGCCGCTGCACTACGCGGCAACGAACGGGCACGACGACATCGTGCAGATGCTGCTCGAGGCGTCGGCTTACGTCGACGCCGAATCGCCCAATGGCACCACGCCGCTCATGATGGCGGCGCGCGGCGGACACATCACCACCTGCAAGGTACTGCTCGACGGCGGCGCCGACGTTCGCCTGAAGAACCAGCTCGGCATGACGGCCGTCGACTTTGCCAACCAGGCGCATCAGACGGAAATCGCCGACGGTCTGCGCAAGCGCATGGCGCAGGTGCAGCAGTCGCGTCCGGCCGGCAAGTAAGGCCGCCGCGCGGCCGAGGCCACCCCACGCCGCGCCACGGCGCATCACGACATGTCTCTGGGCGCCCCGTGGCGGCCGGCGCCGCCGAGAAACGCTCGCGCTCCGGCCATTCCCTCCGAGAACACCACGGCGTGTCCCGCTGCGCCCTCCTGGCGCAGCGCATCTTCGAGCGGCAGATCCCATTGGGCGTAGGCAGCCCGGCGGTCGGCGCGCAACGCGCCCTGCGGCAGCGCCGCGAGCTGTTGTGCGAGCGCCACGGCGCCCTGGCGCGCCATGCCCTCTGGCACCAGCCGGTTCACCAGTCCGATTTCAAACGCTTCTCGCGCGCCCACCGCACGGCCGGTCAGGATCAGGTCCAGCGCGCGGCTCATGCCGATCAGGCGTGGCAGGCGCACGGTGCCGCCGTCGATGAGCGGCACGCCGAAGCGGCGACAGAAGACGCCGAACGTCGCCGAGTCGTCCGCGACACGAAGGTCGCACCACAGCGCGAGCTCCAGTCCGCCCGCGACCGCGTGACCGCTCACGGCAGCGATCACCGGCTTGGCGAGGTGTCGCCGCGTGAGCCCCATCGGGCCGTCGCCGCTGCCGTCGGGCGTGACGACGTTGCGCCGCTGCGGGTCGTCGAACGCTGACAGGTCGGCGCCCGCGCAAAAGGCCGCACCCTTGCCGCAGAGCACGGCCACGCTCGCGTTGTCATCCTGCTCGAAGGCGAGCAGGGCGTCGCGCAGCGCCGCGGCCATGTCGCGGTCCACGGCATTGCGACGCCCGGGCCGGGCGAGCGTGATGATGGTGACGGGCCCGTCGGTCTCCACTTCGACACAGGGGGCGGCCGCGGGGTCCGGATGTGCTGAATGTTGGCTCATGGCGGGTCTCCTTACGCGCTCGCAGGGGCCTGGCTGGCGCCGGGCGGCGCGGATGCACCCCTCGCATGCACCGCACGCCGCGCGAACGCCGCCGTCGGCGACGGTCCGGCCCGGCCAGTCGAGGTCGCCGAGTCAGCGGCGCTTGTGCCGCCGCCCGTGCGGGGCGATCGACGCAGGGGCCGCCGACGGCGGCCTCGGGCCGCGCATCAGGCGGCCGCCGGGTGCGCGCAGCGCAGCAGGGCCGGGCAGGCGGCGACCGCCGGCTGACGGAGGTCGGCGATGAAGCGGTCGCGCCATGTAGACAGATTATGCTCGCGAAGCTTCGCCATCATGCTTTCGTAGCGAGACTGCCGCTCGGAGAGGGACATGTTGAGCGCCGTGCGAAGCGCCTCGGCCATGCAGTCGATGTCGTAGGGATTCACGATCAGTGCGCCGTCGAGTTCCTGCGCGGCCCCCGCGAAACACGACAGGACGAGCACGCCCGGGTCGGCCGGATCCTGCGATGCGACGTACTCCTTGGCCACCAGATTCATGCCGTCGCGCAGCGGCGTGACGTAGCCGACCTGCGAGGCGCGGAAGAAGGACATCAGCACCTCGTGGTCGTAGCGCTTGTTCACGTAGCGCAGCGGCGTCCACGCCATGTCGGAAAAACGGCCGTTGATATGGCCCGCCTCCGCCTCCAGCTGACGGCGGATCTCGCCGTACCCGGCCACATCCGAGCGGCTCGGCGGCGCGATCTGCACGAAGCTGACCGTGCCCTGCTGGTTCGGCCACAACTCGAGCATGCGCTCGAAGGCGCGGAAGCGTTCGAGCATTCCCTTCGAATAGTCGAGGCGGTCCACGCTCATGATGAGCTTGCGCTCCTGCAGTCCCTGCTTGAGATCGAGAATGTGCTTGACGGTCGAGCGCGCGGTGGCCTGCTGCTGGATCTCGTCGGGGTAGACGCCGATCGGATACACGCCCGTGCGCAGGGTGCGTCCATAGGCCGTGATAGTGCCGTCGCTGTTCAGCGTGGCGCCCGCATAGCGCACGAGATAGTCGGTAAACGCCGTGCGGTCGATCTCGGTCTGGAAGCCGACGAGATCGTATTCGCACATCGCGCGCACGAGTGCCTCGTGCGGCGGTACGGTCATGAGCACCTGCGGCGACGGGAACGGGATATGCAGGAAGAAGCCGATGCGCTGCTTGAGCCCGATCTGGCGGCACGCCTGCGCGAACGGCAGCAGATGGTAATCGTGCACCCAGATCAGGTCGTCGTGCTCGAGCAGCGGGGCGAGCAGCGAAGCGAAACGGGCGTTGACATGGCGATAGCCGTTGTAGTCGTCGCGTTCGAAGCGGGTGAGGTCGTCGCGGTAGTGGAACGTCGGCCACAGGGTCGCGTTGGAGAAGCCGCGATAGTAGGTGTTGTAGTCGCGTCGCGTGAGCGGCACCGTGGCAAAGGTGACGTTGTTGCGGTGCGCGATCTCGGGCGCGGTGGCCGGTTCGGCGTCGATTTCGCCGTTCCAGCCGAACCACATGCCTCCTGTGTCCTTGAGCGCGTCGAACACACCGATGGCCAGCCCACCGGCGGTCGGTTTGCCCTCGGTGATGGGGGCGACCCGGTTCGACACGATGACTAAGCGGCTCATACTCCATTCTCCTGTGAGGTGTGGCGAGGCGGGCCGTGTCGCAACGTCAGCAGCCAGGCGGTGAGCGCCTCGGGCGACGGCAAACGATGGCGGGCACAGGTCTGCCCCTCGCCGATCTTGATCGTGATGCCGCCAAGGGCGTTCACGTCGGCAAAACCTGCCTCGTCCGTCAGGTCGTCACCGGCGAAAAGCGGTGTGCGCCCGGCGAACGGGGTCTCCTTCAAAAGCGTGGTAATGGCGCTGCCCTTGCTCACATGGCGGGGGCGCAGTTCGAACACGAGCTTGCCCGGCTGCAGCGCGAAGCGCTCGGCGTGCACCTCGGCCAGCGCCGACATGGTCTCGCGCGCCACGCCCGCCAGTTCTGGCGCCCCGCGATAGTGCAGCGCGAGAGCGCTTCCCTTGTTCTCCAGCAGCAGCCCGGGGTGCTGCGCCACGAGCGCCTGCAGCGGCGCGACCATTGCGGCGACCTGCGCGGTGTCTTCGGCGTGGCCCTCGACGCGCCGCCACTGGCCGTCGGCATGGCGGATCTCGGCGCCGTGCAGGCCCGCGGCGGGTACTCGCAGCGGCGCGAGCAGGCCGTCGATGTCGTCGATGGTGCGCCCCGAGACGACCGCCACGGCGCCGGAGGTGCGCTCGAAGAGGCTCGCGAGTACCGAGGCCGTGTCGCGCGGCAGGCGCACCGCGTCGGGACGCCCGGCCAGCGGCGCGAGCGTGCCGTCGAGGTCGAAAAAGAATGCCGTCGTGGCAACGTCGACGACGCGGGTGTCGGCCGGCGTGGTTTCCGAGGCCGCTGGCGTCGCTGACGTCGCGGATGCCGCCGGCCTGGCCGGCTGGTGAGACGCTAAAGGCTGCTGCATGGCACTCCGTCGCTTCGTGCCGCAGGTCGATAGGTCGTATCCGGCGCCGTTCCGAGGGATCAGGCGGGCATGGGCAAGGGTAGACGAGACGTGCGGCGGTTCGGTGGGCGTAAGAGCGCGGTCAGGCCGCGCGGATAGATTCATCCTAATCAGTCAAAAAACGGCCGACAGTCGTCCTATCTATGAAATTACTGTCGGATGAGACCTACAAGGCGTAGAAAGTAAAGTTGATATTGAATATGAGAATCGTTTGCAATAACATGCGATATCGCCGCTGAGCGTCCACCGGGGACGGCGGCACGGCACACACTTGCCACGCACGCGCCATCGCCGGCGTACCGACGTGCGTCGGACGACAAAAATGATGAAAAGACTGTGGTTTCAGCTGCACTGGTTCTTCGGTATTACGGCCGGGCTGGTGCTGGCGGTGGTCGGGCTCACCGGCGCGCTGCTCTCCTATGACGACGAACTGACCCGCGCCTTGAGCCCGGGCGTGATGACGGTGCCCGTGCGGGATACCGCGCCGCTGCCCGTGGCGGAGCTCGTCGCACGCGTGCATGAAGCGGCGCCCGAGCGCCGCATCCTGCTCATGACGCTCACGCGCTCGCCGGAGGACGCGGTCGGCGTGCGGCTGTCCACCGGGGACGGGCCGCGCGGCGAGACGTATTTCGTCGATCCGTACACGGGTCAGATGCTCGGGCGCTCGAAGGCGGACGTGGTCTTCCGCTTCATCATGGACGTCCACCGGTTTCTGACGATCGACGGCATCGGCAAGCAGATCACCGCCGCGGCCACGCTGCTGCTGTTCCTGCTCGCCCTGTCGGGTCTCTATCTGCGCTGGCCGCGACGTGTCGGCAACTGGCGCGCGTGGCTGCACATCGACGTCAAGAAGCGCGGCCGGCCATTCCTGTGGAACCTGCACGCGGTCATCGGCACGGTGGTGCTGGTGCCGTACCTGCTCTCTGCCGTCACGGGGCTGTACTGGTCGTATGACTGGTGGCGCGGCATGCTCTTCACGATCGCAGGCGTGGAGCAGCCGGTGCGCAATCGCCCGGCGCAGGCGCCCAAGGGCGGCAAGAACGGGGCGCGTGACGAGGGCAGGAAAGCCGTGTTGCCTGATCTCGGTTCGACCTCCATCGGCGACATGAGGGTGGTCTGGGACAGCTTCAGCGCACGCGTGCCGAACTACACCAAGGTCTATCTGCGTCCGTCGCAGAAGCCCGGAGGGCCGCTGCAGGTGACGTGGCTCGATGACACCGCACCGCACGAGCGTGCGTTCAGTCGCATGGACGTCGTGCCGGCCTCGGGCGAAATCAGGAACGAGGAACGCTACGGCGAGAAGACGCTCGGCGCTCGGCTGATGACCAGCATCTACGCGCTGCATCGCGGCAGTTTCTTCGGGCAGGCGGGCATCATCATCATGATGCTCTCGAGCCTCATGATGCCGGTCTTCTTCGTGACGGGCTGGATGCTTTACCTCGACCGTCGCAAGAAGAAGCGTGCGCTGGCCGCCTCGCGGGTGGCCGGGGCCGACCACGGCGCGAACACGGCCGCGGGTGCGCTGACGGACGATGGCGTATTGATCGGGTACGCGAGCCAGAGCGGCGTGGCGGAAGGCCTCGCGTGGCAGACGGCCGGCATGCTGCAAGGCGCGGGCGTGCCCGCCCAGATCCAGCCGCTCGCGCGCATCGGCGAGGCGCAGCTCGGGCGCGCCAGGCGAGCGCTTTTCATCGTGAGCACCTTTGGCGACGGCGAACCGCCCGACAGTGCGCGCCGTTTCGCACAACAGTTGATGAATCAGGCCATGGCGTTGCCCGGCTTGCGCTTTGCCATGCTTTCGCTCGGTGACAGCCACTATGAGCGCTTCTGCGGCTTCGGCCGCAAGCTCGACGGATGGCTTCGGGCGCAGGGCGGGGTGGCGGCGTTCGAGCCGATCGAGGTCGATCGCGGCGATCCGGGCGCCTGGGCGCGCTGGCAGGAGCGCCTGGGGGAATGGCTGGGCCGGCCCCTCGGACCCCTTGGACCCCTTGGCTCCGTTGGCTCCGTTGGTTCCGTTAGTGCTCCTGTCGCGGCGAAGCAGGGTGCGGCGCCGGCCTTTGCGCCGTGGAAACTCGTCGAGCGCCTCGAACTGAACCCCGGCAGCGCCGGGCTGCCCGCGTATCATCTGGCCTTCACTCCACCGCCTGGCGCCACCTGGGTCGCCGGCGATCTGGTCGAAGTGCGGCCGCGCCACACGGCCGCCCGCGTCGAGGCGTTCCTCTCGGGCAGCGTGTGGGCGCCCGACGTGCGCGTGAGTGTGGCCGGACACGCCCTCACGCTTGGCGAGGCGCTGCGCGAGCGAGTGCTGCCCGATGCGGCCCCGCCGGCCGGCGTCGATTTGCAGGACTGGCTCGAGCACCTTGCCCCGCTGCCCGAGCGCGAGTACTCGATCGCCTCCACGCCTGCCGAGGGCAAGCTGATGCTACTGGTGCGCCAGGCGCGTCGCCCGGACGGCTCGCTGGGACTCGGCTCCGGCTGGCTGACCGATGGGGCGGCGCTCGGCGAGGGCGTGACGATGCGCGTGCGGCCGAATCCGGGGTTTCACGGCCCCGACGACGCCCGTGGCATGATCCTGATCGGCAACGGCACCGGACTGGCGGGATTGCGCGCGCACCTGGCCGCGCGCATCGCGCAGGGGCGCGTGCGCAACTGGCTCATCTTCGGTGAGCGCCAGGCGGCGCATGACAGCTTCCACGACGCTACGCTGCGCGAGTGGCTGGCCGAGGGCGGCATCGCGCGGCTCGATCGGGTCTATTCGCGCGATCAGGTGCAGCGCGTCTACGTCCAGGACAAGGTGCGCGAGTCGGCGCGGGATATTGCCGCGTGGGTGGCGCAGGGCGCATCGATTTACGTGTGCGGCAGTCTCGCCGGCATGGCGCCCGCGGTCGACGCCGCGCTTGCCGAGGCGCTCGGCGCCGAGGTATTGCTCGATCTGTCGGCGCAGGGCCGCTATCGCCGCGACATCTACTAGACGGATACGCGGCGTGTGCTAACTTGGTGAGAGCGAACTTGACGAGAAACAGGGCCTGTGCGATATCAGGCCCTTTTTGATCGTCCGTAAGATCGTCCGTAAATCGTGCATTGGCGAGGCGTGGCGGCTGTGCGCGCATCGTGTCGTTTCATCGTGGGAGGCCCCATGACGGCAACGTGGCAGATCGTGGTGCATGGGCGGGTGCAGGGCGTCGGTTTTCGCGCGGCCTGCGTGGCCGAGGCGCGCAAGATCGGGGTGCGTGGCTGGGTGCGCAACCGCCGCGACGGCACCGTCGAGGCGATCGCGCAAGGCGACGCTGCGCAATTGCTGGCGTTTTGCGAGTGGATGCGTCATGGGCCGCCTGGGGCGCAAGTGTCGTCCTGCGATGTCGACAAGGCCTGGCAGGCGCAGACGCCGCTCGTCGGCTTCGAGCAGCGGGGCAGCCTCTGAGGCCCGTCCCGGCCTGCCGGCGGTGTGATGGGGAAGGGCGGGAAGGGGCAAAGGCGGGGCGGACGCATTTAGCCGCCCCCATTTAACGGGGCATTTGCGATGGACTTCGGCCGGCGCTCGCCGCGTCGCGACCGGCGCGAGCGCCCTGCGGGCCGTCAGGCAGCGAGGGCGAGCGAGCCGGAAGCGGCGGCGACACTGCCGCTGTCGACGGGTGCCGGCTGCGCAGCGTCGTGCGACGACAAACGGAACAGCGCCACGGATTCGCGCAGACGCGCCGCCTGCACTTCGAGGGCCGCCGCGGCCGCCGAGGCCTCTTCCACGAGCGCCGCGTTCTGCTGCGTCATCTCGTCCATCTGTGTGACCGCGCGGTTGACCTGCTCGATACCGCTCGATTGCTCGACGCTGGCCGCGGAGATCTCACCCATGATGTCGGTCACGCGCTTGACCGACTGCACGACTTCCACCATCGTCGCGCCGGCGCGCTCGACCAGGCGGGTGCCGACTTCCACGCGGCTGCCGGACGCCTCGATCAGGCCCTTGATTTCCTTGGCCGCCGACGCGCTGCGCTGCGCCAGCGTGCGCACTTCGCCGGCCACCACCGCAAAGCCCCGGCCCTGCTCGCCCGCGCGGGCGGCTTCCACGGCCGCGTTGAGCGCGAGGATATTGGTCTGGAACGCGATGCCGTCGATCACCGTCAGGATGTCGGTAACTTTTTGCGACGCCTCGGCGATGTCGCGCATCGTCGTCACGACTTCCTGCACGACCTCGCCGCCGCGCGAGGCGGTGTCCGACGCCGTCACGGCGAGCTGACTCGCGGCGCGCGCATTTTCGGCGTTTTGTTTCACGACGGCCGTGAGCTCCTCCATGCTCGCGGCCGTCTGCTCGAGCGACGACGCCTGCGATTCGGTGCGCTGCGACAGATCGGCGTTGCCTTGCGCGATCTCGCGGGCGCTGGCGTGAATCGCCTCGGTGCTCTCACGCACGGTGCCGACCGTGCTGGCCAGTCCGTCGCGCATGCGACCCAGCGCGCCGAAGAGCTGCCCCATCTCGTTGTTGGTGCGTTGCTCGACGCGCTGGCTCAGGTCGCCCGCCGCCATGCGCTCGAAATGCGCGATGACCTCGCGGATCGGCCGTAGCACGGCGCGGGCGAGCATGGCGCGCCCCCACAGGGCCAGACCCAGCGCGACGACCAGCGTGGCCCCCAGCGCAATGCGCATCACGCTGTAGCGCTGCTGCGCGGCCTCGTAGCGCGCCTTCTGACGCGCGATCTGGATGTCCTGGAGCTCGCGCATGCCCGCGTCGAGCGCGCTGTAAGCGGCCGGCGCGACGCGCGCCTGAATCTGATGGAAGCCGGCCACGTCGCCCTGCTTGAGCGCGTTGAGGGCCGGCGTGACGACTTTGTCGAAGAAGGCCTTGCGTTTCTCGTCGGTGGCCTTGGCGACCTCCGCCTCGTGCGCATCTTCTTTGGGACGATTCAGATAATCCTTCCAGAGCGCATCGGCGGTGGCGATGTATTGGGTGCCGCGCTTGAGCACCTTGTCCGATTCTTCCGGGTCCGCACCCAGGCTGACGTAGGACGCGTATGTCGCCATGGACAGACGAGTCCGCAGGATCTGCTCGCTCGTGCCCTTGAGCTCGGCCAGTGCCGGGGTGTCTTCCGTGGCCATCTTGCTCAGGGAGTCGTTGCTGGAGCTCAGTGCCTGAAGGCCCAGAGCGCTGACGAGGACAAGCAGTGCACCAAGCAAACCTAAGACCAGTGTCAGGCTGGTCCGAATCGTAATGTTCTTATACATATGGATCGATGGATTGTGTGCCCGGGTCGCGTAGGAGTGCGCGCGGCCTCCCCGTCCGTCGGAAAATGCATGACGGGGCATAGGGATTATCGGCAGATGAGAGGCAGAACTTGAGCCGTTCGGCTTCGGGCAAGTCCGAAAGCGCGGGGTACGCAGGCGAAGATCGGAATTTGCTCGACCGCAAGGCGGCGCCAAACGCCCACACTCGGGGCTTCTTCCTGTTCTTCAGGACGCCGAAGCGCATGAATCGTGACGAGGCGTCAATGACGCGATGACTCTCGACAATTTCAAATCCTTGCGGGACAGCGCCGGGGCGGGGCGCGGCGAACACGAAACGGCGGGTTCGGGAAACGGCCTCGGCGCCATGGCGGACGGCATGGGGCTGGCCCCCAGTGCGGCGCACGGCACGGCGCCGATCGATATCGCCACTTTCCGGCTTGCGCTGGTGCACGAGCTCCGGGCGCCGCTGCAGGTGCTGCAGGGGCACCTCGACGCGCTTTGTGCGCAAGCCGAACGCGATGAGGCCGCCGCCCGGGACACGGGTCGGGGCGGGGGCGGTGACGAGGCCGGCGCCCAGGCCGGTGAGGGAGGCGGCCGTCTCACGCGCCGGGGCTTGGCGGACGTCAAGGACCGTTGGGCGCCCGACGGCGGCCAGGTGCCGATTCGCCAGCGCGTTGTTGCAATGCGCAATATGCTCGACGCGGTGGCCTCGGCCGTCGACGACGTACTCGAACTGGGGCAGGGCGACGTGGTGCAACTACCGCTGCGCGAGGCGCCTTTCGAGGTGCGGGCCTGTCTGGACGAAGAGGTCGGCTGGTTTGCGGCGAAGGCGCGCGCGAAGCATCTCGACCTGACGTGCTCCATTGCCGACGACGTCCCCGTCATGCTGCACGGCGATGCCGCGCGTTTGCGGCAGATTTTGCGCGTGCTGATCGACAACGCGCTGAAATACACCGCTTGCGGCGGCGTCGCAATCGCCGCGGCGTGGGCAGGCGCGCAAGGCGCCCGAGACAACGACGGCGCCGCGCGGATCGCAACGCGGAAGCCCCTGCGCCCGTGCGCAGGATATTTGACCCTGGACGTGGCCGACACCGGCCCCGGTGTTCCGGCCGGCATGGAGAACGCCGTGTTCGCGGCGTTCTCGCGCGCGGACCAGGAAGCGCCCGGGGCCGGCCTGGGGCTGTGGATCGCGCGGCAATGGGCGCAGCGCATGGGCGCAGCGCATGGGCGGCGTACTGCGTGTGGAACCGTCCTCGACTGGCGCACGTTTTCAACTGTGTGTCCCGCTCGCCGCGTTGGCGTCCTGCGCGCCGTCCGGGCCGTCCGGGCCACCTGGGTCATCCGAGCCACCTGGGCCATCGGAGTTACCTGGGCCGTCGGGGCCGCCCGCGGACTCGTCCGCTGCCGTGCGCGCATTGCCGCCATGCCGGCCGGGCGCGGCGAGCGAAGTGCCGGCCGTGCCTGTCGACGTGCGGCGCGGGTTGCGCGCAATGGTAGTGGACGATCACGCCCTGAACCGGGCGATCGTCGCCGAGCAACTCGGCGCGCTCGGCTGCGAGGTGCGGTGCGCGGCGGACATCACCGAGGCGCTGCTGCACTGGCTCCGCTGCGACCTCGACGTGGTGCTCACCGACGTTCAGCTTGGCGACGGCTCCGGTTTGACATTGGCCAGGACACTGCGGGCACTGGCGCCCGTACTGGCAAGACACGTGCCGGTCGTGCTGGCGATCACGGGTTCGGTGGTGTCGGCTCGGGCCGCGCGCGAGGCCAGCCTGGACGGCGTGCTGACCAAGCCCGTCTCGCGCCACCGGCTCGCGCGGGCGCTGGCGGCGCGATGGCCGGCGTTCGGCCAGATGCACGGTGCGCAGGGCTCAGCGGCGGGTGAAGCTGCCGGCGATACGCTCTTGCCCGGAGCCGCCGTGCCGGCCGGCGCGCGAAGCGTCGCGCTCAAAGACGACCCCTATGCGCGTCGTTTGATGCGAGACGAGATGGCGAAGGATCTGGCGCGCTTTCGCCGTTTGCTGGCGGGGCGGCGCGAGGAAGACCTGCGGGCCGCGCAGGCGGTGGTGCACCGTATGCGCGGCGCGTGCCGGATGTTCGGTGATCCGGTGCTGGTGGCGCGCTGCGAGCGGTTGGCGGCAAAACTCACCGAGACGCTGGTCCGCAGCGGCGCGGCGCCGGCCGGCGACGACGGCGTCGATCAGAGGTAGCGGCACACCGCCAGGTAGTGGCAGGCGGTGCCGCCGATGGCGAACAGGTGCCAGACCAGATGGCCGAACTTGATATGTCCGTCGAGCGAGTAGAAGACCGCGCCGATTGTGTAGGCGGCGCCACCCGCGTAGAGCCATCCGGCGCCCGGCCCCGGAATGGCGGCGAGTACCGGGCCGGCCACGAGCACCGCCACCCAGCCAAGCGCGACATAGAGCAGCGTGGAGACGAGCGGCCGGTCGAGCAGCCCGAGCGACTTGGCGATCAGCCCGGCGATGGCCATGCTCCACACGCCGGTGAGCAGCGGCCAGCCCCATGGGTCATGGAGGATCTTGACGGTAAAGGGCGTGTAAGTACCGGCAATGAACAGAAAGATGGCGCAGTGATCCACGCGCATGAACAGGCGCTTCGCGGGCCCGTCAGGCAGCCCGTGATACAGCGCGGAGGCCAGGTAGACGATGACCATGGTCGCGGCGAATACGCCGATGCCGATCTGTTGCACGGTGGTCGGCATTGGCGGGCGTACCGTCGAGAACAGGAACGGAATGGCCGCGAGGGCCGCGAGACAGGCGATGCCGTGGCTGACGCTGTTGGCGAGCTCTTCGCTACGCGTCTGGGCGCGTGCTGATGCTTTCATGTTTGCCCTCACGGATGGGCGGCGCGCCACTTGCGCACGGCATCGAGCGTGTTGGCCACGTGCTTTTCGGGGTTGAGGCTTACGTAGCTGTAGATCACCTTGCCGTCGGGGGCGATGACATACGAGACACGGTTGGCCAGATCAGGCTTGAGCGCCAGCACGGCGTCGTAGGCGCGCATGATGTGCTGGTCGGTGTCGGCCGCCACCGCGAACTTGCTGCGGCACTCCGACACGGAGAATTTGTTGAGTGTCTCGATGTTGTCGTGCGACACCCCGATCACCGTGGCGCCCATCGACTTGAACGTGTCGGCAGCCTCGGCGAAATCGTGCGCCTCGATGGTGCAACCCGTGGTGAACGCGGCCGGATAGAAGTACAGCACGACGGGGCCTTTCTTCAGGGCGTCGGCGAGGGAAAACGTGAAGACCTGCCCGCCGAGCGACGCCTGTGCGGCGAAGTCCGGGGCCTGCGCGCCGTTCTTGAGGGCTGCGTGTGCCGGGATGAAGCACCAGGCCGTGATACCCAGGACGGCTGCAGCGGCGGTCATTCCTAACCAACGTTTCATGCGTGGCTCCCATAGGTGGATGCTTAAGGATAGAGGCTTGCAACGGCAGTGTGCAACCTTGGGAGCGCAGGCGTCGCGGTCGCGCGACGCCCGTTGCGCTTTTGCCCGACGCACCTCGCCGCCGCCGTATTCCCGTCCTGTCCGCCTCCTGCCCGCACCCTGTCATCGTCTCGCTGGCGGACGGTCATCGCCACGTCACGAAACGCCGGCACTCCCCATGGCGCCGGCCCCCGAGCCTGCGGCGCGGTCCCCAATGGGCAGCACCGTCGTCGATTTGATCTGCGAGAGCGCAATCATCGAGTTCACTTCCTGAACCATCGGCAATTGCGAGAGGCGCTCGAAGAAGAAGCGCTCGTAGGCGTCGACGTCGCGCGTCACGATGCGCAGCAGAAAGTCCACGTTGCCCATGAGCACGTGGCATTCGAGGACCTCCGGAAACGCCTGGATCGCCTTGGAGAACTCCGGCAGCGCGTTGCGGTTGTGGCCGGCGAGTTTCACGTGCGCAAACAGCATCACGTTCAGGCCCACCTTCTTGCGATCGACCAGCGCGACCCGGCGCTCGATGACGCCTTCCGCGTCGAGCCGATCGATACGCCGCCAGCATTGCGACTGCGACAGGCCGATGCGCTCGCCGATCTGGGCGGCGGACAACGATGCATCTTCCTGCAGGATTGCGAGAATTTTCTCGTCGAATTCGTCAAGTTGCATGATTTATTCTCAATAAGGAGCTTGATTGAATGAATCATGTGAAATTGACCGGATTTTGTCAACGATACGCGAAGCAATTACCGCCCGATGCCCGTAAGCTTGAATGTCATCAGGCGAGCTCGCGCCATGCTCGCCGCTGTTCGTTGACATCCGCAGGAAACCACGTACCCATGAAACTCGATCTGACTCTGCCCGCTGCCGAAACCGTGACTGGCGCCGTCGCCCAGCCCGTTGCTCCGTTGTCCGCCAAAGGGGCGGACCTGATTGCGCGCACGCTGGTCGAGATTGGCATCGACACGGTGTTCTGCTATCCGGGCGGGGCCAATCTCGAGATGCTCGACGCACTCTCGCGCGTGGATATCGCGCTGGTGCGCACGGAGCACGAGCAGGGCTCGGTGTTCGGCGCGCAGGGGTACGCGCGCGCTACCGGCAAGCTGGGTGTATGCCTGGCGACGTCCGGGCCGGGCGCGACCAATTTGGTGACGGGCATTGCGGACGCCGCCAGCGACTCCGTGCCCATTCTGGCCATCACTGGCAATGTCGCGACGCACTGGCTGGGCAAGAACGCGTTCCAGGAAGTCGACATCGTGGCCGTGACCCGGCCGGTGACCAAGCTCGCCCGGCAAGTGCGCGAAGCGCGCGACATCCCGGCGGCACTGCGCGAGGCCGCGGCATGCGCCCTGGCGGGCCGGCCCGGCCCGGTGCTGCTCGACTTTCCCAAGGACATCCAGCAGGCACGCCCCGATCAGCCGACCGACAAGCGTTTTACCGCGCCGGTGCCTGCCGGCATGAGCGACGAGACGGCCGAGCGCATCGCGGCGCTGCTCGCGGCGAGCGAGCGTCCCGTGATCTACGCTGGCGGCGGCGTCATCGCGTCCGGAACGAGCGCGCAGCTCGTGGCGCTGGCCGAAGCGCTCGACTGCCCGGTCGCGCTCACCATGATGGGCCTGGGCGCGATGCCCGATGACCATCCGCTGCTGCTCGGCCCGCTCGGCATGCACGGCGCTCATGCGGCCAATGTCGCGGTCAATGAAGCCGACCTCGTCCTCGCGCTCGGCGTGCGCTTCGACGATCGCGTGATCGGCGACCCGGCGTCGTTCGCGCGCTACGCCAGGATCGTGCACGTCGACGTCGACGCGGCCGAGATCGGCAAGAACAAGCCCGTAACGCTCGGTGTGCACGCCGACCTGCGCGACGCCTTTGCCGGCCTGCTCGCGCATGCGAAGCGTCGCGAAGTGCCGCAGTGGCATGCCTACCTGCGCGAGCGTCGCGCGGCGCATCCCCTGCGTCCCGTGCAGAACGCCGGCGACGGCGCGGGCCAGGACAGGGGCGACGTGCTCACGGGCGTTGACGTCATCACGGCGCTGGCCGCCTTGCTGCCGCGCGAAGCAGTGGTGACGACGGGCGTGGGGCAGCACCAGATGTGGGCGATGCAGCACCTGCGTCTGCGCGAACCTCGCACCTTCCTCTCGAGCGCCGGCTTCGGCACGATGGGCTTCGGCCTGCCGGCCGCGATCGGCGCCAAGGTGGCGCTGCCGAACGTGCCGGTGATCGATATCGACGGTGATGGCAGCCTCAACATGTCGGTCAACGAGCTCTCGACGTGCCGCCGTTACGGGCTGGGCGTCAAGGTGCTGGTCATCAACAACCAGTGGCTCGGCATGGTGCGCCAGTGGCAGGACATGATCTATGCGCGCAACCGGGTGGCGTCTTCGCTGGTCGATCCGAACGCGCCCGATGCGGCCGACGACGGCCGGCCGTACCCGGACTTCGTGACGATCGCCGCGGGCTATGGCGTGGCGGGCGCGCGCGTTACGCGAGCCGCGGACTTGCCGGGGGCGCTGGCGCGCATGCTGGCCGATCCGGGCGAGCCCTATCTCCTCGACGTGCTGGTGGCCCGCGAGGACGACGTCTATCCGATGATCCCCGCGGGCAAGACGTATCGCGACGTCGTTTTCGGACCGGGGCAGGCGGCCGGCCCCATCGCGGCAGGCGCTTTCTGAGAGGGCTGGCGGCAGCGTGCGGGCGGGGCGTCACCCCACGCGCCGCCCTGTGCATCGTTCCATGCATCGTCGCATGCGTCGTCGCATGCGTCGCCATGTGGGCCGTCATGTGCGCTGCCCGCGCGCTCAGGTGTTACCGTCACATGAGAATCGCCCGTCACGTCGCGAGATCGCAACGAGCGAACCCGCTCAGGCGGGTTTTTTTCGTTTCGGCGGTGGCGAGGAGTATCATTGCGCTCTTTTACGAATTCTCGCCAAGGAAATCAACATGTTGACGAAGCGCCTCGTGCTGGCCGCCGCCTGTTTTCTGACGACCTTTGCCGCGGTGCCGGCAGCGCAGGCCGCCGATCCCACGTACACCGTGGGCGCCGGCGGCACGTATCGCCCGTTCGAGTTCGAAACTCCGCAAAAGGAGCTGGTGGGCTTCGACATCGACGTGATCAAGGCGATCGGCAAGGCCGGCGGGTTCAACGTGAAGCTGGTCAGCACGCCGTGGGAAGGCATCTTCGCAACGCTTGACCAGGGCGATCGCGACATCATCATTTCGGGCATCACCATTACCGACAAGCGTCGTGAAATGGTCGACTTCTCGGCGCCGTATTTCCCGGCAGATCAGGTCATCATCACCTCGCCGGGCGCCAAGGTGGCCGGTCTGTCCGACCTGAAGAAGCTGCAGGTGGGCGTGGTCAATTCGAGCACGGGCGACATCTCCGTGTCGGAAGAGCTGGGCAAGGCGAGCACCGCCATCCGCCGCTTCGACAACACGCCGCTCATGCTCGAGGAACTCTATCGCGGGGGCGTGGACGCCGCCGTGGGCGACGTCGGCGTGATCAAGTTCTACATCAAGAGCCACCCGGAAAAGCCGTTCAAGCTCGTGTACGACAGCAAGTTCAAGCGTCAGTACTTCGGTATCGCGGTCAAGAAGGGCAACAAGGCGGTGCTCGACAAGGTCAATGCGGGCCTGAAAAAGATCGTGGCTGACGGCACCTACGCCAAGATCTACAAGCAGTGGTTCGACGCCGACGTGCCGGCGCTGCCGCAACAATAAGCAACGCGTGTAAGATTCGCGCCACGCGCGCCAGATATCTGGCTCCTCGCGGCCCGTGAGCTGATCGTCGTCCTGCGACGTCAACCCCCGGGCCGCGAGCGTTTTTCCGCCGCCGGCCGGTTCGTTTCATTTTGTGAGAAAGGTGCTTCATGGGTGGGTTCCAGTGGAACATCATCAGCGAATACATGCCCCTGTTCGTCGAGGGCACGCTGATGACGCTCAAGTGCACGGTGATCTGCGTGATCGCCGGCACGTTACTCGGGCTCGTGCTCGGCGTCGGCCGTCTGGCCGAGGCCCGTCACGGCTTCTACAAGTATTTCCTGCGCTACGCGGTGCAATACCCCGTGCGTTTCTATGTCAGCTTCTTTCGCGGCACGCCGCTGTTCGTGCAGATCCTGCTGATTCACTTCGCGCTCATGCCGATGCTGATCAACCCCGCGGGCGGCCTGATCGTCAGCGGCGACTTCGCACGCGAGATCCGCTCGCAGTACGGCGCGTTCATGTCCGCGGTGCTGGCCATCTCCCTGAACGCCGGCGCGTATGTGTCCGAGATTTTCCGCGCAGGCATTCAGTCGATCGATCGCGGTCAGGCCGAGGCGGCCCGCTCGCTGGGCATGACCTACATGCAGACGCTGCGCAAGGTCGTGCTGCCGCAGGCGTTTCGTCGCATGCTGCCGCCGCTGGGCAACAACGCCATCGCGATCGTGAAGGACTCCTCGCTGGCCTCGGCGATCGGCCTGGCCGAACTGGCATACGCGGCGCGCACCGTCTCCGGCGCCTACGCTCGCTACTGGGAGCCGTATCTGACGATTTCGCTCATCTACTGGGTGATCACGCTGGTGCTGTCGGCATTTGTTCAACATCTGGAATTGAGGTACGGCAAAGGTGATCGTCGTCAATAACCTGCAAAAGCAGTACGGCGATGCGCACGTGCTGCGCGGCATTTCGTGCCGCATCGAAGAAAGCGAAGTCGTTTGCGTGATCGGGCCGTCGGGCTCGGGCAAGAGCACTTTCCTGCGCTGCCTGAACGGGCTGGAGGACGTGAGCGGCGGCGAAGTGCTCGTCAACGGCTTTCACGTGGAAGATCCCAAGACGGACATGAATGCCATGCGCGCGAGCGTGGGCATGGTGTTCCAGCGCTTCAACCTGTTCCCGCACATGTCCGTGCTCGAGAATCTGATCCTCGCGCCGATGCAGGTGACCGGCATCAAGCGCGCGGAAGCGGTCACGATTGCCGAGCAGCTGCTGCGCAAGGTTGGCCTGCTCGACAAGATCGACGCGTTCCCGAACCAGCTCTCCGGCGGGCAGCAGCAGCGTGTGGCGATTGCGCGCGCGCTCGCCATGAAGCCCACCGTCATGCTGTTCGACGAGCCAACTTCGGCGCTCGACCCCGAGCTCGTGGGCGAAGTGCTCGAAGTCATGAAGTCGCTCGCCGAGGAAGGCATGACGATGGTGGTGGTCACCCACGAAATGGGCTTCGCGCGGGAAGTGTCCGATCGCGTGTTTTTCATCGATCAAGGCGTGATCATGGAAGAAGGGGCGCCGGAGCAGATCTTCTCGTCGCCGAAGCACGAGCGCACGCGCGAATTCCTGCGCAAGGTCCTGTAACGGCCGACGCCATTCTCACGACGCGGCGCGCGCGAAGGGTGTATCCGTGCGCTGCATCTGATTACAATGCGAGGGTACGCGCGCCAAGTGTCGGTCGACGTGATCGACCGCGGCGCGACGCCGGCGTCCTGAGCCCCCAGCCAGGTTTCTTTCATCGAGCAGCGACCGCGATGCGGCCTGCTTCGCAATCGCAGATTGCACTCCGATTTCATGAGGTTGTCATGAGCCAGCCAATCCCCGTGACCCGCCAGACGTTCGACGACGTGATGGTGCCCAATTACGCTCCCGCCCAGATGGTGCCGGTGCGCGGCGAAGGCTCGCGCATGTGGGACCAGGAAGGCCGCGAGTATGTCGATTTCACCGGCGGCATTGCCGTGAACGCGTTGGGCCACGCGAATCCGGAGCTGGTGAAAGTCATCGAGGAGCAGGCGCGCAAGGTGTGGCACATCGGCAACGGCTACACGAACGAGCCGGTGCTGCGTCTGGCGAAAGCGCTCACCGAAGCGACCTTTGCCGACAAGGCGTTCTTCTGCAATTCGGGCCTCGAGGCCAACGAAGCCGCGCTCAAGCTCGCACGGCGCTACGCATACGACCATGCGGCCGAGCGCGGCGGCAAGGAAAAGAGCGAGATCATCTCGTTCTACAACTCGTTTCACGGTCGTTCGCTGTTTACCGTGAGCGTAGGCGGTCAGGCCAAGTACACAGAAGGTTTCGGCCCGTTGCCGGGCGGTATCATGCATCTGCCGTACAACGACCTGGCGACCGTGGAGGCGACCCTCTCGGACGCCACGGCCGCCGTGATCGTCGAGCCGGTGCAAGGCGAGGGCGGTGTGCTGCCCGCCGATCCCGACTTCCTCAAGGGCCTGCGCGCCCTGTGCGACAAGCACGGCGCGCTGCTCATTTTCGACGAGGTGCAGACGGGCGTCGGCAGAACAGGCACCCTCTACGCCTATGAGCAGTACGGCGTGACGCCGGACATCCTGACGACGGCCAAGGCGTTGGGCAACGGCTACCCGATCGGCGGCATTCTGACCACGAGCAAGATCGCGGCGAGCTTCTCGCCGGGCACGCACGGCTGCACGTATGGTGGCAATCCGCTTGCCACGGCCGTTGCGGGCCGCGTGCTCGAACTCATCAACACGCCCGAGACGCTCAACGGCGTGAAGTCGCGCCACGACTACTTCATCAAGGGCATCGAAGCGATCAATGCGCGCCACGGCGTGTTTGCCGACGTGCGCGGCATGGGGCTGCTCATCGGCGCGGTGCTCAAGCCGGCATTCGCGGGCCGCGCGAAGGACATCGTCGCCGAAGCCGAGAAGAATGGGCTGATGCTGCTGGTGGCCGGCGGCGACGTGGTGCGTTTCGCGCCGTCGCTCAACATTCCGTTCGCGGATATCGACGCGGGCCTCGCGTCGCTCGACAAGGCGGTCGCGGCGGTGGCCGCCACGGCAAAGGCTGCCTGAGGCGGACTGACGTCACTCAATGCCGCTTGGCACCGCCGTGTTCGCAGTGTTTGCGGGGGGGGCGCGCTCGTCGGCCGGCTGACGCCGGCCCGCACCGACCCTTCGCGCTGATGTCAGCACAAGGACAGCACGAAGGACACCACGAAGGACACCGGGCCGGACCGACGGAGCCCGTCGCTCCGGCCCATGTTTCATCGACCTCGCCGGATCTGCCCATGACACGCCCATCGAAATCGCTGACGCCGCCCCTGCCGCAAGGTGATCTGCCGTCGCCGGAGGATGTCGCAATGGCGTCGTCGCTGCGGGTGGTGCGGCTGGCGCGCCAGGACGATTTGCCCGCGCTGCTCAAGCTCGCCGAACTGGCCGGCCCGGGCATGACGTCGTTCAAGCCCGACCGGGCGGCACTCGAAGCCCGCCTGGCGCGTGTCGCCGCCACGATCGACGGCCAGGCGCCCACCGCAGCGCAGGGCTATCTGTTCGTGATGGAAGATGTGGAGACGGGCGAGATTGCCGGCGTGTGCGGGCTGGAGGCCGCCGTCGGGCTCGAACAGCCGTTCTACACGTACCGTAAGGACACCATCGTCCACGCGAGCCGTGAATTGAACGTCTGGTCGCGCATGCTGACGTTGTCGCTCTCGAACGACCTCACCGGCTACAGCGAGCTCTGTTCTCTGCTGCTCGATCCCGCATGGCGCGGGCATGGCAACGGCGCATTGCTCTCGAAGGCTCGCTTTCTGTTCATGGCACAGTTTCCCGAGCGGTTCGGGCCGTATGTCTGCGCCGAGCTGCGCGGCTATTTCGACGATGACGGCCAGAGCCCGTTCTGGCGTTCGCTGGGGCAGCACTTCTTCAAGATCGATTTCGATCAGGCGGATTACCTCACGTCGATCGGCAAGAAGTCGTTTGTCGCCGAACTGATGCCGAAGTACCCGATCTACGTCGACTTTCTGTCGCCGCAGGCGCAGGCGGCCATTGGCGTGACGCACCGCGATACACTCCCCGCGCGTCGCTTGCTCGAACAGGAAGGCATGCGCTCGGGCGCCCACGTCGACATCTTCGATAGCGGGCCGGTGCTCGAGGCGCGCGTGGCCGATCTGCGTGCGGCGCGCGACGGCCGTTATCTCAGCGTGAACATCGTGGATCCGGCCGCCAGCCAAAACGGCGGCACCGCGCCGCCGAGCGCCGTGCCTGCCGGCGAGGCGTATCTGGTGGCGCGTCTGGGGCTGGCGAGTTTCCGCGCGACGTTGGTCACCGGCCGTCCCGAGCGACGCAGTTTCGCAATGAGCCCGCTCGCGGCGAAGGCGCTGGGCGTGGAGCAGGGCGATCGCGTCCAGGTGCTGCCGCTCAAGCCGCCGCGCGCCGACGCGATCTGACACGGCGTCATCCGCGCATGCGCCTCGCGCGCGCGGAACCATTGCGCGCCGAGTGTCGCGTTCATACGCGCAACGCGCATGTTGTTGGCCACGCAGCGCGCATGCGCACACCCGCGCGAAAGTTCGATGGAGAAAATTCATGAGGGCGGTGACGCCGATTCGGGCGTGCCGGCAAGACGAGATGACGCCGGTCAAAGCACCTGCTCGCCGTACAAGCATTCGCGCATTTTTCACTTGATCTTGCCGCGTCGCCGTCTCTAGAATGACCTTTCGACGCGCCTCGGATGCCGTTGCCGCCGCCCCCCATCGTGCTCGTGCGTAGCTTCGATATGGGCGCGCCAGTGGCTCGCGTTCGCTACCCGCGGTTATTTCACGAGAGGGATGCCATGCTCAGACTTCTGTCGAAATACTGGTGGTTGCTTGTGTTGCGCGGTGTACTGGCCGTGATTTTCGGCATTGCGGCGTTTGCGCTGCCCGGGGTCACGATCGCCGTCCTGGTGCTGTGTTTCGGCGCCTTCTCGTTTGTCGACGGCATCTTTTCCCTGAGCGGGGCGTGGAGTGCGCGCCGCGAGCACTCCGACTGGTGGCTGCCGCTGCTCCAGGGCATTGCCGGCGTCGTCATCGGCGTTCTGACCTATCTCAACCCGGCGCTGACGGCCGTCGCGCTGCTCATCTATATCGTGGCCTGGAGTTTTGTCACCGGCGTGTTGCAGGTGGCGGCAGGCATCGCGTTGCGGCGCGAAGTCAAAGGAGAGCTCTGGGTCATTCTCTCCGGTGTGTTCAGCATCCTGTTTGCCGTCTTCATCATGTGGCAACCCGGCGCCGGGGCGCTCGCGCTCATCTGGGCCATCGGGTCGTGGGCCGTCATCTGGGGCGTGCTCCTCGTGATGGCCGGTATCAAGCTGCGCGGCGCGGCCCATGGGCCGGCGCACGCTGCCCCGGGGCAACTGCGCCCGTAGATCCGCACGCCGGCACACCCGCACACCCGCGGCGCGCCGTTTGCCGATTTTTCTTCGTCCGCGCGGGCGGCTGGGGCCGTCCGGCGCCGACGGCCATCCCCGGCGGCCCGCCGGCCGCCAGACGTCAGGAGTGTCAAATGGCTCTGAATCATACGCGTAACACCCTCGGTGAGAAGATCCGTATCGAGTCGGTCAATCAACTCAATCGGGGGCTGGTCAACGGCATCGACGTTCAGCGTCAGGCCAAGCAGGCGCACTGGAACGTACACGGCCCGGGCTTCATCGAGCTGCACCTGCTGTTCGACGAGGTCTACAACGCCGCGGTCGAATGGGCGGATCTGTGTGCGGAGCGTCTCGTCGCCCTCGGTGGCGTGGCCGACGGTCGGGTGCAGAGCGTTGCGCAGAAGACCGAACTGCCGGTGTACAAGAACGAGTTCAAGCGCGGCATCGATCACGCCGCGGCGCTGGCCGAAGCCCTGGCCGCATACGGCGAAATCATTCGCGGCCTGATCGACGCGTCGGCGGAAATCGGCGACGCCACCACGTCGGACGTATTTACCGAGATCTCGCGCGGCGTGGACGATCACCTCTGGAAGGTGGAAGCGCACTTGCGCGGCGATTGATCCCGCGCAGTCGCCTCGTGCGCACGGCCCCGAGCCGTTTGCGCTGCCGCCGCCGCTCGAGGCGGCGGCCTGCCGCATTGCAATGCGCATGACAAGGAACGCGCGCACCGGGTCGTGCCGGTGCGCGCGTTCGCGCGTGCATTACCCGATCCCCCCGGAGCTCTCATGACCACCCGTAACCTGAGCCAGATGTTTCAGCCCAAGTCGGTCGCCGTGATCGGCGCGTCCAACCGCGAACGCCGCGTGGGGACGACCGTGCTGCACAACGTCATCGACGGCGGCTTTCGGGGCGAGATCTATCCGGTCAATCCGAAGTACGGCGCGCTCGCGGGCAGGAAGTGCTATCGCAACGTCGCCGACTTGCCGCAGGCGCCCGATCTGGCCGTGATCTGTACGCCACCCGCTACGGTGCCCGAGCTGATTCGCGAACTGGGCGCGCGTGGCACACGCGCGGCGCTGGTGCTGAGCTCGGGGCTGGCGCGCGAGCGCGATCGTCATGGCGTAACGCTGCAAGCGCGCATGCTCGAGGCCGCCAAGCCGCACGTGCTGCGCGTTCTCGGGCCGAACTGCATCGGACTGTTGAGTCCCGGCATCGGCTTGAACGCGAGCTTCGCACACATGGGGGCGCGCCCGGGAAAGCTCGCCTTCGTCTCGCAGTCGGGCGCGCTCACCACCGCAGTGCTCGATTGGGCCGACGCGCGCGACATCGGCTTTTCGCACTTCGTCTCGCTGGGCGACGGGGCCGACGTGGACTTCGGCGACATGCTCGACTATCTCGCGAGCGATCCGGGCACGGACGCGATTCTGATGTACATGGAATCGATTCGCGACGCACGCAAGTTCATGTCGGCCGCGCGCGCGGCTGCACGCAACAAGCCGGTTGTCGTGATCAAGTCGGGGCGCGCGCCCGAAGGCGCTCAGGCGGCGGCGTCGCACACCGGCGCACTGGCCGGGGCGGACGATGTCTACGATGCCGCGATCCGGCGCGCGGGCATGCTGCGCGTGGACACGACCGACGAGCTTTTCGCCGCGGTCGAGACGCTCGCGCGCCTGCGCCCCTTCCTTGGCGACAGGCTTTCGATCATGACCAACGGCGGCGGCGCCGGCGTGATGGCGACCGACGCACTCGTACTCGCCGGTGGCAAGCTCGCGGCGCTGAGCGACGAGACGCGCGAGGCGCTCGACGCCGTCCTGCCGAAATCGCTCGGTCGCGTCAATCCGGTCGACATCGGCGGCGACGCCGATCTCGAGCGTTACACGAAGACGCTCGCCGCGCTGTGCGAAGACCCGGAGACGGCCGCGGTACTGTTCATACAGGCGCCGACGGCCGTGATGCCGAGCCTCGACGTCGCCCATGCCATCGCCGCGTTGCCCCGAATGCCGAAGAACGTCTTCACATGCTGGCTTGGCGGCGAGACGGCTGAGCGCGCGCGCCGCGTCTGTCGCGAGGCGGGGCTGCCGACGTATGACACGCCGGAGAACGCCGCGCGGGCCTTCCTCGAAGCCGTGAACTATCGCCGCAACCAGGCGCTGCTCATGGAGACGCCGCCATCGATTCCGCCAGGCTTCGCGCCCGACATCGCGCGGGTGCGCGCGATCGTCGAGAGCGCGATGCGCGAGGGTCGCGAACTGCTCTCCGAGCCGGAAGCCAAGGGCGTGCTCGCCGCTTACGGCATTCCCGTCGTGGAGACGCTCGTGGCGCAGACGCCGGAGCAGGCCGGCGAGCTGGCGCAAGGCATCGGCTTTCCGGTGGCGCTCAAGCTGGTGTCGCCCGACATCACGCACAAGTCGGACGTCGGCGGCGTGGTGCTCAATATCGAGACGGCGGAGCAGGCAAGGCAGGCCGCGTGTCAGATACGCAAGCGCGCGCTTGCCGCGAGGCCCGACGCCCGCGTGAGCGGCTACGCCGTGCAGCGCATGGTCAACGGGACGGAGGCGTTCGAGCTGATCGTGGGCGTGGCGACCGACAGCGTCTTCGGTCCGGTGCTGCTGTTCGGGCAGGGCGGCACTGCCGTCGAAGTCATTGCCGACCGCACCATCGGCCTGCCGCCGCTGAACCTGAATCTCGCGCGCGACATGGTGGCGCGCGCCCGCGTGTCGCGGCTGCTCGCGGGCTATCGCAATCGCCCGCCGGCCAACCACGAGGCCATCTATCTCACGCTCGTGAAGCTCTCGCAACTCGTATGCGACGTGCCCGAAATCGCGGAGCTGGACATCAACCCGCTGTTCGCGGATTCACACGGCGTGCTCGCGCTCGACGCACGCATCGTCGCGCGCAGGCCCGCGGTGCCGGGGCATGGACGGTTGGCGATTCGTCCGTATCCGCAGGAGCTCGAGAGCACCGTGGACGCCGGCGGCAAGCCGGTGCGCGTGCGCCCGATTCGTCCCGAGGACGAGCCCGCCTACAACGCGTTTTTCCACACACTCACGCCGCAGGACGTGCAGTTCCGCTACTTCGGGCTCATCAAGGAGCTGTCGCACTCGCAGATGGCGCGCGTCACGCAGATCGACTACGACCGCGCGATGACGTTCGTGGCGACCGAAAAGGACGAGAGCGGCAGCACGCGCCTGCTCGGCGTGGTGCAGGCGATGGCCGATCCTGACAACACCGTGGCCGAGTTCGCGGTCACCGTGAGTCCGGCGGCGCAGGGGCGGGGCCTGGGTCGTGCGCTGATGGAGCACATCATCGACTACTGCCGCAAGCGTGGTACTGGGGAACTCATCGGCTATGTCCTGTGCGCAAATACGCGTATGCTGACACTCGCCCGCCATCTTGGCTTCCGGGAGGCCGAGGAGATGGAGGCGGGCATCGTTCATATCCGGCTGCCGCTGCAACAGACGGCGCAGGCGCAGGAGACGCGCGAGGAGTGACGGCCGTGGGCCGCCACGTCGGCCGGATCCGGTGCCTGGGCGCGAACGCGCAGCAGGCGACCGCACCGACCAGGAAGACGAATGCTAGTGAATTGCGTGGCCTACGAGGATGGCCGCAAGATCGCGGATCTGCATCCCGACGAAATCTCGGACTATCTGGAGCGCCCGCAGTGCTTCGTGTGGGTGGCGCTCAAGGACCCCGGGCCGGGTGAGCTGGCGCAGATGCAGCACGAATTCGGCCTGCATGACCTTGCCGTGGAAGACGCGCAGCACGGCCATCAACGCCCGAAGATCGAACAGTACGGCGACTCGCTTTTCGCCGTGCTTCACGTGCTGAACAAGGACGCCGACGGCGACTTCACGCTAGGCGAAGTCGCTATCTTTGCAGGGCACAATTACGTGCTCTCGGTGCGCTCGAACGCGACGCAGGGCCTGGGCGCGGTGAGGGCGCGCGCCGAGAAGGAGCCGCACCTGCTCAAGCAGGGCTCGATCTTCGTGCTCTACGCGCTCATGGACGCCGTCGTCGACAGCTACTTCCCCGTGTTCGACGATCTCGAAGCGCAGCTCGAAGCGATCGAGGAGCAGATCTTCACGCCCAACGCGCCCACCAAGGGGCGCGCGATCATCGAAGACCTGTACCAACTCAAGCGCCGATTGATCACGCTCCAGCATGCCTGCGTGCCGCTCATGGAAGCCGTGAGCAAGCTGTTCGGCGCCATGGCCCCCAAGCTGTGCGGCGGCATGCAGGAGTATTTCCGCGACGTGTTCGACCATTTGCAGCGCATCACGAAGAACATCGATTTGCTGCGCGAAATGGTCACCACGGCGCTCTCGGTCAATCTCGGCATGATTTCGCTGACGGAGAACGAAACGACCAAGCGGCTCGGCTCGTTCGCCGCGCTCTTTGCGGTGCCGACGATGATCGCAGGCATCTACGGCATGAACTTCGCCGACATTCCCGAGTTGAAGTTTGCGTATGGCTACCCGCTTTGCATTGCCGCGATGGTGCTCATCGACGTGCTGCTGTTCCTCAAATTCCGTAAGGCGGGGTGGTTGTAAGGCCGGGGCTTGTGGTGCGCGAGGGCGAGGTCTGCGGCGCGCCGCGAGGGCGCCAGCGTGTGACGCGCACATGTCGCCGACGCCCGTCCATCGCACTTGTTGCCCCGTGGCAACGGGGCGCGGCCCCTCCTTTTTTCCGCAGTGACCGGCGTTGAACATTTGCACTAGAATTCGCCAACACCGCGCCAGACGGTTGCCAAGGGTAAGAATTACAACAAACGCCAGGCAAATAGGGGTCAGATATTGAACGCACCACTTTCGGGGATCCGCGTCATCGAGTTCTGTCGGGGCGCGGCGGGCGCCTACTGCGGCATGCTGCTCGCTGACATGGGCGCGGCGTCATCATGGTCGACGATCCCGTCGACGAGTTTTCCATCGACAGCCAGAGTCCATTGGGCGCCTCGACGCAGGTCGGCCTGCGGCGCAACAAGCGCTCCGTCGTGCTGGATCTGCTCACGCTCGAAGGACGAAGTCTCGCCCATACGCTGGTGCGCGGGGCGCATGTCGTCATCGAATGTCTGCCGCCGGGCATGCTCGCGCGTGCCGGACTTGGCTACGACGCACTGGCTGCCGTGCAGCCGCATCTCGTCTACGTCTGCATTTCCGCCTTTGGCCAGGATGGCCCGCGCTCGGTGACGCAGCCCGACGTGCCCGCACTGGAGGCGCTGCGCGGCATGCTCGGCACGGCCTCCGGCCGGCTCGAGCCACCGCGCGATTTGCCGGTCGCCGATCTGGCGGCCGGGCTCTACGCGGCGTTTTCGGCCTCGGCCGCGCTCGTCGCGGCGCAACAGCACGGGCGAGGCGTGCATATCGACGTACCCATGCTCGGCGCCACGTTGGCCATTGCCGCGTTGCGGGCCGGCGACGAGGGCGCTGAAGCGGCGCAGCGGGCCGGACTGGTGCCGGCACAGGCTCTCACGTCAACACTCGCACCGACGCTCGCACCGACGCCCACACCGGCACATACATCGGCACATACATCGGCACGCGTGCCGGCCGGCAGTGCCGCGACGGCGGCTTCCCCGGGAATGGGTGAGGCGGCGGGGGGCGGCGCCGTTTCTCCGCTCGCGAAGGCGCTGGGAAATGACGAGGCGCGCTTCGGCGGTCCATCGGCGCCCTGGCCGACGTTTCGCGCCCGTGACGGCTACTTCGGCATGGACCTCGATGGCCCAGCGCATTGGCAGGCGATCTGTGCGCTCGTGCATCGCGTCGATCTGCTTGACGACTCCCGGTTCGCCAACGCGCGCGAACGGGCGTGCCATCAGGCGGCGCTGCGCGATGTGCTCGAAGCCGTGTTCGTGCTCGAAGACCGGAGCGTCTGGCTGGCACGGCTGCACGCGGTCGGCGTGCCATGCACGGCCATCAGCACCTACTCGCGGGTGTTGGCCGACCCGCAGGTCGCCCATATGGGCTGGGTACGCCCCATGGTCCTGCCGAGCGGGGAGATGACGCACACCATTGCGTCGCCGGTGCGGCTCAATGGCCAGAGCCCCGTGGCGCCTATCGATCCGCCGGCGCCCGGAGCGCATACGGGCGATATCCTGGCTGAACTCGGCGTCGCGGACATCGCCGCGCCATCGGCCGACTTCACCGGGCGCCGCTGACAGGCGCGCCGCCTCCTGATCGAGACAGCGGCGCCGTGGCGCCGCCAGTCCCGGCCAGCAAGCGCTGTGCGACTTCGCGCCATCGCCGTGAACGGCTGGTATCTCCAGAATCTCCTCCCTTTCTTCTCTCGCTCCCCTTATTCCGCTTAGTCGCCTTAGTCGCCTTACTCCTCTTACTCGCCTTACTCGCCTTACTCGCCTTACTTGCCTTACTCGCCTTACTTGCCTTACTCGCCTTACTCGCCTTAGCCCCTCGTGTTCGGAAACATTACAAATTATTTGCCATCGTTATTAAAAATAGGAATAATTCGCATTTCCGAAGAGCGATTCCAGTTCAGTATTTGGCTGATTCGGCGGTGACCGGCCGTGGTAGCCGGCCGGGGGCGGCAGGTGACGGGCGACGCAGGCACGATGTCGCGCGTCACCCGTTTGCCGGCGGGGGCCGGAGCCACGACAGCCTACGAACGACACGCGGATCGCCCGATGACAGCGATCTCCAAGGGGGAAATCCGAGATGCAAGCAGGACCGATGACGCTGCGCCGCTCGCAACTGAGCGCCGCATTGGTGGGCATTCTGAGCGCGCAGGGCGCGATGGCAGCCGACGCAGGAACCACGCCCGGCGCGGCCGAGGTGCAATTGCCCAGCCTCAATGTCACCGGCGAGCGGGACAGTTTCAAGGTCGATTACTCGTCGTCGCAGAAGTTCACGGCGCCGATCCTCGACACGCCGCGCGCCGTGACCGTCATCCCCGAGCCTCTCCTGCAAAGCACCGGATCGAGCACATTGACCGAGGCGCTGCGTACCGTGCCGGGCATCACGTTCGGGGCGGGCGAGGGCGGCAACCCGCTCGGCGACCGCCCGTTCCTGCGCGGCTATGACACACAGGGCAGCCTGTTCGTCGACGGCATGCGTGACGTCGGCGCGACCACGCACGAGATGTTCAACACCGAAGCGGTGGAGGTCGTGAAGGGGGCGAGCGGCGCCTACGGCGGCCGTGGCGGCGCAGGCGGCAGCGTGAACATCGTGAGCAAGGAGGCCAAGCTCGGCACGTTCGCCGAAGGCACGGTGGGCCTGGGCAACGCGAAATACAAACGGCTGACGGCCGACGGCAACTGGCAGGTCGGCGACCACGCCGCATTCCGGCTGAACCTCATGGGGCATGACGCCGGCGTGGCCGGGCGCGACGCGATCTACGATTCGCGCTGGGGTATCGCGCCGTCCGTGGCATTCGGGCTGGGCACGCCCACGCGCGTAGTGGCGAGCTTCTATCACATGCAGTCGGACGGCCTGCCCGACTCGGGCATTCCGTACAACTACGCGCCCGGCCGCCGCACGGGGCCTGCCGCCGTCAACGCGAGCAACTTCTACGGGCTCGACGACCGCGACTTCCGCCGCACGTCATCGGACATCGGCACGATCAAGATCGAACACGACATTTCGCCGACGCTTACCGTGCGCAACATGACGCGTTACACCAAGTCGTCGCAAAGCTATATCTGGACGCAGCCCGACGACAGCCAGGGCAACGTGGCCAACGGCAAGGTGTGGCGCCGCGCGAACACGCGAGACAGCAACGTGTGGAGCATTGCCAACCAGACGGAGCTCTTCGGCGAGGCGCACACCGGACGCTTCAAGCACAGCTTCAACATCGGCGCCGAGTTCTCGCGAGAGTCGAGCCGCAAGGACGCCTACGCCGTGGCCGCCGGCAGCGGATCGGGCGCCGCGAACTCGTGTCTGCGAGGGATCGGCGCGGCGTCCGGCTACAACTGCACGAGCCTGTACGACCCGAACCCGTATGACCCGTGGACCGGCAGCATCCGGTTGAACGACGATCCGGCCTTCCAGCGCACGGTGACGGCCGCGGTCTATGGCTTCGATACCATCGACCTGTCGAAGGAATGGCAGCTCAACCTCGGCGCGCGGGTCGATCGCTATTCCACCGATTTCACCGACACGCGCGCCAACGGCGGCAAGACGACCTCGCGCGACGACACGCTCTTCAACTGGCAGGCGGGCGTGACGTACAAGCCGCTGCCCAACGGCAGCATTTACGCGTCGTATGCGACCTCTTCGGTGCCGGCCGGCTCGCTGCTCGGCGAAGGCAGCGAAGGGCAAAGTCTGCTGCCGGGCCGCGGCGGCGTTGGCGCGAATGCGGCCGATCTCGCCCCCGAGAAGAACCGTTCATACGAGATCGGAACGAAGTGGAACGTGCTCGGCGAGCGTCTGTTGCTTACCGCCGCGTTGTTTTACATCGAGACGACCAATGCCCGCGTAACGATGGCCGACAACACGTATGCGATGGTCGGCGGCAAGAACGTGAAGGGCGTCGAACTCGGCTTCGCCGGCAAGCTCACCGACAAGTGGCAGGTGTTCGGTGGCTACACATACATGAAGAGCGAGCTCACCGACAACGGCACGGGCGCGGCAGCGTCGAACAACGGCAACCAGTTCCCGAACACGCCGCGCAACAGCTTCAGCCTGTGGACGACCTACGACATCGTTCCGGCGGTGACCGTGGGCGGCGGTGCGTTCTACACGTCGAGCGTGTTCGGCGACCCGGCCAACCTGCGTGAGATTCCCGCGTACTGGCGCTTCGACGCGATGGCCGCGTGGCGCATCAACAAGAAGATCACGGCTCAGCTCAACGTGCAGAACGTCTTCAATCGTCGCTACTTCGACCAGGCCTACCCGGCGCACTACGCGTCGATGGCGCCAGGACGCAGCGCAATCGTGTCGCTCACCGCCCGTTACTGATGCACGTTACGCCGTCGCAAATCGCGACGCTCACGCCTGCGCAGATTCGCGAGATTCTCGCGGGGCCGCCGGCAACGGCGCTCGCGTGGCTTGCCGCGGCCTCGCGGGCGGGGCACGTCGAGGCGCAAACGGTGTACGCGCAGTGGTTGCTCGAGGGGCGCGGGAGCGCGCCCGACGCCGCGGCCGCACTCGAGTGGTTCAAGCGCGCCGCACACGCCGGTCACGGCATGGCAGCGAACATGGTCGGGCGGTGCTATGAGAACGGTTGGGGCGTGTCGGCCAGCGACGACGTGGCGCGCTACTGGTATCGCCAGTCCGCGCGCCGCGACGAGCCATGGGGCATGTACAACCTCGCGACGTTGCTCGCGCTCGGGCGCGGCGGCGAGATGGATCGCAAGACCGCCCTGGCGTGGCTGGAAAAGGCGGCGGGCCTTGGGCACGCCAAGTCGCAGAACCTGCTGGGGGGCTTCTTCGAAGACGGCTGGGAAGTGCCGCGCGACATGACGCGCGCGCTCGACTGGTATCGGCGTGCGGCTTTGGGCGGGGACTTTCGCGGCCAATTCAACGTGGCGCGCCTGCTGATCGGGCAGCGGCAGTTCGACGCGGCGCTGACATGGCTTGCCCAGGTGCCGACGACGGCCACCGCTGCGTTTCTCCAGAAGGCGGCCGATTTTCTGTCCGCAGTGCCGGACGAGCGAATCCGCGCGCTGGCCGCAACATGGGCCGGGGCATGAACGGCGGCACGGTCGCGCCGTCGCCGCATCCGCCCAGGTATCCGACCCCACGGCCTGGCAGCGCTGCAACACGGCGCTGCAAAACGGCGCTGCAAAAGGGCACTCCATAACGGCATTCCATAACGGCATTCCATAACGGCATTCCATAACGGCGCTCCATAGCGGCGCTCCATAGGCGTCGCGTGCCCGAATGCCGACTGGACCACAGCCCTCCCAAACGGCGAGCGGGCCTCCGCTGCTGACCCCACTCACCGCACTCACCTCACTCGCCATAGGCACCATCAATACCCACCGAGACCCCCGTCAGGCGGGCGTCTGCGCTGCTCTGCGTACCCGGGACTTTTCTGTTTGGGATGATTCCTATATAATTTGACGTCATAAGCATATGACTAATAGTGATTTGGAGATGGCGCCAGGTCACTTTTTTGTTGGAAATCGTCCCATGTCCCCCGACCTCGCGAGTGTGTTCCCGGCCGCGGCCCTGCTGGGCGCGGGCGTTGGCCTCGTGCTCGGATTGACGGGCGCGGGCGGCGGCATCTTCGCGGTGCCCGCGCTGGTGTTCGGCCTTGGCTGGGGCGTGCCGCAGGCGGGGCCCGTGGCGCTGCTCGCCGTGGGGGCAAGTGCCGCGGTTGGCAGCGCGCAGGGCTTGCGCGCCGGCCTCGTGCGCTATCGGGCCGCCATGCTCATGGCCGGCATTGGGGTATGCGTTGCACCGCTCGGTACGTGGATGGCGCATCGGTTGCCCGAGCGATGGCTCGTCGGACTGTTCGCAATAGCCATGCTCATCGTGGCTGCACGGATGTACCGCGCCTCACGCGGTGCGCGCGCCCGTGCGTCAACGACAGGCCCGTCCGGCGCCGCAGCGGCGCCGCCGCCGTGCCGGCTCGACCCGGCCACGGGACGCCTGCACTGGACACGTCGCGTGGCCGGCACGCTTGGCACCATCGGCGCCGTCTCCGGATTCGCCTCGGGACTGCTTGGTGTGGGCGGCGGTTTCGTGATCGTTCCGGCACTGCGCCGGTTCTCCGACATCACGGTGCACGGCGTTGTGGCGACGTCGTTGTTCGTCATTGCGCTGATCTCCGCCGGAACGGTCGCCAACGCGTGGTGGCACGGCATGCATCCGGGGGAGCAGGGCTGGACGTTCGTCGTGGGCGCCGTTGCCGGCATGGTCCTCGGCCGGGCGCTCGCGCCGCGCCTCGCCGCCGCGAGGTTGCAGCAGGTCTTTTCCGCCCTCATGGCACTCGTTGCGCTCGGCATGTTCGTGAAAGCCTTCGGCGCTTGATGCCTTGCGCCGCGGCGCGCGATGTACCGGCGTCGCACGCGAGCGTGTGCGAATGCATGAATGACGCCCGAGGCCGGGCATGCTTTTTCAGGTCGATTTCATTCTCTCGAAAATCACAACGCCTTTCGAGTGAATTGCCGTTTCCAATGAAACGCGCATAGCGGCGCTATTTCCAAACGCAAGTCGGTATTGGCGGCGGTTCGCGCCGGAGGAAATGAATCTTTTCCTTGCGTATCTGTCCATCAGAACGCGCCTGAAGCAAGCAGCGGGCGGGAATTAAGCAATTCCTGCATTAAATCGCCGCGGCATGCGTGCACTGCGCGGTTCGAAAACAGTGATCTGCCTATTCTGAACTAGGATGTTTCCTATAACTGAGTTCGAATTGGCCGGATTTTGTAGATTTATCCTATATTCCTGCTGATCGTAAAACGTGACAGGTAACGTGAATCGCCACGCGTTGCGGGTCAGCATTTCATTGATGACCACGACACACGTTGACGCTTTCCCTTCCGGCTTCGGGCAATCCGCAAAAGCGGTGCGCGCGGTGGTGCGACACGCTCGCACGAGCCTGATCGGTGCCGTGGCGATGCTGTGGCTGGCGGGGTGCAGCGAGTACCAGCCGTCGGCGGCGGGTGGCACGGGGCAGGGCGCCGAGGCGCACACCGCCGGTGCATCGTTGTCGGCTGCGCATTCTCCGACAGCGACGAAGGAGATCGATACCCGTTTGCGGCCCGTGGCGGCCGCGGTCGCGATGAGCGGGACACCACAAGTGGGCCGCGTCGTGAGCGGAACGTATCGATGGATGGCCGACTGGCCTG
Organism: Pandoraea sp. CB10b_02; assembly: GCF_002216225.1. NCBI lineage: Bacteria > Pseudomonadati > Pseudomonadota > Betaproteobacteria > Burkholderiales > Burkholderiaceae > Pandoraea > Pandoraea sp. CB10b_02. Next base: position 221,244 of record NZ_NJGW02000001.1, read on the forward strand.
AGACCGATAGCGTGCATCTGTGGGAAGCGGCGTCTGGCCCGACACGCATTCGGGTCGTGGGACGCGCCCGCGAAATGATGCCCTCGGCCGGCTTGCGCGGCGCGCGGGTTCGCTACTGTGTCAAGCCGGTCATCGGACAAGGGGAGACGCGGCTCGCGGGGCACAAGACGTGCTCCGCGTGGACAACGGTCGGCGACGCGAGGTCGCCCGACGCCGCGGAATAACGCGAGGCCGGAAGCCGGCAGGACCGGTGCTCCGCAAGACATCGCGCAACGACGAGGCGGTCACTCGCCAGTGACCAACGAGTGTGTCGGCCCGACACGCATTCCTCTTTCAGGAGGCCATGACGCGTAGACGCGGCGGAGGATCGCGCGCGCCCACGGCTGACTTCTTTTAAAAGGATTTTGCACATGATGGTAAAAATTCTGATTGCCGATGATCATCCGATCATCGCCTCCACGCTGCGTGAAATGCTCTCCCCGGATCCCGGCTTCCACGTGTTGCCGCCGGTGTCGAACTCCACCGAATTATTCAAGGCGCTCGAGACGAATTCCGTCGACGTGCTCATCACCGATTACTGCATGCCGGGAGGCACCTTCGGCGACGGGCTCGTGATGATCAACCGCGTGCGCCGCAAGTATCCGGACGTCAAGATCATCGTCTTCACGTCGATCGAACAGCCGGCCATCATCCACGCGCTCGACAACTGCGGCGTGCTCGGCGTGATGACCAAGTCCGACGATCTGCGCGAAATCACGGTCTGCGTGGAGCGCTGCCGTCGCGGCATGAGCTATCGCGGCGGTCGCGCCGAACAGATCCTCGAGGAGCAGATGCGACGCAAGCCGACGGCGCGCCGCCCGCTTTCGCCCAAGGAAATGGAAGTGCTGCGCATGTATCTGGATGGCCAAAACGTGTCGCAGATCGCGGCGGCGCTCAAGCGCTCGGCCAAGACGATCAATAACCAGAAGCGCATGGCCATGTGCAAGCTGGGTTGCCGCACCGATATGGAACTGTTCAAGCTGCACGTCTCGAGTCCCGTCCAGTTCGATCGCGAAGGCGAAGCCGAAACGGCAACCGCGGCCTGAGCCCGCCACCACGCCGGACGCCGGAGCCTATGCCCACCCGAACCATGATGCGTGACATCGCCATTGCAGGCTGTCTGCTCCGTGCAGGCAGCCTGCTTGCGCTTCTCTTCGGCCTGTCCGTCTGGTGCGCGGCGGTGTCGTATGCGCTGTTCGGCGCGCTCTGGCAGGGCGGCCAGAAGACAGAGGCGTTCTTCGCCGCTGTGGGCCGCGAGATCCGCGATCTGGAGATATTCAACGAGCAGGCGCGCGCCATGGCGCAGTCGACGCAGGCCAGCCGCATGCGACCGGGCGGCGTGACGCAGACGCTGACCGATCGCATCCTCCAACCATTGCTCAGCATGCCCGTGGGCACGGCCAAACGCATCAGCGGCGTGGGTTGGGACGGGCAGTTCGAAATCGTCAAGCTCGCCGAGATTCCGCCCGAGCGCGCGGAGCTCTATGCACGCTTGACCTTGCGGCTCATGGTGCTCGACGCCAACTTCTGGAGCCCGCTCGACAGTCAGGACGAGACGTTCATCATCTCGCCGGACGGCGCCTTCGCGACATATCGCCCTGCCGCCGGCCGCGAAGCTTTCAGTCCCGCCAAGCTGGCGCAGGATGCGCGCGCGATGCTGGGCGAAATCAACAAGGTCGAGCGCTATCACGCGCGCGCCCGCGGCAACAGCGAAGGTCCGTTCTGGACGTACAACTACGAGCATCCGGTCACGCATCTGAAGACCGTGGCGAACTTCACGCCGATTCGCGACCTGCAGGGGCATCTGCTGCTGTACGTCGGCACTAGCATGTCGCCCGAAATGCTCGTGCCGCCGCATATGCGCGACCTCCAGCAGACCGGGCAATCGCTGCAACTGGTGTCCGACGATGGCCTGGTCATTGCCAGCGCCGGCGTGCCGCTCCCGTCTCTGGGGCATTTGCGCAGACTCCTCACGCTGCCGCTCTTCGGCGGCGCCCGCATGTCCCTTTGCACCGACGGCCAGCGCATCGTGTTCGAACGACACCTGCCGTCCGCGCCGTGGTTCGTGCGTTATGCCGCGCAGCCGTCCACGCTGCTGCGCGAGAACGCGACGCTGCTGCTCGGCGCGACCGTGCTACTGCTGCTATATGCGGGCGGCGTATACGCCGGCATGCGCTACATGCGCCAGCGCATCATCGAGCCGGCCAGTCAACGCACGACCACGTTGCTTGAGCGTGACGCCTTCACCCAGACGCTTATCGAGACGGCGCCGGTCGGCATGGCCATCATCGACCCGTTCGAGCCGGCCGTCGTGATGAGCAATCCGGCGTATGCGGGAACGGTCGACCTGTTGCGGCAACTGGGCGACGGCGAGCTCACCCGCATGTACCGCCAGCTCAACAGCGGCGTGGTCGCGCGGCCGGCGCGGCGTCTGCTCAGCGCCGTCGACGACGCGGGCGAGCGCCACTACGCCGTGAGCTTCGTCGATACGGTGTTTCGCGAGGCGCCGGTGCTCATCGCCACGCTCTCCGACGTGACCGAGCAGCGCCGCTTCGAACTCGAGCAGCGCAAGGCGCGGCTCGCTGCCGAGTCCGCCAATCGGGCCAAGGACGTGTTCCTCACGACCGTCAGCCATGAGATGCGCACGCCGCTCTATGGCACGCTGGCGTCGCTCGAGTTGTTGAGCGCGCAGAAGCTCGGCGACGATCACCGTTACTACGTGGATGTGATGGAAAGCTCCACGCGCAATCTGCTCGACCTGATCAATGACCTTCTCGATTACTCGCGCATGCAGGTCGGGCGTTTCGAGCTCAATGCGCGCGACTGCTCGTTGCTCAAGGAACTCGAAGCGGTGGGGCTGTCGTTCACGGGACGTGCGCGTTTGCAGGGCCTCACGCTCGACTGGATGATCGATCCGGCGCTCGCGCGCGCCGTACATACCGATGCGCTGCGCATCGGCCAGGTGGTCACCAATCTGGTCGGCAACGCGATCAAGTTCACGGAGAAGGGGCATGTGGCGTTCAGCGCCATGCTCGCACGCGCGGACGCACAGGGCTGCGACGTGACCTTCACGGTAAACGACAGCGGCGTCGGTATTGCCGCGGAGGACCTCGTGGACCTGTTCCGGCCATTCGGAAAGAGTACGAACGAGCCAGGCATGCAGCACGGTACGGGCCTGGGGCTGGCCATCTCGCATCAATTCGTCGGCATGCTCGGGGGCCAGTTGCGGGTGGACAGCCGCAAGGGGGAGGGCACGACGATGACCTTCACGCTGCGGCTGCCATGGGCCGCCGAGAGCGAGGCGCCGCTCGTGATCGAGAGCGGGGAAACATTTGGCTATGTCAGCGCGCTCTCGCGCCGGCACGGGTACCTCGAAGCGTTGATTCGGCGCGCGGGTTTCATTCCCGTGCGCCATGACGATGCCGTGTCGTGGTCCATGGGCGCCGGTCGCAGCGATGACGCCGGTCTGCTGATGTTCGCCGACGAATGGCCGGTGCGCGGCATGGCGGGCGCGAACGTCTACCTGCTGCGTTCGACGCCGGTCGACCGGCCGGCGGGCGCCACGCGCGCGTGGCCGCGCGACATCTCTCTCTTTCAGCAGGCGGAGTTGTGGGAGGCGATGGGTTCGGTGCCGCGCCCCGGTGAGATGTCGCATGGGGAACTGCCGTCCACGACCGACGCGCAGGCGCGCTCGCAGCCGCTGGCCGGCTGGTACGTGCTCGTCGCGGACGATCATCCGATCAGCGGCATGTTGCTCTCTCGGCAACTGGAAGGATTGGGCGCGATGGTCGACTGCTACCACGACCCGCGCGAGGCCCTGGACGCCTTCGATGCCGACTCGCACATGCTGGTGATCACGGACGCCAACATGCCGCACATCTCCGGTTATGCGCTCGCGACGGAGATCAAGGCGCGCGCCTCGCACGTGCCGGTGCTCGTGGCAACCGCGGATGTGACGCTGCGTCACGACGGCGATGCGAAGTCGCCGTATGACGCGATCGTCTACAAGCCCGTCGACGCGCGCTCGCTGCTGCGCGCGGTCGATCTGGTGCGCAAGCGCTACCCGGCGCTGTCCGGCGAAATCGCGCCGTTGCCGGCGCCGCCGACCGAACCGGCCAACGAATCGGCCGCCCACACGCCCGCAGCGAACGAGGGGAGAATGCCGCTCTCGGATATGCTCGACACATTCGTCAACATTGCGGATCAGGACATCGCCAACTGCCGCGCGGCCCTGGCCACCATGTCGCGCGAGACGCTGCGCCACTCCGCGCACCGCCTGCGCGGCGGCTACATGACGTTCGGCCTGGGTTCGCTCGCATCGCTCGCGGCGCAAGTGGAACACCTGGCGCCGCAGGCGTCGTCTGGCCAGATGGAAGCGGCGCTCGACGCGCTCGACGTCGCCTGGAACGAGTGGCTGCGCTCGCAGGGCCACGCCATCGCCACCGACGCGTGACGGCCGGTGCAAGGCGACGCCGACTGGCCGCGCGCGCCGCGCTACTCCACGAAATGCTCCGAGACGATCTGCCGCAGCCACTGATTGCCGGCGTCCTGATGATACCGGCGATGCCAGAACACGTTCGTCTGCAGCGCCGGAAGCCGTAGCGGCGGCTTGACGAAACGCAGCCCGAACGGCTCCGCGGCGCGTTCGGCGAATTTTTGCGGCACGGTCACCACGAGATCGTTGACGCTCACGACATAGGGCACGGCAATGAAGTGCGGCACCCAGAAGTTGGCGTCCGCGCCGAAGCCGGCTTGTGCAAGCAACTGATTGACGCGAGCGTAGGGATTGTCGCCCGTCGACACGAACAAGTGCCGCGCCGCCTGGAAGTCCGCAAGTCCCACGCCCGGCCTGTCCAATGCATGCCCGATGCGAAACATGCTGACGTACTGCTGCCGAAAGAGGCGCCGCTGGAAAAAGGGGCCGGTGAGATCGTCGAACGCGCCAACCGCGAGGTCGATACGGCCTGCAGCCATCTCTTCCTTCAGATCCGGCAACGTCGCGCGCACCGTGCTGATCCGAACGCCCGGCGCGAGCCGGGTGCACAGGTCGACGAGCGCCGGCATGAAGTACACCTCCCCGACATCCGTCATTGCCAGCGTGAAGGCGCGCTGGCTGCTGGCGGGATCAAACGCCTCGCGATGATTGATCGCGCGCGAAATCCCCGCCAATGCGGCCGACACCGGCTCGGCCAACGCCTCGCCGAACGGCGTGGGCTGCATGCCAGCCCCCGTGCGCGTGAACAGCTCGTCGCCAAACGTCTGGCGCAGGCGGGCCAGACCGTTGCTGACGGCGGGCTGCGACAGGCCGAGTTCGCGCGCGGCCTGCGAGATGCTCCGATGCGTGAGCACCGAATGAAAGACGACCAACAGGTTCAAATCGACATCGCGCAAGGAAATCATGGTGCGGTTGATCTATTCATGCTGTGAATATAGTGGATTTGTCTATTTATATCGCAAAATGTGATCGCTTGTCGGACAATGGTCGCATTCGAAATCAGGAGACGAGGCAAGTCATGCGCCAAGCCGATCAAATCCAGGGGGAACTGGGTTATTTGTCCGGGTTCGCCAACGAATTCGCGTCCGAGGCCTTGCCCGGTGCGCTACCCATCGGACAGAACTCGCCGCAGCGCGCGCCGTATGGGCTCTACGCGGAACAACTCTCGGGCACCGCATTTACGGCGCCGCGCGGCCATAACCGCCGCTCGTGGGTGTATCGCATTCGCCCGGCCGCCGTGCATCAGCCGTTCACGGCCATCGAGCAGGCGCGCTGGTTGAGCCGCTTCGGCGACGTCCCGACGCCGCCCAACCAATTGCGCTGGGACCCACTGCCGATGCCCGATGCGCCGACCGATTTCGTCGACGGCATGGTCACGATGGCAGGCAACGGCAGTCCGGACGCCGGCCACGGTTGCGGCATTCATCTGTACGCGGCCAACAAGTCGATGGAAGGCCGCTTCTTCTACAACGCCGACGGCGAAATGCTGGTTGTGCCTCAGGAGGGCCGGCTGAGTATCGCGACCGAATTCGGCGTGCTCGAGGTCGAGCCATACGAGATCGTGGTATTGCCGCGCGGCGTTCGTTTTCGCGTCACGCTGCCCGACGGCCGCGCTCGCGGTTATGTCTGCGAAAACTACGGGGCCTTGTTCCGTTTGCCGGACCTTGGCCCGATCGGCTCGAACGGCCTGGCCAACCCGCGCGACTTCCTCACGCCGGTCGCCGCCTACGAGGACGTCGAAGGCGACTTCGAACTGGTGGCCAAGTTCTGCGGCGCGCTCTGGCGCGCCGACATCGGCCATTCGCCGCTGGACGTGGTGGCATGGCACGGCAACTATGCGCCGTACAAGTACGATCTGCGCCGCTTCAACACCATCGGCTCGATCAGTTACGACCATCCGGATCCGTCGATCTTCCTGGTGCTGCAGTCGCAGAGCAACACGCCGGGCGTCGACGACATCGATTTCGTGATCTTCCCGCCGCGCTGGCTCGCCATGGAACATTCGTTCCGCCCGCCCTGGTTCCATCGCAACGTCGCCAGCGAATTCATGGGCCTGATCCACGGCGTGTACGACGCGAAGGCCGAGGGCTTCGTGCCGGGCGGTGCTAGCCTGCACAACTGCATGTCGGGCCACGGCCCCGATGCGGATACGTTCGAGAAGGCGTCCGCGGCCGATACGACCAAGCCCCACAAGGTAGACGCCACGATGGCCTTCATGTTCGAGACGCCCGCGGTCATTCGTCCCACGCGCTTCGCGCTGGAGTCGAAGCAACTGCAAGGCAACTACTACACGTGCTGGCAAGGCCTGAAGAAGCACTTCAACCCGAACCAGAAATAAGCGGCGTCGGCTAACGACCCCCCCCTTTGGACGGCCGGCCCCGCGCGTCGTGCGCCGTGCCGGCCGCAGCACTTCTCCGAAAAAGGAATTCACATGTCTGCTCTCCCGCAAAGCTGGGTCGCGTCCGCCAACACTGGCGTGACGGACTTCCCGCTGCAAAACCTGCCGTATGGCGTGTTCTCGACGCAGGCGAACCCGTCGCCGCGCGTGGGCGTGGCTATCGGCGACCAGGTGCTCGACCTGGCCGCTCTCGAGGCTGCCGGCGTGCTTGCCGCGGGCGATGCACCCGTTTTCGGCCAGTCGTCGATCAACGCTTTCGTGTCGTTGGGCAGTGCGGCATGGCGCGCCACGCGCGCGCGTCTGACCTCGCTGCTCGCCGCCGACGGTGACGCCGCGCTGCGCGATAACGCCGCCTTGCGTGCGCAGGCGCTCGTGCCCCTGGCCGACGCAACGCTGCATCTGCCGGTGCAAGTACCGGGCTACACCGACTTCTACTCGTCGAAAGAGCATGCCACGAACGTGGGCAGCATGTTCCGCGACCCGGCCAACGCGTTGCTGCCAAACTGGCTCGAAATCCCGATCGGCTACAACGGCCGTGCCAGCTCGGTGGTCGTGAGCGGCACCGACATCCATCGTCCGAACGGACAGATCAAGCTGCCGGACCAACCGCGTCCGATCTTCGATGCGTGCCGCAAGCTCGACTTCGAGCTCGAGACCGGCTTCATCGTCGGTCGTGACACGTCGCTCGGCGAGGCACTCGGCATCGAGGCGGCAGAGGCGGCCATCTTCGGCATGGTGTTGCTCAACGACTGGTCGGCCCGCGACCTGCAACAGTGGGAATACGTGCCGCTCGGCCCGTTCAACGCCAAGACGTTCGGTACGTCCATTTCGCCGTGGGTGGTCACCATGGAGGCGCTCGAGCCTTTCCGTGTCGCCGGTCCGGAACAGACGCCGCAGCCGCTTTCGTATCTGCAACAACCGGGCAAGCATGCGTTCGACATCGAACTCGAAGTGCTGATGCGAGCCGAGGGCGATGCGCAGGCGACGTCGATTTGCCGCACCAACTTCCGCTACATGTACTGGAGCATGGCGCAGCAGCTCGCGCACCACACCGTGTCGGGTTGTAACGTCCGCGTGGGCGATCTGATGGGTTCGGGCACGATCAGCGGACCGACGCCGGACTCGTTCGGCAGCCTGCTCGAACTCACCTGGAACGGCAAGAATCCGATCACGCTCGCCAGCGGCGCGAAGCGCTCGTTCATCGAAGATGGCGACACCATCGTGATGGCCGGCTGGTGCCAGGGCGATGGCTATCGCGTGGGCTTCGGCGAAGTCAGCGGCAAGATTTTGCCGGCTAGGGCGCGATAATCCGCTGCGCCGCCTGCACACCGCCCGGGCGAATACGCTCAAGCGGAACATGCACCGAACACGCGCCGTACCGCTTCGTCGGTCGGCGCGTTTCACTTTGGTGACTCATGCGTTGGCATATGCATGCAGGCGTCGGTGCGCTCCGCCGGTGCGAGATGCTGCCACCACTCGCTCAGGCGCCGGATGCTCAGGCTGGCGGTGACGCGGCAGCGCGTTGGCGTGTAGGCGAGCTCATCGCCGACGCGTCGCAGTAGCGGCGGGTCGCCAAGCCGCGCGCGACGGGGCACGCGAAGCGATCGCCGCTTGGGCTGGGTGATGTCCTGATGGGGTGAGGTATTGGGCATTGAATGCTCCCGGCATCGTGTGATGACGAGACCATTAAGCCATGCCGGGCCGTTTGGCGACAGGTGAAGCGATCCGAAAAATGCGTCCGCTTTGCGTGACATCGGCGCCGAGACGGGGAGGGACCGTACTGTGCCGCCGCTCGTGCGCCACTCATGCGCCACTCATGCGCCACTCATGCCGCCCTTGTATGCCTGTCCCGTGGCGGGGTCGGCGGCGCTGCCGGAATCGTGCCGTCAGCCGCGCGTCTCTTCGCGGTCCGCCGCCTTGCTTGCCGATGCGGAGGCCGAGGCCGATACCGGTGCCGAAGGTTCGGCTGCGCGCGTGTTCGGCCCCGGGCCCGTCGACGTTTCCGGCGGGACTGTCGCCGCCTCAGTCGCTGCCCCGGTCGTTGCCCCGGCCGGCGCCCCGGTCGGCGCCATCATCGGCCGGTTCAGGCCCTCGTTGATCCAGGCGGTGAGCAGCGTGTATGTCACGGCGAGAATGACGGGGCCGACGAACAGGCCGACGATGCCGAACGTCAGCATGCCGCCGAGCACGCCGGCGAGAATCAGCGTCATCGGCAGATCCGCACCGCGGCGAATGAGCATCGGGCGCATGACGTTATCGAGCATGCCGATGAAGACCGATAACACGAGCAACAGGGTTGCCAGCGTGGGGCTGTCCTGCCAGTAGAGCCATGCCACGCTCGAGAGCAGTACCGGGAAAGGCCCGATTTGCGCGATGCACAGCACCAGCATGAGCGCCGTGAGGAAGCCGGGCAGCGGCACGCCGGTCAGCCACAGTCCCAGGCCGCCGAGCAGCGATTGCGTCACGGCCGTCACCACGATGCCGAGCGCCACCGCGCGAATCGACATGCCGGCCAGCCGCACCGATTCCTCGCCGCGATCGCCTCCCAGACGCCGCGCCATGCGGATAAGTGCGCGCGCCGCGTGCTCGCCCTGCATGAACAGGATGGCCGAGATGATCAGCGTCAGCCCCAGGTGGACGAAGAGCAGGCCGATCGACCCGAGCTTCGCGAAGCCCCATGACGCCGCCTTGACTGCGTAGGGCTGCACCTTGGCGACGAGACCGCCCGGGCCGGCGGCGGCCAGGGCCTGCCATTCGTCGCTGGCGCGCTGGCCGATCACCGGAATGCGCGCGAGCCAGTCGGGCGGCATGGGAAGACCGCGCTGGCCGATCGAATGAACCTGTTCGCTGATGTCGCTCGCGTGTCCGATGAGTGTGCCGATCGCCGCCGTCAGCGGGGCGACGACGATAATCAACATCGCGATGATCATCACGGTGGTGGCGAGCCAGCGGCGGCCCCAGAGGCGGCGTTGCAGGCCAATGAGCATCGGCCAGGTGGAGGCGACGATCGTCACCGCCCAGATCAGCGCGGGCAGGAATGGCAGCAGAACCCAAAGCGTACCGATCATCAACAGGCTGAGCACCAGGATGATCAGCAGATTGCGGGCCAGCTCACTCGGGGTGGTGGAAAACATAGGCGCTCCTGCGGGCGGGGAAAGAAAGGCGCGCGGCAAAGCCGCGTCCGTCGAGCGCATTCGTGCGCAGCGGGCGCGCTCGTGAAGGAAGATGCCACGCCGGGGCAGGCACGGCAAGTGCGTCGCAACACTTCGTCACAAAGCCGTCATCGAAGCAGGCGCGCGATCCGTGCCGTGCGCGTCGCCGGCCGTGGCGCCGCGCTCGAAATCGCTCGAGCCGCCCATGCCGTGCGGCGGTATGCCGGCCGGTGCGACCATGGTCCCATGCCGGCGTGCCGCGGGTGCTGCCGGTCCTGCCGGTACTGACGCCGCCGACGGCGGCGACCGCGTCGGCGAGACGGTCCCGAGACTCCCATGGCATTCGCCGGCGCCGGGCATTTCTCCGATCGGCGCCCGGGCTCCGGCGTTCTCCGGCGTGCCGCCAGAGGTGTTCCCGCACGCCTCGTTCGACACATCGGGGCCGAGCGCGTCGTCCCGATCCGCCGCCATGCCGCAGAACGAGCCCGAGGACGAAAGGCCCGAGTCCGCCTGCGAGGCGAGGGTGATGGTGCTGATCTTGGGCCGCCCGCGCCGTCGCATGTAGGCCGTGCTGATGTCCCCGTGTCGCGCAGCCACGCCCTACAGGCCGATGGCCGTTGCGATCGTGCCGTAGATCGTCGCGAGAAGCGCCTGCGTGTGCCAGTCGATGCCCACGTCCACGTCATCGGACCGGGCGGGCGATGCCGTCGAATTCTCGCCGGCGCCCGGCGAAGGGTCATCGGCGGCTCCGGTGGCTCCGGTGGCTCTGGTGGCACAGGCGCCGTCGTGCAGCGATGCCAGGAAATAGAATCCGAGCGTCAGCGTGAGCCATATGGCGCGAGGCGCCGCCGACGCGAGGAGCAGCCTCATCTCGCGCCAGAAGACGGACCACCCGTCGGGCGCTGCGACGTTCGCACGGGCACCGGCACAGGCGTCGGCGACCAGATCCGCAAACCGGTCCTGGAGGAGCAGTTCCAGTCGCGCATCCTCGGCGGGCATGCTGATTCGTTCGATCGTCGGCTGCAACAGCATGCCGGGAATCGGGGCGAGGAGAATTTCGAGCGCGGCGTGAATCGTGTTGGCGAACCGGTGCGACATCATGCCGGGAAGCGCGGCGGACAGCCCTGCCTCCATGCCCAGCCGCGCACCGTTTCGTATCACGCCGTAACAGAGCACGAACCCCACGACATGGGCGAGAACCTCACGCGCGGGGTGGCGCAGTACCCAACTCAGCGCTTCCTGACCCTGCGCGGGCGTCATGCGCGTGACCTTCTTGCGAAGTGCCGGGTGGCACGCATTGAAGCGGGCCATGCCCATCAGGCTGATGAGGACGACGCCAGCCGCTTCCACCGCGGGCCACAACGCGGCCTGCGTGCGCTCGGGGTCTACGCTGTCGACGAGCAGCGCGATCAGCGTCGAGCCCACGGCGAACGGCAGCGCATCGCGCTCCATGCCTATACGCAGGGAACGCAGGCAGAGGCCCGGACGTTCATGCCGCATGAGCGCATCGAAGCGGCGACGGACGTCGGGCGCATCGAGCCCACGTTGCGCAAGCGCTTGCGCCTCTGCACGCAGGTGCGGTTGCAGCGTTTCGTACCATGGCAATGACAGCACGGGGTCTTGCACCGCGGCCTCGCGTCGCGCGCTCTGAATACCTGGCCCCGCGGCGCTTCCGGGTTGCCGCGGATGTACGCGGCGCCGCAGCGCCGGCGCAGCGATCTCATCACGCAACGCTGCGTAGATATGCTGCGCCCGCGTGAACGTGTCGCCGCGCTCGCCGCGCAGACCGGCGACGGCGCGGCCGTCGCGGTCCGGCCGCACGTTGGCGACATGCCGGGCAGCGAGCGCGAATTCGACGCCGTCGGACGCGAGGCCGGGCGAGTTGCCATTGACGTCGACTTTCCGGCAGGCGTGGGCGCACGAGATGGCCATCTGCTGTTGCACGAGGGCGAGATCGGCGGCGAGGTGACGGGGCGACGCCGTGCAGGGCATGCGTTCGGGCGCGTCGGCGCTGAAACTCGTGGAGCGGGTGCGGCAATTCAGGGAATGCAATAAACCGTGGGGCATGTCGTCGATGGCGGATCGGCTCGGACCGCAGCAGGGCTCGGCTGGGCTCGGTGCGGATACTCGTGCGGCGCCTTCTCGTGGGAAAAGAACGGGCGATGCTACGCGCATCCCTGTGTGATGACGACGCTCCGACAGGCGTTTGAAGACGTTAAGCCGCGTTTGTGCGTACACGGCGGCGCGCGCTGTCTCGCGCGAACGGCCGTCACTGCCATGTGCGGCCATGCGCTCGTTCCCGGCGCGACACCTTCGGCGCCATAATCCCGATACGGTAGCGCAACCGCTCGTATGCGCTCGACCGCCGGATCACTCCGGCACTACCATCACGCCCGCGCGCAATCCGTTCGCCACGTTCGGATTGGGAAACACGATGCGCTCCTCGGGGTGCGAGACGGTGTACGTGTTTTCACCATCGCGTGCGAGTACGGTGCCTGCGGGGTAGGGCGTGAAGTTTGGCGTGTCGGCAGGCACGTCGAGCACGAAGGCGTCGGTACGGCGCACGATTTCCGCGGCCACGCGAAACCGGCGCGGGCCGGTCGTCCGTGCGTCGTCGCGTTCGCCCATCTCGCCGCCCGACAACCAGCGGCGCAAGGCCGCGTCGATACCGGCGAAGTCCGCAAGCTGGTTCTGCCCGAACGGGGCGACCTTGCCGAGTTCCAGCGTGCAGCTCTCGGCGCCGAAGCGCGCGCACGTGTAGTAGGAGAACGTCGCCGACGGCTGATCGGTGAGCACGACCGCTTCGATGCCGGCGGCCGCGAGCGTCGCGACCCAGGCGTCGCTGGCCGCGTGTTGCGGCGTGCTCGGCACCACCGCGAAGCGCGGGTAGAGCGATGCGCGAATGGCGGTGTGCATATCGACGTGCCGGCGCACCCTGCGTACACCGTCCACGCCGGCGAAGAACTGCGCCACGATCACTTCGAGCTCTCGGGCGCGCTGCACTGCTGGTGACTCGGCGCGTTTGGCATGTGCGCCCTGGAAGAGCCGGTTGAGGTCGTATTCGAGATATCGCTTGCCGGCGCGCACGGCCTCGGGATTGCCAAGCACGACGAGAACGCGCTCGCGCAGCGTCAGGCGAGCGTCGGCGATATCGCGAAGGATGCCGTCGACGATTTCGATGGGCGCCGTTTCGTCGCCATGAATGCCGCAGGACAGGATCGCGTCGAAGCGATGGCCACGTAAGATGACATCGGACGCGCCACCACCATCATCACCGTCGGCGCCGGCCCTCGCGGCCGGCGCCAGCTCCAGCACGCCGTGTGCGTGGCGCCGCCAGCGCACACCGCACGGATCGACGCCCGCGCCGGGGCTGGTGTCACGCGCGTCGAGCACATCGCTGAGCCAGTCGCGCAGGGCCGAACGAGAGACGGGCGTCATGGCGAGGATCTCCAGGAAAACCAAATTCGTATTCTATGCGTGTCCGAGCCGGGATCGTCACATGATGTTCCGGCCATGCAATCCGTGTCATCATGATCCGCATCGCACGCCGCGCCTTCGGGCGTGGCCTCAGGGGGGCCGTTCATGACCGATCTGTACATCGAAGGCGTCTGGCGCGCTGCCGACGGCGCCGAGTTCCGTTCTCTGGACCCGATGTCGGGTGATGTCGTCTGGCGCGGTCGCGCGGCCGACGCCAACGACGTCGACGCCGCCGTGCGGGCCGCGCGTCAGGCGCAGCGCGACTGGTCGCGCCGTGGCGCCGAAGCGCGGCTCGCGATCCTCGAGCGCTTCGCGTCCATCGTGGTAACGCATGCCGAAACGCTTGCCGACGCCATCGGTCGCGAAACCGGCAAACCGCTCTGGGAAGCACGGACGGAAGTGGCGACGATGGCCGCCAAGGTGGGCCATTCGGCGAAGGCTTATCACGAGCGCACCGGCGAGCGGCGCAGCGAACTCGCCGACGCCCGGAGCGTCGTGCGCCATCGGGCGCATGGTGTGATGGCCGTCCTCGGACCGTACAACTTTCCGGGGCATCTTCCCAACGGCCATATCGTGCCGGCCTTGCTCGCCGGCAATACGGTCGTCTTCAAGCCGAGCGAGCTCGCACCCGGCGTGGCCGAGCGAACGATGCAGTGCTGGATCGAGGCGGGCCTGCCGCCTGGCGTGCTCAATCTGGTGCAGGGCGGACGCGACACCGGGGCGGCGCTCGCCGCGCATGACGGCATCGACGGTCTGTGCTTTACCGGGAGCTCCGCTGGCGGTCGCGCGTTGCATCAGCAGTTCGCGGGACGGCCGGACAAGATCCTTGCGCTCGAGATGGGCGGCAACAACCCGCTGATCGTCGATGCACCGGCGGATATCGATGCCGCCGTGCACGTCACGATCCAGTCGGCGTTTCTGTCGGCCGGCCAGCGCTGCACGTGCGCGAGACGTTTGCTGGTGCCGCGCGGCCCGCAGGGCGACGCGTTCGTGGAGCGGTTGGCGTTCGTCACGCAACGCATCCATGTCGGACGGTACGATGCAGAACCGCAGCCCTTCATGGGCGCGGTGGTGTCGCTACGGGCGGCGCGCCGCATGACCGAAGCGCAGGCTGGGCTGATGTCGCTCGGCGCGCGTGTCATCGTGCCGCTCTCGCAACCCGACGGGCGCAGCGCGCTGCTCACGCCGGGACTGATCGACGTGACGGCCATCGCCGCGCGCGACGCGCTGCCCGACGACGAATATTTCGGACCGCTGCTGCAGGTCATTCGCTACGACACCTTCGAACACGCGATCGCGCTGGCCAACCGCACGCGCTATGGGCTGGCCGCCGGCCTGCTGACGGACGATCCCGCCCGCTATGCGCAGTTCGTCGAAGAGATCCGCGCCGGCGTGGTCAACTGGAACCGGCCGACGACCGGCGCCGCGAGCGCCGCGCCGTTTGGCGGCGTAGGATTGTCCGGCAATCACCGGCCCAGCGCGTGGTACGCGGCGGACTATTGCGCCTATCCGATGGCGTCGATGGAAGCGACGCACGTCGCGATGCCCGAGCGCCTGAGCCCGGGACTGGACTTCGGCGGCGCCTGAGAGGCGCGCGGTGGGCGGGCGACGCCCGACGTCATCCGACGCGGCACGACGTCGCCTGCCGAGAGGGACTTGTTTGGTCTTTACTGATTTCAGGATTTGACATGACGCGTCTTGCCTTCGAAGCAAACTTCGACGGATTGGTCGGCCCCACCCACAACTACGCAGGTTTGTCGTTCGGCAACGTGGCCTCGGCGAACAATGCGAACCGCACGTCGAATCCTCGTGAGGCAGCCCTGCAGGGGCTCGCGAAGATGAAGGCACTGGCGGACCTGGGATACGCCCAGGGCGTGCTGCCGCCGCAAGAGCGTCCCTCGGTCGCGTTGCTACGCACGTTAGGCTTCTCGGGGAATGACCGCGCCGTGATCCGAGAGGCGGCGCGCACCGCACCGGCGTTGCTTGGCGCGGCAAGCTCGGCCGCGAGCATGTGGACGGCCAACGCGGCCACCGTCAGCCCGTCGGCGGACACGGCCGACGCTCGCGTACATTTCACGGCGGCGAATCTGTGCAGCAAGCTGCATCGGGCGATCGAGCATGAGACGACATCGCGCATCCTGCGTGCCGCTTTCCCCGACGAATCGCGCTTCGCGCATCACGCCGCGTTGCCCGGCTGGCCGTCGTTGGGTGACGAGGGGGCTGCCAACCATACGCGATTTTGCAGCGCCTACGGCGAGCGCGGCGTCGAGCTCTTTGTGTACGGCCGGGACGATCTGGCCAGTGCGCCGGCGCCGCGCCGGTTTCCCGCGCGCCAGACCCTGCAGGCAAGCCAGGCGATCGCGCGCCTGCACGGGCTGGCAGACGACGATGTGGTTTTCGCGCAGCAGCACCCCGACGCCATCGACGCGGGCGTGTTCCACAACGATGTGATCGCGGTCGGCAACGGCAACGTGCTGTTCTGCCATGCGCAGGCGTTCGTCGATCAACCGGCAGTCCTGGCCACGTTGCGCGAGCGGCTCGCCGCGCGGGGCGTGGCGCTCGAGGTCATCGAAGTCGCGACGGCGGACGTCTCCATCGAAGACACCGTCGGCAGCTATCTCTTCAACAGCCAGTTGCTCGCCCGGTCGCCGCAGGCGGGGGGCGGCATGCGTCTGGTCGTGCCGCAGGAGTGCCGCGAGCGTCCCGCGGTCTGGCGCTACCTCGAATCGCTCGTCGCCAGCGGCGGGCCCATCCGTGAGCTGCATGTGTTCGATCTGCGCGAGAGCATGCGCAACGGCGGGGGACCGGCATGCCTGCGTCTGCGCGTGGTGCTCACCGACGAAGAACGCAAGGCGGTGAACGCCGGGCTATGGATCGACGAGGCGCGCTATGCCGCGCTGACCGACTGGGTGAAGCGCCATTACCGCGACCGGTTGGCGGTGGAGGATCTGGCGGATCCTGCGCTGCTCGATGAATGCCGGACGGCGCTCGACGAGCTGACACGTCTGCTGGGGTTGGGCGGCGGCCTCTATCCGTTCCAGCGAGACGTGTAGTGGGCCTGGGGGGGCGACGGCCGGCCGGCGAGATGATCGTTGGTGAATTTTATAAAGCCGATAAAAAACAATGGGATAAGGGGATTTGTTGATGTTGATTCTCGATGATGAGACTGACAGACCTCTCGCCAATCGCTGCGCGCGAACCGATTGGCGACGCGATTTTCCGAATCCGCAGCGATGCGCTATGCTGGATGGAACGTGTCGGCCGACACGTCGATCGCGTCATTTCGTCCAACCGGGGGTGCCGCCATGCAAATCGAGTTTCCGGATCACCGACCCGTGTTCAACTACGAAGACCTGACGATCGAGTTTGCCGTCGTCGTCAACGGGCGGCCGATCGACTGCGCGGTGTCGGCCGAGGCGCTGGAGGACCACTTCGGCGCCCATTCCGCGCGCGCCGACGATCTGCTTCATGCCTTCGAGCACGGTCGTACCGACATCGAAGCGCTCACCAAGCAATATCTTTCCATGGGGCTATCAGGCCCGGTGTTGTTGCGCAGCGGGCATTTCCGCTGGGTTCGCGAGGCCAAGCGCCAGGAGGCCCGGCGATAAGCCGCGCCGGCGTCTGCGGTTCCATCGCGGCCCAGTCCTGGCGCGGCATGTCGCGCGCCCTCGCCGTTTCGGTTTCGGCACTCCGCCGAAACCGCCCGGCCGGACGCGCTCGTTGACCTGCGTCAAATGCCGGAGGGGACAGGGCGCCACCGTCATGCTCGGTGCTCCGCTTTCGGCGTACACTGATATTGCCGTTCGGGAGAACGTCCCAACCGGTCTGCGGACGGTGCCATTGTCGATAACTACACTACAAGGAGTCGCCATGGGCTCGGAATTCCGTGTCGTCATCGCCTCGATCGCGGCCTTCATGACGCTGGCGGGCGCATTCGCCACCATCCACGGTTTGTTGTACGACAGGACGCAGGTCATGAACGGCGGCATCGTCACCGTGCTGTTCGGGATCCTCTTCATCGTGGTGATGCTCACGCCGTGGGCCCGCGACGAGGAACGCGACACCGCCGGCAAACCCTGAGTCCGCGGCCTGCCGTTCGGCGCAGCGCGTCCTACACTGAAGTGGAGGGACGCCGCCGAAGCCCAGCCGGCATTGCACGGCTCGCGCGGGTCCGCAAGGAGCCCTGCGCCACAGCGCTTCGCAACGGGCGTGGCCTCGTTGTGAGGTGATGTATGTGCTCCGATATCCGCGTGTTCATCGCGTCCGTCGCGGCATTCGTGATGCTGGGCGGCATCTTTGCCACCCTCCATGGCCTGCTGTTCAATCTCCACGAAATTGCGCGTTACGGCGTGGCAGCCGTCCTCCTGGGGGCGACCACCACGGCGACGATGCTCATTCCCTGGGGCGCGCGAGACGAGTCCTGAAACATCGCGCCCGCTTGGGCGCCCCGCGCGCGGTCTTCATGGATGCGCCGCGCTTAAGGGGCCCGGGCTGTCCGTCTATGCAACCGGCGCGCGGCGCGCGCGCACGCACAGAAACGCCGGCACCTGCGACAACTCGCCGTAAAGCCGCGGGTCGACGCGCTTCATTTCCGGCTGCGGCCGCGGTTCCACCATCCGTTCGAATTGCCAACCCGCGCCGGCCGCTGCATTGAGAATGTCGGCGAGCGGGCGTCGGAACGATTGCACGAACGGCTTCGGCTCACCGAAACCGCTCCAGTACATGCCGAAGCGGGTCGTCTCGAAGTAGGGGCGATTGCGGTGTGTGCGCTCGTCGAGCCAGTCGCGCATGGGGTGCGCCATCGACCACACGAGGGTCGCGCCCGGTCTTGCCACCCGAGCGAACTCGCGGAACGTTGGGGCGAGATCCTCCACGTAGTCGAGCGCGAGTGCGCTCAGGACGACGTCGAAGCGGCCGTCGTCGAGCGTGGCGAATGGTTGCGCGAGATCCTGCACGTCGAACGTCGCGGCCATTCCTTCGCAGCGCTTGCGCGCGAGCGCGATCATCTCCGGCGTGACATCGATGCCGTGCACCGTGGCGCCATGCTGCGCGAGCCACGCGCTGTTGATGCCGGGGCCGCAGCCGGCGTCGAGCACGTGCAGACCGTCGAGGTTGCTGCCGAGCAATTCGCGCGTGGCGGGGCGCTCATAGAGGGCGTTGTGCGGCTTGGTGAGGGCGATTTCTGCGTAACGTTCGGCGAAACTGGCGTAGGCGGTGCGTACCATCGACGCGGCTTCGGATGACGACATGCGCAACTCCGGGTGGACGCCGCTGCGGCACGCGAAGGACAACGGCGCGCCGCGCGGCAGCGGTAAACGACAAAGGCGGGGGGAGCGATTGTAACGCCAAAGACGGGATGGTTTCTCGGAGGCGATGGCGCGTCTGGACGCCCCCGGTGGGACACTCGGCCCCCCACGCGGCGCCGTTTGTGGGCCATTCGACTGTGGGGCCATTCGACTGTGGGGCCATTCGACCCCATTCAGCTGCATTCGGCGCCTGCCTGCTGTCTTCCTGCTGTCCTCCTGCTGTCTTTGCGCTTGCCTTCCCGCCCGTGTCGTATTGGCTTCGAATCGCGTGCCGGCTCTGGCACCGATATGGGACAATGACGACCTTCGGCGTCACGCATGCCGACGAGGGGGCACCGGCGCGCCGACGGCGTCCGGCGCCACTGCCGCCATGGCTTACCCCCGCAACATTCTTCCCAGCATGACCGCATCTACCGCCGCCTCGCGCCCCATAGCGCCGTCCGCCCCGTCCGCCCCGTCCGCCCCGTCCGCCCCGTCCGCCCCGTCCGCCCCGTCCGCCCCGTCAAGTGCCTCTGGCAGTTCGCCGGCCGCCACGCTCGCGACCGACGTCGCCGTGATAGGCGCCGGGCCGGCAGGGCTGATGGCGGCCGAAGTGCTGTCGGCGGCGGGCTGGCGCGTGGACGTGTTCGACGCCATGCCGTCGGTCGGCCGCAAGTTCCTGATGGCCGGCAAGGGCGGCATGAATCTCACGCACAGCGAGGCCGCGGACGCGTTCGTGTCCCGCTACGGCAAGCGCGCCGCGGCCGTGGGGCAGTGGCTGCGCCATTTCGGCGCGGACGATGTGCGCACGTGGGCGCATCGCCTGGGCGTCGACACCTTCGTCGGCACGTCGGGGCGCGTGTTTCCCACCGACATGAAAGCCGCGCCGTTGCTGCGCGCATGGCTCACACGCCTGCGCGCGGGCGGCGTGCGGCTGCATGTGCGGCACCGCTGGCTCGGCTGGCCCGAGGCCTCGCCCGCGCAGCCTGGGCCGCTTCGCTTGGCGACACCGCAGGGCGAGCGCCTGGTGCAAGCGAGGGCGGTGGTGCTGGCATTGGGCGGCGCGAGCTGGCCGCAGCTCGGCTCCGATGCGGCGTGGGTGCCCTGGTTGCGCGAGCATGGCGTCGACGTGGCGCCGTTGCGTCCGGCGAACGCCGGCTTCGAAATCGACTGGACGCCGCACATGCGCGAACGGTTCGCCGGCCACCCGGTGAAGTCGGTCACCATGGCGCTGCCTGATGGCACCACGCGACAGGGCGAGTTCGTGATCTCCGAGCATGGCATCGAAGGCAGCCTGGTCTACGCCCTGTGCGCACCGATTCGCGACGCCATCCTCGCCGAAGGCAGCGCTCGGGTGTATCTCGATCTGTTGCCCGACTGGCCGGCGCAGCGAGTGCGCGACGAAGTGTCGCGCCCGCGCGGCTCGCGCTCCATGGCGAGCCATCTGCAAAGCCGGTTGGGGATCGCCGGGGTCAAGGCCGGGCTGCTGCGGGAATGCCTGTCTCGCGACACGTTCGACGACCCGGCCGCGCTGGCAGCGGGCATCAAGTGTTTGCCGTTGACGTTGCGACGCACGCGCCCGATCGCGGAGGTCATCAGCAGTGCAGGCGGGGTGACGCTCGAAGCGCTCGACGAGCGCTTGATGGCGCGCGCGCTGCCCGGCGTGTTCTTCGCCGGCGAGATGCTCGACTGGGAGGCCCCGACCGGCGGCTACCTGCTCACGGCGTGCTTCGCAAGCGCGTGTGTCGCGGCGCAGGGCGCCGCCGCCTATCTCGAGACCTTGCGCCAGGCGAGCGAGCGGTACTGAAGGGGCGGTGCCCCCGGTCAGGACTGCGCCGGCCGCACTCCGAGGCGCCACAGCGAAGTGACTTCGGCGCGCCGCGCGGCATGCAGCGGATCGCCCGCATCGCCGGCTTTGGGATGGCGCGGACGAACGTCGTGGCGCGCCAGCACGACCAGCCCCGCCGCGTGAATCCACGAGAGCAGCGTCTCGCGCGTGCGCAATCCGAGGTGCTCGGCCAGATCCGAGAGGATCAGCCAGCCTTCGCCCGCGGGTGTGAGGTGTGCGGCGAGTCCGTTCAGAAAGCCTTTGAGCATCTGGCTGTCCGGATCGTAGATGGCGCGCTCGATGGGGGCATTGGCCTTGGCGGGCAGCCATGGCGGGTTGCAGACCACGAGCGGTGCACGGCCCTCGGGAAACAGATCGGCGTCCACGATCGTCACCGAGCGTTCGTAGCCCAGGCGCGCGATATTGTCGCGCGCGCACGCGAGCGCGCGCGGATCGCGGTCGGTACCCACGACGTGCTGCACGCCGCGACGGGCGAGCAGCGCGGCGATCACGCCCGTTCCCGTGCCAATGTCGAACGCCAGCGACTTGTCGGGCAGCGGCGCCTGGTCGACGAGATCGAGATACTCGCCGCGTACCGGCGAGAACACGCCGTACCACGGATGGATGGAGGCGCCGAGTGCCGGAATCGTCACGCCTTTCTTGCGCCATTCGTGCGCACCGATCAACCCGAGCACTTCGCGCAGCGAGGCGACCGAGGGCGTCCCGTCCGGTGCGCCCCAGGCTTCGGTGCAGGCCTCGCGCACGTCCGGCGCGCGGCGCAGCGCAATGCCGTAATCGGCCTCGAGTGCAATGAGCACCATGCCCAGAATGCGCGCGCGTTGCGCCTGCGCCATGCGGTGCTTGTGGAACGCGTCGGCCGGGCCGGCGGGGGCCGCTGCGTCCTTGCCGCCGGACTTGCGGCGCTGACGGTGAGGCGGGCGGTCCACGCGACGGGCCATGGCCTGCATCAACTGGCGAGCGTTGTGATAGTCGCCGCGATACAGCAGTGCGGTGCCGCCGCAGGCGAGGTGATAGGCGTCGTCGGCGGTGAGCGTGTCGTCGACGACTTCGACGCGACGCGGCGGCATCACGCCGGCCTCGGAGCGCCAGCGCGCGGTGACGGGGCGACCGTCTTCGGTCCAGGCTAGCGTCGGGGTAGTGTTCATGCAGCGTCTTTTTGAAAAACGTGGCGGCGCGCGGAAAAGCGTCTCGCGCGCCCGGAAGTCCGCATTATGCCTGTGTTGCCGGGCTATCGGCCGGAAACCGGACGCTCCGGCCCCAGCGATGCCTCCGGTGCCTGCGGTGGCTGCGGTGCGTCCGGCTCGCCAGATCCGGTCGGCGCCCTCGGCTTGGTGGGCATGGTGGGCATGGTGGGCATGGTGGGCATGGTGGACACGATGGGCGTGGTGCGCCCGAGCGAGGCATCGCGCGGGGCGGCACCAGAGAGCAACGCGATCGCTTCTCGCAGGGCGGTGTCCAGCGCGGGCCCGATACCCGCCACGGGCGCGTCGGCCATGACCGGGACCGGTCCGCCATGGCGCAGCGCAGCGGCCAGACGCGTTAGCACGGCCGCGGCGGGATGCACCGGCGCATCGGGATCGTCGCCATGCGCGGCGGTGTCGGTAATCGCGTTGGCCACCCGTTCGAGCGAGACGAGCGCCGGCCACCACCGTGCCGCGCGGCGGCTCACTAACGGCGGTTCGGACAGTGCCCGTTGCAGCGCGATGCGCGTGTCGTCGAGCGCCTTGTATGCGGCGCGGCGGGCGGCGAAGGTGGCGTCCGCGTCGTGCGTGCAGGCAAGCGCCGCGTAGCGGCCGAGCGCGTCGAGCGCGTTCGCCACGCGTTCATCGAGCTGACGGCGCTCCCATTTCGCCCACGGCAGATAGCCCACGAGCAGCACGATGGCGCACGCGGCCACGGCGTCGACGAAGCGCGCGATCGCAATGTCCTGGCTGCCGGGTTGCAACGCGCCCATCACGAGCATCAGGATCGGCAGCAGCAACGCGCTGAAAAGCCCGTAGTTGCGGCGCAGCGCCCACGGCAGGCAGGCCGCCAGCGGCACGAGCGACGCCAGACTCGCCACGCCATTGCGATCGATTGCGACGACCGCCGCCGATACCGCCACGCCCACAATGCTGCCGAGACCGCTTTGCAGCGCCCGGGCAAACACGGATCCGTAGTTCGGCTTGAAGATCACCACGACGATCAGCGGCACCCAGTACGAGCGCGGCAGCGCCGTCACCGCGATGAAGATCTGCGCGACGAGCACACACAGCCCGATGCGCACGAGATAGCGCCACACGTCGGGCCACGGCCACTTCGGCGTCCAGCGCGCATGGGCGCTCGCGCGGGACCGATGCCGCGCGAGCGCCACGAGCGGAGCCTCGGCCGCGTGAACCGCGCCGGTGAGAAGCGGCTGCGCGCGGTGCAGTGCAGCGCTCAACGCCGTAGCGCCGTGTGTTTCGGCCGCGGCGGCCGCACTGTCGACGTCGACCGGCCGGTCCCGGGCAATGCTGCGCGCCATGCCGTAGAGGGCGCGCCCGAGCGGCGCCGGCACCGGCTGTCCGCTTTGCGCGAGCCCGATCACGGCGGCGGTAATCGGCTCCGCGGCAAGGATCTGGGCGGCGCGCCGCTCCAGGATGTCCCAGCCGTTGGTGGTGCTCGCGCTGGCGCTCAGCAGCGTGTCGTAAGCGGCGGCGATGGCGTTCTCGAGCGAGCGCCGCGCCAGGCGCGCCCGAGGCGTGCCGCTCGCATCGAGCACGTTGGCGAGTTGCTGGTAGATGGCGGCCACGGCATCGCGCTCGGCCGCGCCGGGGTGCCGCAGCCAATGCACGGCCATGAGCAGCATGCTGAACAGGCCCCCCGCCGCGAGCAGCAACGGTGCGCGCCACTCCGGCGGCGGTAGCGCGAGCCCCCAGCCGACGATCAGGTACACCGCGCCTTGCAGCGTCGCGGCGGACGCCACGTTCCCGAACGTACCGAGAAAACTGAGCAAGAGAACCGCGATCTGCAGCAACACATGGGCAAGCCAGGGGTGTGCCACGCCGACGTCGTGGATCAGCATGCCCGCGTAAAAGCCGGCGCCGCCGGTGAGAATGGTGATGAGGATGGAGCGGGCCCGGGCGCGATACGGACCGGTGCGGTCGCCGGTGATGGCGGGCAGCGCACCGAGCGCGACGACAGAGGCGTCCGCGCCGTGGCCCAGCGCGGCGCCGACGGCTGTCGGCACGGCGACCGAGAGCGCTGCGTGCACGGCGTCCCAGCGCGAAAACGCCACGGGTTCGAGACGCGTCAGTCGCGACACCCATGCCACGCGGCGGCCGGGATCGGGCGTGCTCGTCATTGGCGCATGAACGGTGAGACGTCAGGACGCGCGCGAGGGCGCGTCGGCATCGGTGAGCGGCATCAGCCTGCCCTCACCGCGGATCCATGCGTAGTCCGCGCGCTCGGCCATCTCCCTGTCGCCGCGGCTGTCGCCATAGACGAACAGCACGCGCGGCGGCGCGGCTCGCCACCACTCCTCGAGGCGGCGGATCTTCTCCGGTCCCCAGCAATTGGGCCGGGCGAACTCGCCGGTGAAGCGATCGTGCGCATCGAAGGCGAGTTCGGTGCTCAGCACGGCGTCAAACCCGAGCGGCGCGGCCCACAGGCGCAGGTAGAGTCCGGGCGAAGCGCTGACCAGCACGATCCGATGACCGTGCGCGCGGTGCTGGCGCAAGCGCGAGAGCATCTCCGGCCGGATCAGCGCGGGCAGATGCTGCGCCGCGAAACGTTGGGCGTCGGCTTCGAGCTGTGTGCGCGTGCGAGCGCCGAAGCAGGCGCGCAGAAAAGCGGCCTTGGCCGTGCCGCGATCGACCAGGCGCAGCGCTGCGCCGATGAGCCATGGCGACGCGCGCAACGCGCCGGCAACGAAGCGCGGCGTGCCCACCGTGGTGCGCACGAACACACGCAGGCTGTCGGTCGTGGAAATCGTCCCGTCGAAATCGAAAGCGGCGACGATGGAGGAATCGCGCATGCGAGATCAGGTCGCGCCGATCGACGCCGCGTCGCGCGAATCGGCGAACGCCACGAGATGCGGCCGGCGCTCGCCCGCCCGGCGGCGCGCCGCCACGGGGGAGATGGATTCGGTCGGGCTCATGCCGGGCATTCTATACGGTGCGCGGCGCGCGCGGCAACGCTCCTGAATCGCTGGCTTGGGCGAGGGCGCGAGGCGAACGAAGGAGAGGAGGGAGAAGACGGGAGGGGAGGAAGAGAGGAAGGGATGAAGAGTGCGGAGCGCGCAGTTTCCCGGAATCGCGCATACTGTGCGTCGTGCCCGCGCGAGCGGGCAGCGCAGTCTCATGTTTTCAGCGTATTCGCCTGAACCGTACTTTCCGGGAGCTACCGTGCAATACACGAAATTCGGCCGTACCGGCCTGAGCGTATCGCGTCTGTGTCTGGGGACGATGACCTTCGGTCTGCAGACCGAAGAAGCCGCCAGCCACGCCATCATCGACCGCGCGACCGACGCGGGCGTCAATTTCATCGACATCGCCGACGTCTACCCGCTGGGCAGCGACACGTCACTGGCCGGGCGTACCGAGGAGATCGTCGGACGCTGGCTCAAGGGCCGGCGCGAGCGCTTCATCGTGGCGACCAAGGCGTGCGGCCAGATGGGGCCCTCGCCGTGGGACAAGGGCGCGTCGCGCAAGCACCTGCTCGATGCCATCGACGCCTCGCTCCGGCGGCTCGGCACTGACTACGTCGATCTCTATCAACTGCACTCGGACGACACCGACACGCCGATCGACGAGACGCTCGAAGCGCTCGACACCATCGTGAAGTCCGGCAAGGCGCGCTACATTGGCGTGTCGAACTATCTCGCGTACCGCCTCGCGCGCGCACTCGGCCGGGCCGACGTACTGCGCGTGGCGCGCTTCGTCTCGGTGCAACCGCGCTACAACCTGCTGTTCCGCCAGATCGAACGGGAACTGCTGCCGCTCGCGAGCGAGGAGGGACTGGCGGTGATTCCGTACAACCCGCTCGCCGGCGGGCTGCTCACGGGCAAGTATCGCCACGATGCGACGCCCAGCGAAGGGCGCTTCACGGCAACCGTCGGCAAGGCCGGGGCGATGTACCAGCAGCGCTACTGGCACGAACGCGAGTTCGAGACCATCGAGACGCTCAAGGGCATTGCCAGCGAGGCGGGCGAGTCGCTCACGCGTCTTTCGCTCGCGTGGGTGCTCGCCAATCCGGTCGTGACCTCGGCGATCATCGGTGCGAGCCGCGTGGAGCAGCTCACCGAGACGCTCGGCACCATCGACTACGCGCTCGACGCAGAGCTCAAGGCGAAACTCGACGAGGCCTCGCACGCCTATCGCTGGGGAGACGCCGCGCGCTGACGGCACGCTAACGGCAACATTGCCTGCGGCAGAACCCGACCACAGGCCCGCCATGCCGGGCCTGTATCGTTTGCGCTGCGTCAAACCGCGTTTGCGTGCGCGGCGCATTGAACGCGTCGCACTGGTTTTGGTCGCTTATCGAGCGGTATAGTGAGAAGTGTCCGGTGCGCTCCGGTCGGCGCTTTGCGAGTCCGATGCGCGGGCCTCGGCGCCCGGCACTCCCGCCATTTCCAATGCGAGGCTGCTCATGAACAAACGCATTCTCCTGGCGACCGACGGAAGCGAGTCGTCGCGCCGCGCCTTGCGCGAGGCCGCTGCCTTTGCCTGCAGAGGCGACACGATACGCGTCATCCATATGGTGGAAGATCCGGTCAATCTGCTGACCTCCGCGTTCAGCAAGGTAATCGACCTGGAGCAGGTCCGCCGCGACATGCAGACGGAGGGCGAGGAGCACCTGGCGCGCGCCGTGCTGTATCTGCGCGAGGAAGGGCTCGACGCCGAGGCCCATCTGCTGGACCTGCGCACGACGGGTGAGACGGTGCCCGAGGCGATGACGCGCGAGGCCAACGAATGGTCCGCCGACATCATCATCGTCGGCACGCACGGGCGCAGCGGTGTGCGGCGCGCCATGCTGGGCAGCATCGCCGAGCAGATTCTGCGCAACGCCCAAATCCCCGTGATGCTGGTCTCCGGAGAAGCTCGTCCCCACGAGCCGCAGCGCGCCGACGGCCACTACGAACGCGTGCTCGTCGCACTGGACGACAGCGAGACGGCGCGCCGCGCATTCGACTACGCACTGGCGCTGGCGCGCACCCATACCGCGTCGCTGCGCGCGGTGCATGTGCTCGACATGCCCGGCCCGTTTCTCGCCGGGTTCGACCCGGAGCCGCTGCTCAACGCCGTGCGGGCGGTGGGCGACCAGGTACGGACGTGGGCGACGCACAAGATGCGCGAAGCCGGCGTTCCCGGGGAAGTGGAGATCCGCGAGATTCAGCCGATCGGGGAGGGCGTGGCCGACCAGATCGTCGCCGCCGGCAAGGACGCCGACGCCGACGTGATCGTGCTGGGCACCCACGGCCGGCGAGGGTTCCGGCGCTTCACGTTGGGCAGCGTGGCGGAGGATACGGCTCGCCACGCGGGCCGTCCGGTATTGCTGCTGCCCGCGCTGGCGCCGTCCCCGTAAGGGGGTAGGCGCGGTGAGGTGCGGTGAGGTGCGGTGAGAGGACGGGCAATGGGGGCAATAGGGACAATGGGGCGGGGCCACGGCAAGAGCGCGAGACGGCATGACCGTGCCGCGCCCCATGCGTCGTGAGGCTCAGGCCGCCGGGCCCAACTCGGCGAGCAGCGTCTTGAGCGGCGTGGCGGCGTCGGCCAGACGCGCCGGGTCCACCACCGCGCGGCGTCCGACCAACTCGCGCGCCGCCATGAATTCCTGCGCGCGGTTGATGCTCGCGGCGGCCACCACGGCGCCTTCGCGCAGATAGAACAGCATGAAGACCGCCGCGCCCTGGGCGTCCGGCAGGCGACGCTCGACCACGGTGTCGTGGCCTTCCGTCATGCCGACCATCTGCATCTTGGCGTTGAACTGGTCCGACCAGAACCATGGCGCCGTGGCAACCGCCTTGGGCGCGTCGCCGTGCACGACGCTCGCGGCAACCTTGGCCATCTCGCTGGCGCTGGGCACCGATTCGAGGCGAATGCGGCGGCCAAGCGCGAGATGCTTGTGGTGCGCGCAGTCGCCCACGGCCAGAATGGCCGGATCGCTCGTTCTCGCGAATTCGTCCACGAGGATCCCATTGTCGACCGCCAGTCCGGCGGCCTGAGCGAGTTCGGTGTTCGGGATCAGGCCGATGCCCACGACAACCACGTCGGCCGGCAGGCGCTTCTCACCGGCGAGCACCGTCGTGACATGCCCGTCGGCGTCCTGCTCCAGCGCGCTCACGCCGACGCCGACCTGCACGTCGACGCCGTTCTCGCGATGCAGCGCGGCAAAGAAGCCGGCGAGCTCGGGCTCGGCCACGCGTGCGAGCAAGCGCGGCGCCGCTTCGAGCACGGTCACCGACGCGCCCGCCTTGACGGCGCTCGCCGCCACTTCCAGACCGATATATCCGCCGCCGATCACCACCACGCGCTTGCCTTGCGCGAGGGCTTCGCGCAGGCGCTGCGCGTCGGCAATGTCGCGCAGGTAATAGACGTTCGGCGCATCGCCGCCCGGCATCGGCAGACGGCGTACACGCCCGCCGAGGGCGAGCACGAGGTGGTCATAGCCGAGCGTCTGGCCGTCGTCGAACGAAACGGTGCGGGCCGTGCGGTCGATGGCCGTGGCCGTGACGCCCAGGCGCACGTCGATCTCGGCCTTCTCCCAGGCGTCCGCCGGGCGGATCAGCAGGCTCGCTTCGTCGGCCTGCCCGGCGAGAAACGCCTTCGAGAGCGGCGGGCGGCGATACGGCAGATGGGTTTCGTTGCCGGCGAGCACGATGCGGCCGGTGTAGCCGAGTTGACGCAGTGCGAGGGCGGTTTCGCCGCCGGCCTGGCCGGCGCCGAGGATGACGGTGGTGGAATTAGCTTCGGACATTGGCGTGAGAGCGTGTGAATTTGGCCGCCAGTGTAATGCATCGGCGCGCCGCCGGCGTCCCGGATACCGGCAAGATGGCCGCCGCGCCGACCGGCGCCGGGCGCTGGCGACGACGCAATGCCGCGGCGCCTCGCCGATCGTCTTCAGGTCGCCTCCCGAGACCCGGGCGCGCGTTAGCCCTGCGTGTCCGGCGGCGTGAAGAACACCATCTCGACCTGCTTGAGCAGCGCGGGCCCGAAGGCCTCACCGCCGACTTCCGGCGCGATCAGCTGCATCAGCACGGGCGAGCCGGGCGGCGGATGCAGCGCGTGCGCGAGCACGCAAAAGTACATTGCCGGGTGCTCCGCGCGAATCACCCCGGCCGCCATGCCTTCGACGATGAGTTTCTCCATGCAGTGGTAGACGGGTTCGAGCAAGTGGCGGTACAGCACCGCGCCGCGCTCGCCCGTCTCCGACGCGTGCAGGGAAATGAAGCGCTTGTGCTCGGGATGCTGCATCGCGTGGGCGGCCATCAGCGCAATGGCCTCGCGCAGCCGGTCCCGGACCGGCCGCGTCGTGTCGTCGGCAATGGCTTTCAGGTGAGCCACGGGGGCCGCGAGCGCGGCCTCGAGCGTATCCACACAGGCGCGCCAGAGTTGCTCCTTCGAGCCGAAATGCACGCGCACGAGGCTGGCGTCGACTTTGGCGGCGGCGGCAATGCCGCGCAGGTTCGCGCCGTCATAACCGAGATGCGAGAAAGCGTCGATGGCCGCGCCGAGCAGGGCGGCGCGGCCATCGGGCAGATGTTTGGGGCGTCTGCCCCGTGTCGTGGAGGTGGCGGTCATCGTGTCGCAACGTCTTGCGGCGGGGGCGGCCGTTCGCCGGCCGGTGCGGTCGCTGCCGCCCCGGCGGCCGGCGTCGCCGCATCGGCGAGCGGCTCGGGCGGCACCCCCATCGCGTAAAACAGGAGCGCAGTATCCGACAAACGGGCGCCGGTTGCACGCACCGTCGTCAGATAGGCGTTCCAGTACTGCTGCTCGCGCCCGCGCGCGGCCGACACCGGCAGCGCTCCCAGGCGCACGCGCGCCGCCGTGTCGCGGTAGATCTGCTCGGCCGCGGCGCTGGCGTTGTCGGCGTGCAGCAGCGACGTGTTGTCCGCCTCCAGCGATGCGAGCGTGTCGGCCACGTTCCTGAACGCGGTGAGCACCGTCTGCCTGTATTGCTCGACGGCCGCTTCGTAGGACGCCTGCGCCGCGCGCCGCTGGGCGAGCAGCGCGCCGCCATGGAAGATCGGCTGCGAGATCGACGCGGCCACGCTCCACAACGACCCGGCGTTGGACATCACGGTCGCCCACTTGAAGCCGCCTTTGCCCATCGACGCGCTGAGCGACAGGCTCGGGAACATCTGTGCCGTGGCCACGCCTACTTCGGCCGATGCCGCCTTGAGCGCCATCTCCGCGGCCTGAATGTCCGGGCGCGACTGGAGCAGCGTCGACGGCACCGAGACCGGCACCTTCTCCGGCACCTTCAATTCGCCCAGCGCGATATCGTCGGGCGCCTGATCGGGCGTGCGGCCGAGCAGCACGGCCAGCGCATGGCGCGTGGACTGCCACTGGGCGCGCAAGCCCGGCAGCGACGCACTGAGCGATTCGGCGTTCTGCGCGGCGGCGAGGGCGTCGGCGCGCGAGACCGCGCCGAGGGCTTCGCGCCGCGCCATGTCGTTCGCGTCGGCTTGCGCGAGTTCGGCCAGACGCTCCGTCGCCTTGACCTGAGCGCCGAGCACCGAGGCGCCGATCGCGCCCGAGACGATGTTGGCCGCGAGCGCCTGGCGCGCCGACTCGAGCTGGAACGCCTGCTGGTCGACCTGCGCGGCAAGCGACGCGTTTGCGAAGCGTGAAGCGCCGAAGAAGTCGAACGTATAGCGCGCCTGGATCTGTCCCACGAACATGTTGTACAGCGCGGTCGGCGGCCCGAGCGTCGGAATGCCCAGCGCCCGTTCGCGCGCCGCCTCGCCGCCGAGGTCGACGGAGGGCAGCAGCGACGAGCCCACCTGCGCCTTGAGCTGCTCGCGCGCCGCCTGCAGCGCATGGTCGGCCGCCGCGAGATTGGGGCTGTTGCGCAGACCTTCGTCGACCAGCGCGTCGAGCTTGTCCGAGCGATAGGCGCGCCACCACGCCTTGACGGGCGGCGCGCCCACTTCGAACCGTTGCGACGTACCCTGCGCCGACACCGTGCGTTCCGGCAGCGCCTGCGTGCCGTAGTGGGCGGGCGAGGGCATGGCGGGCGGCTTGTCGCCGGGCGTGAACGAGCAGGCGGCCAGCCACAGTGACACGAGCGGCAGGGGCAGCAATCGCGGCGCAGCGCATCGACGCGGCGCAGCAGGGGGCAGGGGGCGCGGACTCATGAGCGGTCTCCTTGCGAGCTGCCGGACGCCGCGGCGCCGGTGGCAGGGGGCGCGTGCGACGCGCGTTCGTGGTGGCGCACGCGAAATGCCGCCGCATACAACGCAGGCAGGAAGAATACGGTGAGGACGGTCGCGCTGGTGATGCCGCCCATGAGGGCGGTTGCCATCGGACCGAAGAAGTTGCTGCGCAGCAGCGGGATGAGCGCCAGCACGGCCGCCGCGGCGGTGAGCGTGATCGGCCGGAAGCGTCGCACCGTGGCGCTTACGATTGCGTCGAAGCGCGGGTGCCCGGACGCGATGTCCTGCTCGATCTGGTCGACCAGGATCACCGAGTTGCGCATGATGATGCCGAACATGGCGATCACGCCGAGCATCGCCACGAAGCCGAACGGCTTGCCGAAGAGCAGCAGGGTGGCGACCACCCCGATCATGCCCAGCGGCGCGGTCAGCACCACCAGCATCGTGCGCGCGAAGCTCTGCAACTGGATCATGAGCAGCGTGAGCACGGCGATGATCATGATCGGCATCTGCGCATTGATCGAGGACTGGCCCTTCGCCGATTCCTCGACCGAGCCACCGATCTCGATGCGATAGCCCACGGGCAGCGCCTTGCGAATGTCGGCGAGCTGCTTGTAGACCGCCTCGGTCACGTCGATGCCTTGCTTGCCGGCGCGCACGTCCGAGCGCACCGTAATGGTGGGCTGGCGGTCGCGCTCCCAGATCACGCCATATTCGAGCGTGTCGACGACCCGCCCCAGCGTGGCGAGCGGCACCGGGCCGTTGGGTGTGGGCATGGCGAGCGTGGCGATTTTCGCCGGGTCCACGCGCTCGGCCCTGGGCGCGCGCAGCGTGATCGAAATCAGCTTGTCGCGCTCGCGATACTGACTGATGTCGTAGCCGGTGAGTGTCATGGCGATGAAGTTCGAGATGTCGGCGGAGCTCACGCCGAGCGCGCGCGCCTTCTGCTGGTCGACTTCGAAGCGCACAGAGCGTTGCGACGGTTCGTCCCAGTCGAACTGAACGTCGACCGTGTCGCCGTTGCGGCGCATCACCTCGGCGACCTGTTCGGAGATTCTGCGCACCGTGCCGATGTCGTCGCCGCTCACACGGAACTGCACCGGAAATCCCACCGGCGGGCCGTTTTCGAGCCGCGACAGACGCGTGCGCACGCCCGGCATCGCTTCACGCAGCTTCGGTTCGAGCCATTGAGCGAGCGCTTCGCGTTCTTCCACCGATTTCGCGGTGATGACGAGCTGCGCGAAGTTCGGCGTGGGCAGCTGCTGGTCGAGCGGCAGGTAGAAGCGCGGCGCGCCGGTGCCGACGAAGCTCACCGTGTGATCGATTTCCTTGCGGCCTTCGAGAATTTTCTCCAGCCGCTGCGTCTCGCGCAGGGTCGCCTGGTACGACGCGCCTTCCTGGAGCCGCAGGTCGACCATCAGCTCCGGACGATCCGAGCTGGGGAAGAACTGCTGCGGCACGAGCGAGAAGCCCGCCATCGAGATCAGGAACAGCACCACAGTGATCGCGAGCACCACGAACTTGCGTTCGATGCACCATGTCAGCCAGCCGCGCAGGCGATTGTAGAAGCGCGTGTCGTAGACCTCGTGCTCGTGGTCGTCGCCGTGATGGGCCTCGCGCGCTCGCTCGGGCAGCAGCTTGTAGCCGAGCAGCGGAATGAGCACCACCGCCGCGAGCCACGACGCGAGCAACGCGATCGCCGAGACCTCGAAGATCGAGCGCGTGTATTCGCCGGTGCTCGACTTGGCGAGCGCGATCGGCAAAAAGCCCGAGACGGTCACGAGCGTGCCGGTGAGCATCGGGAAAGCGGTGCTCGTATACGCAAAGGCGGCAGCACGCCTGCGCTCCCATCCCTGCGCGAGCTTCACGGCCATCATCTCGACGGCGATGATCGCGTCGTCCACCAGCAGGCCGAGCGCGAGAATCAGTGTGCCGAGCGAGACCTTGTGCAGCCCGATGTCGAAGAGGTACATGAACAGCGAGGTGACGGCGAGCACGACCGGAATCGAAATCACCACCACCATGCCTGTGCGAAAGCCCAGCGAGACCAGGCTCACGACCAGCACGATCGCCACGGCCTCGGCCACCGCTTCGAGGAAGTCGTCCACCGAGTGCGAGACCGACTGCGACATGCTTGCCACTTCCGTGAGCTTGAGCCCCGCGGGCAGCTGCGCGCGCAGCTCGCCCATCGTGTCGGCAAGCGCGCGGCCGAGGTGGACGACATCCTGACCCTTTTGCATCGTGATGCCGATGCCGAGCACGGGCTTGCCGCCGAAGCGCATTTCCGAGATCGGCGGGTCGACGTAGCCGCGCTTGATGGTCGCGATGTCGCCCAGGCGGAACGTGCGGTTGTTCACGCGGATGAGCGTGTCGGCAAGCTCGGCAACGTTGCGGAACTCGCCGCTCGGGCGCACGACCACGCGATCGTTCGGCCCCTCGATGGTGCCCGCCGGCGACACCGCGTTCTGGCCATTGACGGCCTGCGCGATCTGATTCGGCGAGATGCCCAGGCGCGTGAGCTGCGTGTTGCTGATTTCGACGTAGACGCGCTGGTCCTGGTCGCCGAAGTAGTCGACTTTCGCCACGCCGGGCACGCGCAGGAGCACCGTGCGCAGCGAATCGGCATAGTCGCGCAGCTGCGCAGGACCGAAACCGTCGCCTTCGAGCGTGAAGATGTGCGTGTAGACGTCGCCGAACTCGTCATTGAAGAACGGCCCCTGCACGCCGGGCGGCAAGGTGTAGGCAATGTCGCCGACCTTCTTGCGCACCTGATACCACTCCTCGGCGACTTCGCTCGCCGGCGCGGAGTCCTTCATCGCGAAGAACAGGAGCGACTCGCCGGGGCGCGAATAACTGCGCTGAAAGTCGATCGAGGGCATCTCCTGGAGCTTGCGCGCGATGCGGTCGGTCACCTGGTCCTGCACCTGCTTTGCCGTGGCGCCCGGCCAGAATGTGCGGATCACCATCACGCGGAACGTGAAGGGCGGGTCTTCCGATTGCGCGAGACGCGAGTAGGCGAGGATGCCGAAGATCGTCGCCATGGCGATGAGGAACACGACGAGCGAGCGATGGCGCAGCGCCCACGCGGAGAGGTTGAAGCGCCCCTCCTCGTGGCGGTAGTCCTGCGGTTCGGCCGGCGTTGGCGTTGGCGGTGCGGGGGGCGGGGGTACGGGCGGCTTCCCGTCGAGCGTGCTCATGACGCAAAGTCCTCGGGATGCAGCGGCGCGACGACGCGCACCTTTTCACCGGCGGTGACCGTATGAACGCCTTGCCAGACCACGCGCTCGCCCGGCTGGACGCCGCCGGCGACGGTGACCGTGCGCTCGCCATAACGCGCGATTCTCACGCGGCGCAGCACGAGGGTGTCGTCCGCCTTGACGATCCATACGGCTGGCTGATTGCCATCGTGAAAGAGTGCGGTCGAGGGCAGCGTGATCGGTGGGCCGTCGCTCACGGCGGCGGCCGGGGGCGTGGAAGTTGCGGGCGCGGAAGATGCGGACCCGGAGGAGGCCGCCGAGGGCGCCGACGCGCTCGCCGCCGGTGCGGAGGCAGCGGGCGACACAGCGTGCATGGGCAGCAGGTTGAGCGGCTGTGCGAAGGCCACGTTCGCCGTCATGCCGAGCTTCACGTCGGGGCCGGGCGAGAGCAGCGAGAGCTTGGCGCGGTAAGTCCGGCTCAGCGGATCGGCCGCCGGGGCCACTTCGCGCACGCGCGCCTGCCACGTCTTGCCGGGCACGGCGGGCAGCGACACGGTCGCGGTCTGGCCGATGCGCAGGGCCCCGAGCGCGGCTTCGGGCACGTCGGCAACGACGTCGACGTCCCCCGTCCATGCCAGTTGGTACACCGGTTGACCGGCGCTGACGTTCTGTCCCGTATCGGCCTGCTCGGCCGTGATGACGCCGTCGCGCTCGGCCTTGAGATTGCCGTAGCTCAACTGATCCGCAGCCAATGCCGCCTGCTGGCTTGCCTGATTGCGTTGCGCGAGCGCGCTCGCGTAAGCGTTCTCGGATTGCTCGAGCTGCGCGGGCGCGATCAGGTTCTCGCGCGCCTGCGCACGGTCGCGGGTGACCGTCTGCGTGGCGTAGTCGAGCTGATGCTGAGCCGCGTCGAGCTGCGCGCGGGCGCTCGCGGCGTTTTTCGACAAGTCCGCCGGATCGAGGCGCGCCACGATCTGGCCGGCCTTGACGGCATCGCCCAGGCGCACGGAGCGCTCGATGATCTTGCCGGCGACGCGAAACGACAGCGGCGTGGAATAGCGCGCTTCGATCTGCGCGGGCAGCGACGCAATGGGCGTTTGCTCGGCGGCCTTCGCTGCCACGGCGACGACCGGTCGCGGCGGCGGTTCGGGCGGCGCCTTGCGCGAGCACGCGGCAAGCAAAACGAGAACGGCGGCGGCAAGCGCCGTGGTGGCGACCGTCAGCGCGGGGCGACGGTGGTGTGGGGCAGTATCGGGCAGAGAAGGCATCATGCGCTCATGACTCACCAGGTGAGAAGTCCGGGAAGAAGACCCCCGCGTTCGCGCCCGCCGGCCTTCGCCGCGAGACGGCGAGACGGCGAGACCAGCGCTACCGGCGCGATCCGGAAAAAAATCTACGGGCGATGATATATGGATTGGCCACACGCCGCAACGGTCGCGCGGCGGATTTTGTCGCGTTATTGCCTCGACCTGTGACTATCGATAGGGGCGTGTCATTGGATTGTTTTTGACGGAGGCCGGAAGGCCAACCGGCAAATTATTTTGGAGTACGATCCCAAGCACACACCAACACACTCAACACCTCCCCACACGTCCACGCTGGCGCGCCGCGATTGCATGCAATCGGACAATCTGCAACGGAATGCGCGCCGGGCACCAGGCCGACGGCCGTCCTCATCGGCGCGTCGTCGAACGCCTGGGAAAAATTATCACGGCGCGGAACGTTCTCGCGCCGCACGAGTCGCATTGCGGCCCCCCGAACGTTCAACGATCGACATTCAACGATCGACGATCGACGTTAACCGGAGATGGAAAGCCATGACAACGCGAATTGCATTGGTGACTGGAGGTATGGGGGGACTGGGCGAGGCGATCAGCCTGCGGCTCTCGGATGCCGGATATCGCGTAGCGGTCACGTGTTCCCCTCGAAACGAGGATTGCGAGGGCTGGGTTGCGCGCATGCGCGAGACCGGCCGCGACTTCGACGCCTATCGCGTCGACGTGGCCGATTTCGCCTCCTGCGCGGCCTGCGCGAAAGCGGTCGAGTCCGACACCGGACCGGTCGACGTTCTCGTGAACAACGCGGGCATCACGCGCGACGCCACGATGCGCAAGATGTCCGCCGAAGACTGGCAGTCGGTATTGCGCACCGATCTGGACAGCGTGTTCAACA
Organism: Pandoraea sp. CB10b_02; assembly: GCF_002216225.1. Taxonomy (NCBI): domain Bacteria; kingdom Pseudomonadati; phylum Pseudomonadota; class Betaproteobacteria; order Burkholderiales; family Burkholderiaceae; genus Pandoraea; species Pandoraea sp. CB10b_02. The sequence continues at coordinate 257,644 of NZ_NJGW02000001.1, forward strand.
TGACGCGTCCGATCTTTGGCGGCATGGTCTCCCGCGGCTGGGGCCGCATCATCAATATCGCATCCGTGAACGGCAGCCGCGGCGCCTTCGGCCAGGCGAACTACGCCGCGGCCAAGGCCGGCATGCATGGTTTCACCAAGGCACTGGCGCTGGAGGTGGCCAAGTCCGGTGTGACGGTCAATACCGTCTCGCCAGGCTATCTCGCCACGAAGATGGTCACTGCCGTGCCGCGGGAAGTGCTCGAATCACGCATTCTTCCGCAGATTCCGGTCGGCCGGCTCGGACGCCCCGACGAAGTCGCCGCGCTCGTGGCGTTCCTCGCGTCCGACGACGCCGGTTTCATCACCGGCAGCAACCTTGCCATCAACGGCGGCATGCATATGGAGTGACGCGCGTGGCGCGCGACACTCATCTACCTAGGAGAGTGACGATGTCAAAGGAAACGAATCCGGCGTTGGCGCTGGCGAAGCTGGGCACTGCAAGTGCGCTGGGCGCCTACGGTATTTTTCTCGAAGCCGCGCAGCGTGCGCACCAATTGCAGGCACGGCGCGACAGTGAACTGCTCAAGACGCAAGCCGAAGCGAGTCAATCGTTCGACGACGCCAGGGATTTCAACGCGCTGCTCACCGCGCAGTTGCAATTGCTCAATGGACAGCTCGCGCAGCACAACGAGTTCTGGCGTGAATGGTTCGCCGCATGCGCCGACAACCAGCTGCAGTGGGCCGAGCACTGCCGCAAGATGGGCGAAGACGTTCAGCACGGCATGGCCAGTGCGATGACGCTGCCCGATCTGCTTGGGGCGGGAACGAGCGCGGGCGAGGCGGCGAGGGCGGTCGAAGCGCCGCTGCAAAAGTGGTTCCAGGCGTTCAACGACGCGACGCAAAGCACGATGGACGTGTGGCGCCGCATGTCGGCCGAAGCAGCACAGGCGACGCAAGCGGCGGCCTCGCCGCAGTCGCCGCTCAACGGTCGCGTGCCACCCAGGCGCGGCGGTGCGCAGGCTCAGCGTTCGAGCGCGTAAGCCCCGGGCGCTGTCGCCGGCGCAGTGACGGGCGAGGCTGCCGGGGTGGGCGATGTGGACGGCGCGGGCGCCACCGGCTTGCGTGCGTGCCAACTGGCGCGGCGGAACGGCTGATCACGTCCGGAGAGTTTCAGCGCGATGTGGGTGATCCAGCGCTGCGTCGGCACGCGCTCGCCATGCAGCCACATCACGAGCACGAAGAGGCTGGCCGCCATGGGCAGCGCCTTGAGATGCGGCGCGTCGTCGCGACGGCTGAACCAGGCGAAAGCGCCGCATACGGCGAAACCGACCGCCCAGCCGGCTACCGTCTCCGAGATCGAGTGCGCCGAGAGCGCGACCCGCGATACGCCCACCGCCACGCTGCCGGCCATCGCCGCGGCCATGCCGAGCACGCGCCAGGGCCACGCCACGCGCCGCAGCAGCAGCCACGCCATCGTCGGGTAAACCGTCGCCGCAAGCATCGTATGACCGCTCACGCCCGTGAAGTCGAGTTCGCGCACGCCCATGCCCCAGCCAAGGAACATGACCTTGGAGACCGCCACGAGGAGCGCGCCCGCGGCGAACATCATGCCCCACGCGACGGCCATGCGCCACGCGCGCGCCGAGAGAAGCCAGAGGGTGAGCGCCGCGGCCGCCGGCACGGTCACGGCGGCGCTGCCGAAATTGGTGATGGTGATCCAGAAGTTAGACATGACAGCCGCAAATCGGCCCGACGGCAGGGCGCCCCGGGCGAAGGCGCTATCTTACGCGTGCGGCGGCGCGAGGCACAAATGGCGTCCCAGGCCGGTCGCGGCAACCGCGTGTCGGACACCGTTGCCGCGACGGTTCGTCCGACGGCGGCGCACGGCCGGGGTGGCAGCGCTCGCCTGGGCCGCGTGCTCGCCGGCGCGCCTGCCGGGTTTGGGGGCTGATGAATGCGCGAGGTCGTAGTACGATGGCCGCGGATGTGATTCCCCCTCGTCACATCGCTCCAGGAGACTTCATGGCTTTGAACCCGGCGCACGCGAGCCCGCTGCGCCCGCGCAACGACAGCATCGACCTGTTGCGCGGCTTGTCGATCCTTTTCGTCGTCGTCCACCACCTCGCACTCCCATTCCGTCTGCCGCTCGGACCGAGCCTGCTGGGCGACGTGCTGCCGCGTCGCGTCATCAATGGTTTGAGTTTCAACGGATACGAGGCGGTTTTCGTCTTCTTCGTGATTTCCGGTTTCGTCATCACGCGTCGCTCGCTCGAGCGCTACGGTTCGCTCGACGCCTTGCGCTGGCGCCACTTCTATGCCCTGCGCGCCGTGCGCATCTTTCCATTGCTCCTGCTGCTTCTCGCGGTGCTGGCGGTCATGCATTGGCTGGCAGTGCCCGGTTTCGTCATCGACAAGCCGGGGCAGACGCTCGGCGGCGCGCTGGCCTCGGCGCTCACCATGACGCTGAACTGGTACGAGGGCCGCACGACCTGGTTGCCGGGCGCATGGGACGTGCTGTGGTCGCTCTCGATCGAGGAGTGCTTCTATCTGGCGTTCCCACTCGTGTGCCTGGTGTTGCGCGGGCGCTGGCGAATCCTGGCGCTGACGGCGCTGGCCATCTCGCTGCCGTGGACGCGCGCCGCGCTGCAGGCTAACGAAATCTGGCAGGAAAAGGCGTATCTGCCCGGCATGGCGGCGATTGCGTGGGGCGTGCTCACGGCGCTGGCCGTGCAGCGCGTGACGTTGCCGCGCACGGCCGTCCGGGCGACGGGGGCGCTGGGCGTGGCCGGCCTGGTGGCGGTCGTGTTTTTCGGCGGCGCGCTATGGAGCGCGCTGCATGACGGTGTGATGCTGGTGCTCTGCGCGAGCGCGGCGTGCTGGCTGGCGGCCGCGCACGGCTCGACGCGCGCCGTACCGCGCGCATGGCAATGGCTCACGCAAATGGGCCGCTGGAGCTACGAGATCTATCTGAGCCATATGTTCGTCGTGCTTGCGGTAACGCCGGCGTACCTTGCGCTATCGGGCGGCGACATGCGCTGGACGTTCCTCGTCTATCCGCCCGTACTGATCGCGTGCACGGTCCTTGGCGGCCTGTTGCATCGAGGCGTGAGCATCCCGGCGGGGCGCCGCCTGATGCGGCGGAAGGCCGCCCCCGGCGCGGCGAACGTGGTCTGATCGTACCGGTGCCCGCTCGGGCACCAGCTGCATTGCCATCACCCTGATGGGCGGGCTCCCAAAACACGGTGAGCGGGCGCCCATCGCCTGCCAATTTGGGGTGATTCCCGCCAAATCCCCGTCGTAATGTCCGTAGACTGCGTCGCTTTGGAATTTGTTCTTCGAGCGATGTTTTCTTCTCTATGGTCCTCATGGGCAGCATTGCCGGGCCGAGCCGCCGCGGACCGTGACATCGCGGATCCGCCCGGGCACGGGCGCGCGCCTCTACGCCGCCGCGCGCCCCGGATCGTCGTCGGCGGTTTGTGTTGCGTGGCGATGCAACTGACCGGTCCCGCATTCGGCGGCGCGAAGTTCGGCGCACAGTTCGGCGCGACCAGCGGCCGGAGCCCGGCGTCGGCCGAGTCGTACATGGAGCCGGTCGCCACGGTGCGCGTGTCGTCGCCGTTCGGGGTGCGATACCACCCGTTGCGGCGCGTCAGCCACCGGCACAACGGTGTGGATCTGGTCGCCCCGAGCGGCACGTCCGTGCATGCCGCGGCCCAGGGCGTGGTCAGGCACATTGGCTACGAGCGACGCGGTTATGGACGCTATGTGGTGATCGATCACCGATACGACAGCGAAACGCGCTACGCCCACTTGTCGCAGACTGCGCGCCACCTCCGAGTCGGAATGACCGTCGAAGCTGGGGAGGTCATCGGCAAGGTGGGGCGCACGGGTATGGCGACCGGCCCGCATCTGCACTTCGAACTGTGGCGCTACGGCGCGCCGGTCGACCCGCTGCCGCTGATCCGCGAGTCGGCTCGTGCGGCCCCTTCGGCCCCTTCGGCCTCTTCCGCTTCTTCCGCTCGTTGGTACCGCCCGCCGATGTGACGCGGGGAAGCCACACGGCCGTCCGACAGGGCTCGCGAATCGCTCGGCAATGTCGGCAATGTCGGCAATGTCGGGATATCGCAAAGAAGGCGGCACGTCGGCCGGTACCACGGATCACGGCAGCGCCCAACGCCCGTCACGGCGACGGATGCGCGGCGGGCGCCGACGGTGACTGGCGATGATGGCTATGCCACCGCCCGATGGCGACGCGACGGCATGACGCACTGGGCGATTACCGACGCCGAGGCGTCGCACCTGCGCGTGTTCGTGGAGGCATTGCAGGCCGGGACCTGATATCGTGAAGGCTGTTCCCGTTTCCCGTTTCTTATTTCCCATCTCCCATCTCGCATCCGAAGGAGCGCGTCATGGCGCAAGTGCCCTCGCCGAATGCCCCTGTCAACCCTGCGTGGCAGGCCGCCCAGTATGTGAAGTTCGAAGACGAGCGCACACGTCCCGTGCGCGACCTCGTGGCCGCCATTCCCGATCTGCCGGGGCGCACTGCCATGCGCGTGGTCGATATCGGCTGCGGGCCGGGCAATTCGACGCAGGTGCTCGCCGCGCGCTATGCGCAGGCCGAAGTGCTCGGCCTGGACAGTTCGCGCGACATGATCGATGCGGCGCGCGCCCGGTTGCCGCAGTTTCGCTTCGAAGTCGCGGACATCGCTCGTTGGCAAGACGAGCAGGGCGGAGCACCGTTCGACGTGATTCTCGCCAACGCCGTGATGCAATGGCTGCCCGATCACGAGACGCTGTACCCGCGTCTGGTCGGGCGCCTCGCCCCTGGCGGCTCGCTGGCCGTGCAAACGCCTGACAATCTCGACGAACCTGCTCATGTGTTGATGCGCGAAGTCGCCGCCGACGCGCGTTGGGCAACCACGCTCAGGGGTATCGAGCGCACCGCGCGCCATGACGCCGCGTTCTACTATGCGCTGCTGCGTGCAACGTGCTCGCGCGTGGACGTCTGGCGCACCACTTACTACCACCCGCTGGCCGCAGGCGCGGCGGCCGTGGTGGAGTGGTTCAAGGGCAGCGCATTGCGGCCGTTCCTGGCAAAGCTCGACGAGGACTCGCGTGAGGCATTCCTCAGCCGCTACACCGACGCCATATCGAAGGCCTATCCGGCGCTGGACGACGGCACGGTGCTGCTGCCGTTTCCGCGGCTATTCGTCGTCGCGACGCGTTGATCGATCCGGCGGGCCGCCTCCGCTTGCGGCCCAGCCTCCGGCGCTTGCCCGCGCTCTTACGCTTGCTTCCTCCTGCTTCCTCCTGCTTCCTCCTGCTCTTCCACCGGCGCTGTCTCCCTGCGCACCATGGCCCTCCGAAATCCGTCTGACAGACCGCCAAGGCCCTTCGCCACCCGTGCGGCAAGCGTCCGCGGCCCAGTGTAAAGTAGCGGGCATGAACGCCTCCACCCCACCGCCCCGGCCGTTTCGCAACGCCCCGCTGTACTGGCGCTCGTCGCTCGTGCCGGGGGCGGACATGCTCACGGCCGAGTACAACGATCACACCTTCGCACCGCACTGGCACGACGCCTACACGTTCGCCTGCATCGTGGCGGGCGCGGAGCGCTATTTCTATCGCGGTGGCGAGCACGTGGCCGACGCGGGCTCGATCGCCATCATTCATCCGGGGGAGGTGCATACGGGCGCGCGCGAGACCGACTTCGGCTGGCGCTACCGCGTGTTCTATCTGCCGGTCGATTTCGTGAAGGGCGTACAGCGGCAGTTGGTGCACGCGCACGCGGGGCCGAACTCGGCCGAGGACGCCATGCCGTGGTTCGGCGAATATGTCGTACACGACGACGAGGCGTTGCAACGGCTCGTCACCGCACATCGATTGCTGCAAGGCGGCGCGGATCCGCTCGTGGCCGAAAGCGTACTGATCGAGGCCGTGTCGATGATGCTCGTGCGTCACGCGCAGGCGCGGGTGCCGGCGTTGCCCGGGCATCGCGACGCGGTGCGCGTGGAGACGATGAAGGCGCGACTGTCGGCCGATCTGACGGAGCCGCTGTCGCTCACGGCCCTGGCCGAGGCTGTCGACCTCTCGCCGTTTCACGCGGCGCGCCTGTTCTCGCGCGAGACGGGCCTCGCGCCGCACGCCTGGCGTAACCAGCTGCGAGTGGTGCGCGCCTTGCCGGCGTTGCGCGCCGGGGCGTCGGCCACCGATGTCGCGCTCGCCCACGGCTTCAATGACCTGTCGCACTTCACCCGGTATTTCCGGCGTGCCTTTGGCGTGCCACCCGGGAAGTGGAGCGCAGGGAGTGCAGGGAACGGAGGAGCGGCGGCGTGAGCGCCGCGACGCTCGCCCGAACATCGCCCGAACCTCACCCGAATGACGCCGACTTCCGGTGATTTCCGCTGACGTCTGGGCTGCCGGGTGCCCGCTCCCGTGGGGCAGTTCCCTTCGGGCAGTTCCTGTGTGGCAGCTCCCGTCTGGCCGCTCGATTTATCGATGGTGCGAGCGTCGATCATGGATTATCGTTCGTCCCTGATTTGTCCTGCGGATGCGGACGCATTCTGGCGACGGGTTGGCAACTGACGAGGCACGAATGCACGAGGGATGGTTAATGCACGAGGGATGGTTAATGCAGTCACTGGCCGCGCATGCCTGGGGCATGGCGATGGTGGCCGTCGTGGGAACGGCGGCAGGTGTGGTGAGCGGCGTGGTCGGGACGGGCTCGTCGATGATGCTCCTGCCGGTACTCGTCTACACATATGGGCCGAAGCAGGCGGTGCCGATCATGGCCGTGGCCGCCATCGTCGGCAACGTGTCGAAGGTGCTGGCGTGGTGGCGCGACATCGACTGGCGCGCGGTGCTCGCATATTCGATGGCCGGAGCGCCGGCCGCGGCGCTCGGGGCCCGCACGCTGTGGAGTCTGCCCGCCACGGCGGTGGACGTCGCGCTGGGCCTGTTCTTTGTCGCGATGGTGCCCGTGCGGCACTATCTGCTTCGCAAGCACTGGCGGCTCTCGCTCTGGCAACTGGCGCTGGCCGGGGCCGCGATCGGCTTTCTGACGGGGATCGTGCTCTCCACCGGGCCGCTTAGCGTGCCCGCGTTCGCCGCCTACGGCCTGTCCGGCGGCGCGTTTCTCGGCGCCGAGTCCGCCAGCTCGGTGCTCATTTACGTGGCCAAGGTGCTGATGTTTTCCGGCCTCGGCGCGTTGCCGCCCGAGGCATGGGCCAACGGTCTGATCGTCGGCGCGACGCTGATGTTGGGCACGGTGCTCGGCAAACGCTTCGTGCTCGGTCTGCCTGCCCGTGTCTTTCAACGCCTGCTCGACGTCATGCTCATCGTGTCGGGCAGTGTGATGCTCAGCGCGGCGTGGCGCTGATCGGGCTCCTTGCGCACATTGCGCACGTCACCCGCCGACGCCCGGGCGCAGCGGGTTGTCGGCGATGTCTGACAGGCGACCGGCCGTGCGAACTGCTAAGCTGATGGCATGGCGTCCGGCTGCCGGAGGCCCACCTGTACCACTGACCGGTTCACGTCTGCACCGCACCCACCATGAAGACGTCAATTGCAACGCTCCTTGCCGTCGTCGCCACGGCTACCCTGGCGCCGATGCCGCTTGGCTTCGCCGCCAGCGGCATGCCGCCGGTGCCCGGCGCCGCGATCTCCGCGGCCGGCTCCGACGGCTTGCGCGCCTCGGTGAACCCGGTGGCCGAGGCGCCCGCCGAGCAACTGGCGTCGAACAAGGACATCGTGCTCGCGTTCTATGAGGCGGGACTCAACCGCAAGGACTTCGAGGCCGCGCGTCAGTACCTGGGGCGGCAGTACATCCAGCACAATCCGAATGCGGCGGACGGCGTCGAAGGCTTCGGCAAGTTTCTCGACTTCCTGCGCAAAAACCAGCCCGATTCGCACAGCGAGATCGTGCGCGCGTTCGCCGACGGCGATTACGTGATTCTTCACGTCAGAAAGGTGCCATATCCGGGCGCCCAACCCATTGCGATCGTCGACATCTTCCGGCTGGAGAAGGGCAAGATCGTCGAGCACTGGGACGTGTCGCAGCAGGTGCCGGCGAAGACGGTCAGCGGCAACTCGATGTTCTGAGCGCGCGGCGCCGCGAAATTGCGGCGCGACGGCTCAATCGCGGCTCGCCGCGCAGATTCCCGACCGCCTGCGTGAACATGCTTCAGGCGGCTTCGGGGCGTGTCAGGCGACCCCGGCCGCCCCCCGGACCTCAGGCCGCGTTCATCGCGCCCGGGCCGAATTCGGCGTCCACGGCAACAATCGCTTGCGCCAACTGTTGCGCGAGCGCGGGCGATGCACTCGTCATGGGCGCGCGCAACACGTCCGCCAACCATCCCTCTCGTGCGAGCCATGCCTTGACCGGCCCGGGATTCGGTTGTGCGAAGAGCAGCCGGATCACCGGCATGAGCGCGTGGAACAAGGCCCGCGCCGTATCGAGCTGCCGCGCCTGCACCGCGCGATACAGCGCGACGAAGTGCGCCGGGCGGCAATGGGACGAGGCAATGATGGCGCCGTGTCCCCCCATGGCCAGCGTCGACAGCAGCTGGTGATCCTCGCCGGCGAGGACGGCGAGCCGCCCGTCGGCGATGAGCGCCTGCGTGGTGTGCGGGTTGCCGCCGCAGTCCTTGATGCCGCGGATGTTGCCATGGCCGGCGAGCGTGAGCAGCGTGTCGAGCGCGAGCGCGGCCCCCGTGCGGTACGGAATGTCGTAGAGCACGAGCGGCGCGTGCGAGCGGTCCGCCAGCGTCCGGAACCATTCGACGAGGCCTTCCTGAGACGGGCGGATGTAGTAGGGCGCCGGTGCCAGCACGCCGGCGAGCGGCAGGGCGTTCAAAGCATCAAGGCGTGCGAGCGTGTGACCGAGATGATTGCCCGCGAGGCCCGCAATGACGGGCAAGTCGCCCACTTCGTTGAGGACGGTGTCGAACACCGCGAGCTGCTCGGCGTCGTCGAGCGCGGCGGCTTCGCCTGTCGTGCCGCAGATCACGAGGCCGGCAATGCCAGAACGGCGGTAGTGTGCGACCAGACGGCGCAGGGCGGCATGGTCGACCGGTCTGTCGGCGCCTTCGCCCGCGCCTCGCGCTGCGCCGTCGCGAGAGAACGGCGTGACGAGCGGCAGCCAGATGCCCCGAAAGGCCGGCGAGGCGGCGCAATGAGCGGTGGGTGCGGCGGTTTGTGACGGTGCGGCTTGCATGGATGTCTCCGTGACGATACGTAAGCGGGTGATGACCTGTACGGAAACCGTGCAGTCGGGCGACGCTGACGCTTGCGTGGAGAGGGGTTCGGGGCAGAGGCCGATGGTGCGGGTGATGCGGGGATGCTCGAGGCGCCAGGGGCGCAGGGCGGGACTGCCGGGTCCACGTGGCTATTCCGTCGCTCAACTGACGGAACAGCACGCTCCGGTCAGTTGAGCGACTGTTTTTTGCTTTTGACGAGCGCCACCGATTGCCCCATCAGGGCAACGCGCAGTACCGGAGTCGCGTGGTGGCGGAAATTCGTCATGCGGTGACTCTAAACGCAATGTGCGGGTGTCGTCAACTCGACATTGAGATTCTGTTGCCGATGCGGGCATCGCATAGGAAGTTTCGATGGCGCACGCTCGAACGGCGTCGCAAACCGCGTAGTCGAACAGGCATCGGTCGGGTGCCGGGCGGGGCTGCCGATGCGCGACGCGCCGGCGCCGGACGTTCCACGGTTCAGTGGCTCGATGATAAGGAGGACGATATGCAATCACGACAGACCACAGGGTATGGCGCTTGCCTGACGGGCGTCGCGTTGCTGGTGAGCGCAGCCGTTGCGTTTGCACAGGGATCGCCCCGGAGCGTACCGGCGCAGGGCAGCGCGACGGAGGCCGGCGGCAGCGCGGGACCGTCGCGCGCCCAAGCCACGCGCACCGCCGAGCCGACGACCGGCATTGATGTGGAGTTCGTCGACAAGGCACAGAAGTCCGGCAAGACTGAAGTGCAGGCGAGCCAACTGGCGGTGCAGCGCTCCAGCAATCCGTCGGTCAAGCGCTTCGCGCAGCAGATGGTGACCGACCACAGCAAGGCGAACGAAACGCTGCGGCAACTCGCGGCGAAGAAAGGCGTGAGCGTGCCTAACGACGTGGCCGTCAATCCCGACATCGAAGCGCTCAAGCGAAAATCCGGCCGGGAGTTCGACGTGGCGTATCTCGCGCTGGCCGGGCCCGATGCGCACGAACAGGCCGTGACCCTCTTCGAGACCGAGTCCGAAAAGGGACAGGACTCAGACTTGCGCGGATTCGCGCGTCAGACGTTGCCTACATTGCGTCATCATCTGAGCGAGGCGCGTGAGGTCTCGGCGAAGATCGAGATGGGCAAGTAGTCCCGACAGAACGCGACGTTGTGGCCAGACCGCCGGAAGATCGGCGGCAGATCGCTGGCAGATCGCCGGTATAGCGTCCGTTTGACATCCGTTTGACGTCCGTTCGGCGTTTGTGTGGCGGTGCGTCGTCGCGAACGTTTCTTCGCGCCTGGCGAGCCAGCGCAACGCGGTTGTGCGCGCACGGCGTGCGCCATTCACGTCCGGCCGTGCGCGTTGCCGCTTTGCCACGATGGGAGTGCTGAAACTTGCGCGACGCACGACGAGTCACATCGCGCATGAAAGACGCCAACCCGATGACCTCGCCGCCGGCGACGTCCCCGGCGGCAGACCGCGCCGGGACACCCGAGACAACCGCGACACCCGGAACGTGCGCGGCGCCCATGATCGCCGCACCGCAAGCTTGCGCGCGTGACGGCGACGCCGCCGGGTCCACTGTGCCCGGCACGCCGTTGCGCCTGCGCGAGGGGCGTCACTGCTGGCGTATCGCGCCGGCGGCGCGCATGCGCATGCTCGTGGACGGGCAGGCCTATTTCAGCGCGCTGCGCGAGGCGTTGCGCGCGGCGCGGCATACCGTTTTCATTCTCGGCTGGGACATCGACAGCCGCATGCAACTTCAGCCGCTCGGCGTGGACGACGGCTTGCCCGCCGGTTTGCGCGATTTCCTCGACGCCCTTGTACGGCGCCGAAAAGGGCTGCGCATCTACGGCCTCAGCTGGGACTTCGCCATGCTCTATGCGCTCGAGCGCGAGTGGCTGACGTCGGTCAAGCTCGACTGGCGCACGCATCGGCGGCTGTGCTTCCGGCTCGATGGTCACCACCCGAGCGGGGCGTCGCATCATCAGAAGATCGTAGTGATCGACAATCGGCTCGCCTTCGTGGGCGGCCTCGATCTCACGCGACGGCGCTGGGATACGTCCCGCCACGCACCGGACGAGCCTGGACGGCTCGATCCTGCCGGGCATCCCTATCCACCGTTCCACGACGTGCACGCGCTCATCGACGGCGAAGCGGCGCGCGCCGTGGCCGGTCTGGCCGAAGCGCGCTGGCATCGGGCGACGGGCATGCACGTCGATCTTCGGCTGCCCGATGCGCGAGACGCGCCGTATGCGCCGCTCGATCCCTGGCCGACGAGCGTGGCCCCCGACCTGACGGACGTGGAGGTCGCCATCGCGCGCACAGCCCCCGCGTTCGACGGACGGCCCGCGGTGCAGGAAATTCAGTCGCTCTACCTCGATGCGATCGCCAGCGCGAAAAAACGGATCTACTTCGAGAATCAGTATTTCACGGCGAAATCGATCGGCGACGCGCTGGCGGCGCGGCTGTCGCAGCCCGACTGTCCCGACATTGCAGTCGTCTCGCGCCGCATCGAGGACGGCTGGCTTCAGCAGCAGAGCATGGGGGTGCTGCGCGCGCGTCTTTACCGGCGTCTGCGCGAGATCGATCCGGGCGAGCGTTTCCGCCTGTACTGCCCTGAAGTGCCCGGTGTCGCACCGGCGTGCGTGAACGTGCACAGCAAGGTGATGGTCGTCGACGACGAGCTACTCGTGATCGGCTCGGCCAACCTCAACAATCGCTCCATGGCGCTCGATACCGAGTGCAATATCGCCATCGCGGCCAATGGCGACGCGCGCGTCGCGGCCGGCATCGCACGCGCGCGCAACCGCCTGCTCGCCGAGCATCTCGATGTCCCCGAGCCGGCCGTCGAGGCGGCGCTGGCGCGGGACGAAGGGCTGCATCGCGCCATCGCGACGCTACATCGGGAAGGCGCCCGCACGCTCGAGGCGTTCGCGCCGGAACTGCACGAGGCCGACGATGCGGCGTCGCCGGGGCCGGTGGTGCTCGACCCGATGGAGCCGATCGACTTCGAGAACGTGATGGGCACCTTCATTGCAACGGAAGCGCGCCCGCGCCTGATTGGGCGGATTGCTTCGCTCATCGTGCTGCTGCTGGCGCTGGCCGGCCTGGCGCTCGCATGGCGCTACACGCCCTTGCGCGAATGGGCCGACGTGCGCCGCGTGCTCGGCTTCGTGGAGCACGTCCACGACCTGCCGCTCGCGCCGCTTGTCATGATGGCCGTGTACATCGTCGGCACGTTGATCATGGTGCCCGTCACGGTATTGATCGTGGTCACGGTCGTGGTCTTCGGTCCAGTCATGGGCGCCCTCTACGCGCTGAGTGGCACGACGCTGGGCGCGATGGCCGGCTATGCCGTCGGACGCGTGGCCGGGCGCGACGCCGTGCGACGCTTCGGCGGCCGGCATCTGAACGCCGTAAGCCAGCAGATCGGCAACCACGGCCTGCTCGCCATGATCGTGCTGCGCCTGATGCCGCTCGCGCCATTCACGTTGGTGAATTTCGTGGTCGGGGCCTCGCGCATCCGGTTGCGGCATTGCCTGCTGGGCACGGTGATCGGCATGGCGCCGGGCATTCTGATTGCCGCCGCGCTCGTGGACCGCGTGGCGGCGCTCGCACAGCGCCCGAGCGGCTGGACGGCGGCGTTGCTCGCGGCGGTGCTCGTGGTGCCCGGCCTGGGCGTGGCCGCGCTCAAGCGCCGTATCGGCGCTGCGCGCAAGTCCGGCAATGGCGACGAAGGCGCCGGCACTCATGCCAGCCCCGTAACCAGCGAGCCCGCGCTGCCCGAGCGTCCCGGGCGGATCAGCCGGGAGCTTTGCGTGGCGAGCTACAACATTCACGGCGGCGTGGGGGCGGACGGGCGCCATGCGCCCGGTCGCGTGCTCGGCGTGCTCGACGAGATCGATCCGGACATCGTGGCGCTGCAGGAAGTCCAGGCGAGTGCGACGGGCGTGGGGTTGCTCGCGCAACTGGCCGAGGCGCGCGGCATGCACGTGATCCCCGGACCGACGCTCACGCGAGGCGGGCTCGAGTACGGCAACGCGATCCTGACACGCTTCGCACCGGTGGCCGTGCGCCACATCGACCTGAGCGTGCCGGGCCGCGAGCCGCGCGGCGCCATCGACGCGACGCTCGTCTGGCACGACGCGCAGGGCCGTGAGATGCAACTGCGCGTGATCGCCACGCATCTGGGGTTGCATCCGGGCGAGCGTCGGGAGCAGGTCAGGCGCCTGCTCGAATGCCTGGCCGGCCAGCCGCGCACCGCGACCGTGCTGCTGGGCGACGTCAACGAGTGGTTCCTGTGGGGACGGCCGCTGCGCTGGCTGCACCGCTATTTCGAGCGCACGCCGCACGTCGCCACGTTTCCGTCGCGCCTGCCGGTGCTCTCGCTCGATCGCATCTGGACTTCGCCTCGCGCGCATCTCGGCGAAGTGCGCCGCCATGCCACGCCGCTGGCGCGCGTGGCGTCGGACCACCTGCCGCTCGTCGCGACGCTGCGCACGTCGATGCCAATGCGCGAACCGGCACCGCGCCGTCCTGCCTCCACGCCCGAATCCACGCCCGAATCCACGCCGGAATCCATGCCCGATCCTGCACCCGGCCCCGCAGGCGAATCCGCAGCCGCCAGTCCCGACCGGGCGTAAGCGCGGCAGCTCAGGTCGTGGCGATGGCGCGCTCGAGCGCCGCGATGTCGATCTTGTGCATCGTCATCATGGCTTGCATGGCGCGCCGCGCCTGGGCCACGTCGGGGCTGGTCACGAGATCGAGCAGGCGCTGCGGCGTGATCTGCCAGGAGAAGCCCCAACGGTCCTTGCACCAGCCGCAGGCCGACTCCGCGCCCCCATTGCCGACGATGGCGTTCCAATAGCGGTCGGTCTCCTCCTGATTTTGCGTGAGCACCATGAAGCTCACCGCTTCGTTCGGTTTGAACTCGGGACCGCCGTTGAGCCCCACGAAGCGCCGGCCCAGCACCGTGAACTCGACCGTCAGCTCGTCGCCTTGGCCGATGCCCGGAATGGGAGAGGGATGCAGCGCATCGACGTGGCTGTCGGGAAATGTCGCGGCATAGAACTCGGCCGCCTCGCGGGCCTGACCGTTATCGAACCATACACAAGTGACGAGTTGGGTCATCGCTGTCTCCTGTCGTGAAGTGAAACCGAAGCGTCAAACCGAAGCGTCAAACCGACGCGAATACCGCGCACGCCGACACAGACGTAATCGCATGCGGTGCCGCGGTGAACCAGAGGAGAAATAATGGTTACGGAAAACTATATATGAAGTTTACGGTTCACCCGGATTTTTACTCTTAATTCGTTTTACGAAGGATTCAAGGAATGAAAATACCAAATGTGGACGCGGTCGATTTCCAGTCTCGGGATTTGCGAATGACGCGTCCGACTACTCAATTGGCGCTCGCGCGTCAACAATGGCGTCGTTGCGACAGATGTCGCCGCGCAAGTTGCCAATTTGAATCGACCAAGTGACAATCAGCGGGAATTGGCGGCACGGCAGTACAGGGGAAATACGGGACATACCCGACGGTACGAGATATATCGACCGTGTCGGCTTTAGCGAACGAGAGTTGGAATTCCGCTCGCTGGGTGGTGTCGCAAATCAAACGTTGCGCCGCGAATACGACGCTGCGAGTCGAAAAGCGCGGCAAGCGAACCAAACCTGCGTGGCGACGCCAGTCTGGATCAAGCAATTGATTTTCTGATCGATGGAATTCGTAACAAAAGACGTCCTCGCAAGTTGCATGGAACTGCTGCTGGATGCGGTGTTTCTCGTCAATCGCGAGGGCACGCTCGTGTACGTGAGCCCGGCCTGCGAACGCATTTTCGGTTATACGTCGCAGGAGCTCATGGGGCGCTCGATGATCGACTTCGTGGCGAAGGAAGATCGCGAGCGCACCCTCGAGGAATCGAAGCGCGTCATGGCCGGCCAGCCCCGGATCGGTTTCGAGAACCGATATGTCCACAAGGACGGCCACTACGTTCATCTCATGTGGTCGGCGCGCTGGTCGGAGGAACACGGCCTGCGTATCGGCGTGGCGCGCGACGTCTCGGCCCGCAAGCGCGCCGAAGCGTTACAGCGCGCCACCTATTCGATCTCCGAGGCGGCGCACGATGCGGCCGACATTCGCACACTGTGTCAGGCCGTGCACGCAACACTGTCCACGTTGTTTCCCATCGACGCGATTGTCGTCGCCACCTGTACGGCGGCGGTGGCCGATTCGATGGACGCGGAAGATGCCGTGGACGGCCTGGGCGGCGAAGACTCGGCTGGCGCCTGGGAGAAGGCGTACCAGTACCGTGAGAGTCCTGAGGTGCCGTTGCTCGACTGGGCGCTGGCGCAGCGTGTCTCGGCGCGCGCGGTGCGCGCCCGGCAGCCGCGGTGGCACCTGATCGACGCGGCGCCAGCTCAGGCGCGCGTCGAGCCGTTCACGCCGAACGACGCGTCCGCCGTCATCGACAAGGACGGGGGGGCGTTGGCGGTGCTGCCCATGCATACGGCGCGCCGGGCCGTCGGCACACTAATGATCTATGGCCCCGCCGGGGCGCTGCAGGCCGAGGCGGCGCAACGTCTGCTCGCCTTCGTATGCGACCAGACCGCGTTGGCCATCGAGCGCAAGCAACTCATCGACGATCTGTACAAGGCCGCGCGTTTCGATGAGCTCACCGGTTTGCCGAACCGCCGCACCTTCGGGGAGTACGCCGCCGACGCCGTGCGGCGCGCGCAGCGGACCAACGGCAAGCTGGCGCTGCTCTTCGCCGACATCGACGGCTTCAAGGGAGTGAACGACGGCATGGGCCACGCGGTCGGCGATCTGCTGCTCAAGGAGATCGGCGGGCGCATGAAGGCGGGCGTGGCCGAGTGCGGCTTCGTTGCGCGGCACGCCGGCGACGAGTTCGTGGCCCTCCTGCATGACGCCGAGATCGTCGAGCGCATCGACTTCGCCGTCAATCGCCTGCGTGCCGGGATCGAGCAGGCCATCTCGGTAAACGGCGTGGATGTCACCGTGCGCGTGAGCGTGGGCGTGGCGGTCTTTCCTGACGACGGCGAATCGATGCACGAACTGATCCGCGTCGCCGATCAGCGCATGTACGCCAACAAGGCCGAGCGCAAATCCGGCGCGGCGGGCTTCCTGCAGCGCCTCATCTGAGCGGCGCGCTCAGCCCAGGGTCTGCGTGGGCCACACCATCTCGATTTCGATGGCGATCGAGCGCGCCAGTCCGTCCAGGTCCGGGAACAGCGAAGCATTGGTGATGTTCATGCGGTAGAGCCATTTCATGGCGTCCGCGCGCAGCGCCACGGGCAGCACGATCTTGCGCAACAGCGGCTCTTCGCTCTCATAGCCCTCGAGAATGCGATGCAGCGGGCGGTCGATGATGCCCGGCACGACGAGCGTGCCCGACTGGGCGATCAGCCGACCGTCCATCTCCTCGGGCTCGCCGAACCAGACCACTTCGTTGTCGTTGCCGAGAAAGTACTTGTCGAGATTGCCCTTCACGCGTGGGTCGATGGTGTCGCGCGTGAGCCACGGGGCATGGCGGGGGCGAGCGCGATCGGCGTACAGCGCCGGGGTGTTCAGCGCGAAGATGGCCGAATCGCTCGTGGCGCGCTCGAGCGCGAAGAAGGCGGCGACGAACGGCGACTTGGTGAAATCGAGCAGGCGCGTGGGCGCGCCGTGGTGCTGCATGAGGCCGAGGCAGCGCAGGTCATCGTGCAGCACTTCGGGCCATGCCACATGGTTGTGCGCCTTGCGCCGGAAGATGCGGATGGCGCGCGCCTCGCGGCTGCGCCACTGTTCCTTGTCCGACACGAACGCGTGCAGGTACCGCGAGAGCGAGCTTTGCAGATGCCAGCGTGCGTCCTGCTGTCCGCGAAAGGCCCAGCCTTCGAAGCGGGAGGACAGCTCCATGAAATCCTTCCAGCTCTCGACGACGATGGTGTCCATAGTGGGCAAAATCCTTGCGCCGGCCCGCGCGATGGCCAGCGGTTCTGTTGAGGACGCCAAGGCATCGCAATCGATGCATGGCGTCGGCCACTATAGTACGGCGTCTGTGACAGCTCAAGCGCACGCCGCCCCGTGCCTGCGATATCGGCCGGACGCCCGCCCGGATCAGCCGGCGATGGCGCGCGGCGCGAAGTTCACGAGCCAGCCGCCCGCATACAGTCCGAGGCCGAACACGGCATGCGTGATCAGGCTGCGCACGCGCGCCTGGACGGGCTTCGGCGTCTTCGAGGCCGCGATGCCGGCGCCGAACGCCGGCTGCATGACGAAGAACGGCAACACCACGGTGGCGACGCCGAAGGCGAGCGCCGGTCCAGGAGCCGGGGCTTGCAGCCACGCCGTGCCCGCCACGAGGACCAGTGCGGCGGCAAACGCCACGCCGATCGCATAGTGGGCCACCCAGCCCAGCGCCTTCTCGCCGCGCACCGGCCTCGAGCGCCCGATGCCGGCATGCGCGAACTGCCCGGCGCCCATATGCCCGATCCAGCGCCCGACGAGTGCGTAGTCGAGCGGCGTCACGCCGAACAGGCGGCGCAACAGCAGCGTCCACAGATCCATGATGACCGTGGCGAAAACGCCGATGGCCAGAATTTGCGCAATGAGACTTAACGTCGTCGATGTCATTTCGGCTCCTCGAAATCATCTGAAAATCGTTTGAAGCAGCCGGTTTTCCGGGCGAAGTCGCGCACGCACCGGCTGCGATTGAGGCACTATACGAATTCAAGTCAACTTGAAGTCAAGCGGGAGCGTCGACATGACACTGGACATTGGCGAGGTGGTGCGGCAGGCCGGCGTGCCGCCGTCCACGTTGCGGTATTACGAGGAGAAGGGGTTGATTGCGGCGACGGGCCGTCGCGGGCTGCGACGCCAATACGACGCATCCGTGCTGCAGACGCTGTCGTTGATTGCGCTTGGCCGGACGGCGGGATTCTCGCTGGATGACATTGCCGGTATGTTGTTGCCGCAGGGCAAGGCGAGCATCGACCGCGCGCGCCTGCAGGCGAGGGCCGACGAGATCGACAGGACCATCCGTCAGCTCAGTGCGCTGCGCGACGGCTTGCGTCACGCGGCGGTGTGTCCGGCGCCGGAGCATCTGGCGTGCCCGCAGTTCCAGCGGCTGCACGACACGTTCATGCCGGCGCTGGAGCGCCGAGAGAAGGACATGATCGCGTGCCTGACAATTCCCGAGCGACGGGCCCTCGAGGAGCTGTTGCGCAAGTTATGCGCTCACGGACCGACGTGGAGTGGAACGACGCACTGGCTGCCGTAGCGAGCTAATTGCGCCCGGGCGGGCGTTCCGCGCTCGGACCAGCGGGCGGAGCCCTGACTCCTCGGAATGACGGGTTGGCGCTCGCGGCCCGCTTTGGCTGTGTCTTACTGCCCCTTAGATGTGGATGCCTCCTGCGACCTCGATACGCTGAGTTTAACATAATGTACATTATGCGAATAATGAGCATCGATGCGCAGCATCGTCTGGCGGGGCCGCCGGCCCGCTTCGCGTCTTTTCGGTAAACTGTCGGTCTTTCCGGGCCGCTGCGGCGCCCGCCGCGATCGCGCAATGGTTGCGCGCCGTTTTACCGTCTTCCCATGTCGAACACCCACGAAATCCGTCCCGGTCAGTCCATCGAGCTATTGAAGGAGCTCCACATTCTCACGCGCGACGGCAAGATGAACCAGGACAGCCGGCGCAAGCTCAAGCAGGTCTACCATCTGTTCCAGTTCATCGAGCCGCTGCTTCAGGAGGTCAAGGCCGAACGCGGCCGTGTCACGCTGGTGGACCATGGGGCCGGCAAGTCCTATCTCGGGTTCATCCTCTACGACCTGTTCTTCAAGGCGCTCGCCGACGACTCGCACATCTTCGGCATCGAAACGCGTGAAGAACTGGTCAAGACATCCCAGGCGCTGGCCACCCGGCTCGGCTTTCCCGGTATGTCGTTCCTGAATCTGTCGGTCGCCGATTCCATCGCCTCGCCCGCGCTGCCGCCGAGCGTGGATGTCGTCACCGCGCTCCACGCCTGCAATACCGCCACCGACGATGCAATCCGTTTCGCGCTGGCCAAACAGGCCCGCCACATCGTGCTGGTGCCGTGCTGTCAGGCCGAAGTCGCCAGCGTCCTGCGCAAGCACAAAGGCAAACAGCTCGCCGGCAATCCGCTGACGGAAATCTGGCGCCACCCGCTGCACACCCGTGAATTCGGCAGTCAGGTCACGAACGTGCTCCGCTGCCTGCAACTGGAAGCGCATGGCTATCAGGTCAGCGTCACCGAACTCGTCGGCTGGGAACACTCGATGAAAAATGAGCTCATCATCGCCCAATACAAGGCTCTGCCACGCCGCCGTCCGGCCGAACGCCTCGAGAGCGTGCTGACCTCGCTCGGCCTCGAAGAACTTCGCGAGCGTTTCTCGACCGCCCCCGTGGGCGCTGACGACGCTGCCCGCCCCGCCTGACGCCGTTCGAGCGCCCCGCCCTGACAGGAGCAAACGCGCGACGCCCCCTATCGGATGGGCAGTCGGATGCGCAATCGATTGGCAGTTGGGTCAGCACTTGCGCGGCGACGCCGGCTCGCAAAGCCCCGGCACGCCCTGACAGCAGTTTTCGGTGAGAAAGCCCACGAGCGCGTTCATCCGGTCGATGGAGGCGCTATAGAAAATGTATCGCCCTTCCTGCCGCGACGTAATGAGCCCCGCGTGAGCCAACTCCTTGAGGTGAAATGACAGCGTGGCGTTGGGCAGGCCGAGAGCTTGCGCGATGTTGCCGACGCTCAAGCCGTCCGGGCCGGCCACGACCAACAGGCGGAACACGGCAAGCCGGCTGCCCTGAGCAAGCGCGGCCAGGGCTTTGACGGCGTCGGTATCGTTCAAGGTGATGCGCCCTCTGTCCAATGTTCCCATGAGTGTTTCGATATTTCCGGAATTCTAAGTCATTCCGTTGCGGCAGATGAGTGACAAGCGCCGAGAGTTCCGCCAGAATTCCCATCGGCTCGTCCTGGCGAACGCCCGGATCGCCGGTCAATTAGTTTGGCGTGCCAAGTCCGCAGTGCAACGAACCCCTCTGCTCAAGGCTTACGACATGTCACATCCCGTCTTTCTCGAGAGTCCGCCCTGGCCGCGCATGCCGGAGGGCCGTAAAGGCGAATTGCCGACTTACTTCGGGCGCGGCGGCCCGTCGCTCGAAGCCAATGCCGGAATTCCGCTGTTCTGGCGCGTCCTGTTTGCGCCCGAGGACATCCGCTTTGCCTACGTCATCGACGACTTCGACCCGCAGGACCAAGCCATCGAGATCGAGGAGTTTCTCGAAGACGCCTCGGAAGAGGAAAAGAATGCCAAGTACCCCTATCTGGTAACGACCAAGGCGCAGGCGCTCGAGCGCGCCGCTCGTCGTCGCGATGCATTGATCGCCTTGCTCGACGAGCGCTACGCCCCGATCTACGACGCCTTCGTCGACTACGTTGCGTCGGCTTACGGCGATTATGTCCTCGTGCGCACGAGTGGGCTGCCCGACGTGACCGACGCCACAGGCTGGCTGACAGCCGAAATGGAGCGTGTCGCCACACTCGACGGCGGAAAACCCGTCGATGCGGGCTTTTCGGAAGAAGCCGACGAACTGCGCCGCGCGCGGGACGAGAGCGCCGTCTGGCAGACGACCGGCGTGGGCGACCCGCACGCAGCAGTCCATCCGTGGCCGATGCGGATGAGGTCGGCGCCTTGCGCGTCGCGCACACCCCACGCCTGCGCGCATTGCTCGTGAATCGGCGCGTCGCCGGGCCGCGTGCCGAGCAGACATGCCGTCATCAGCCGCAGCAACGCCGCACTGCCTTGCGCCACACGGACCGGGTCACGCTGCCAGATGGCCGTGGGCGCGTCGTCGCTCACGACCGTAAACGACGGCAACAGGGCTTCTTCCGCGCGAGTACCGCGAAACCGTTCGAGCAGCAGCACCGGCCAATCCGCCGCGAGGCGATCGCCGTCTAATCCCGAAAACGCCGATGCCTCGTCGCACTGCCACAACCATGCCGCCGCGGCCTCGACGGAGGCTGACTCGGCCATGGCGAGCGCGTCGCGCCCCCGGTAGTAGCAGCGGCCGTCTTCGATCAGCGTGATGGACGATTCAAGTACCGGCATGCCCCAGTCGAGTGCGGCCTTGGCCACCTCCTTCGGCTTGCGCCCGCGCGTGCGCTGCGCGGCCAGCCGCTCGACTTCGGCGGCCCGGTAGCGGCGCTCCCGGTGCGTCTTGCCCGGCTCGGCGTGCAGCAGGCCACGACTCACGTAGGCGTAGAGGGTCGGCAAGGAGATTCCCAGGCGTTCGGCAGCCTGGGCGGCGGTGAAATATTGCGTCATGGCGGGCAGGCGTGGCGCTGGTCGCGGAAAAGATTGATTAAGATAATCAATATTGACAATAAAATCCATCGGCATAAGCTTCAATGCGCCGGCAGTCTTGCCTCGCGACTCACTGCGATGCCACGTATCGATTCATTCGAGGACTTTCCATGCCTTTCGATATCTGCCTGCCGCCCGACGCCATTGCGCTTGCCGATGACACGGGCTTCGTCGCGCCCTATTTTCGAGCGATGCGCCACGCCGTGGCCGCCGCAGGCGCCGCGAGTGCCGCGAGTGCCGCGAGTGCCGCGAGTGCCGCGAGTGCCGCGAGTGCCGACCACGCCGCCCACCGCCTGACGATCAGCGGACGTGGCGCGTTGCCGTGCGTCTTTCCTTTCACGGATTTCGCGGCGGCGGCGATCGCCTGCGCGACGCTCGGCGTTGCCGGACTCGCGACAGGCGCAGGCGGCGACTTCGGTCTCGACGAGCGAGCTGCGACGCCCGACGTGAACGTCGACCGACGGCTCGCGTCGTTCTGGTTTCTCACGTCGTTGCGGCCGCAAGGCTGGACGTCGCCGCCGCAGTGGGATCCGATCGCCGGCGATTACCGCGCGGCCGACGGCTGGATTCGCCTTCATACGAACGCAGCGCATCATCGGGCGGCGGCACTCGCGGTACTCGGCGTGGACCCCGATCGCCACGCGCTCACACGCGCCGTCGCCATGTGGCAAGCCGACGCCCTGGAAGCCGCCATCGTCGGCGCCGGTGGCTGCGCGGCGGCCATGCGCACCCTCGCCCAGTGGGACGCGCATCCACAGGGGGGCGCCGTGGCCGCCGAGCCGCTGCTGCAATGGGAGACGTTCGACGCCGGCGCAGCCGGGATACGAGATGGCGGGGCCAATTGGCGGCTGGTGCCGGCGCGCCCGCTCAGCGGCATTCGCGTGCTCGATCTCACGCGCATCCTGGCCGGCCCGAGCGCGACGCGGTTTCTGGCCGGCTTCGGCGCGCAGGTGCTTCGCGTCGACCCGCCCGAGTGGGACGAGCCGGGCACCGTGCCGGAAGTCGTTCTCGGCAAGCGCTGCGCGCGGCTCGACCTGAAGCGGGCCGAAGGCCGCGCGGTGCTCGAGGCGCTGCTGCGCGGCGCGGACATCGTCGTGCATGGCTATCGGACGGATGCCCTCGAACACTTGGGCCTCGGGGCGGCGTGGCGGCGCGAGCGCAATCCCGCGCTCATCGACATCTCGCTTAACGCCTATGGGTGGCAAGGTCCGTGGCAAGCCCGCCGCGGCTTCGACAGTCTTGTGCAGATGAGCTCGGGAATCGCCGATGCAGGCATGCGCGCTGCCAATGCGGATCGGCCGGTGCCGCTGCCGGGTCAGGGCATCGACTATGCGACCGGGTATCTGATGGCGGCCGCCGCGGTGCAAGCGCTGGCGCTTCGACAAACCCGAGGCGTGGGCGCCACCGTGCGCGCCTCGCTGGCGCGCACCGCGCGACTGCTGGTCGCGCATCGCACCGGCAATCCCGCGCCGGCGCCGCTCGCGCCAGAGACCGGCGCCGATCTTGCGCCTCGCATCGAGGACACGTCCTGGGGGCCGGTGCGCCGCGTGGCAACACCGATGTCGATCGCCGGCACCCCGGTGGAGTGGGCGCTGCCGGCCATGGCGCTCGGTACGGCCACGGCACGCTGGCCGTGATCGGCACGCTCCGCGGTCACGGAGGCCAACCGACGCGCAACGGCTCCGTGCTCAGTCGGCCGCGTGGCGCCTCTTGGCGTGCCGAGCGGCCGACAACCGGCGCTCCGCCTGGCTGAGCAGCGCCGAGACGTCCACGGGATCGTTGGCAACATCGGCGACGTCGGCGCTCGCCGGAAGGGGCGGCGGCGCCATCGCAATGCCGAAACTCGCCTTCAGCGGCAGGCGTCCTCCGCCGTGCGGCAGTGTGAACGCCGTCGCTTCGATGCGCCCACGCAACAGTTGCGCGAATTGCTGCGCGCGCGACTCGTCGAGCACGCGCGCGAGAATCACAAAACCGTCGGCCCCCAGCCGCGCGAGCAGGTCACCCGGCTGGCAGGTGTTGAGACACACGGCGCCAACGCGGCGCAGCACATCATCGCCCACGTGGTGGCCCCACGTCGCGTTGATTTGCGTGAAATCGTCGATGTCGAACTTGATCAGCGCCACCGGCCCCTGCGACGACAGCGCGCACAGCGCACGCGCCCGGCGCTCGAACGCCCCCCAGTTCATCAAACGCGTGAGCGCGTCCGTATCGGCGCTCATTTCCAGCTCGCCGAGCAGCCGGATGCGCTCGCGGCGCAACTCGATCAATTCCACGGCGTTCCGTCGCAGGACATGCAACGCGTCGAACACGGCACGCACCTGCGGGCGACGCGCCGCCGCACGCTCGGGCGGCAACGGCGCGTCGAGATCGCCCTTCGCCAGCGCGTCGACGAATTGCACCGCAGCCTCGAACGGCTGAACGACGCTGCGCCGGAAGTTGCGCAATGCCACGAAGATGACCAGCACCAGCGTGACTTCGACTACCGCCGTGAGGATCAATGTGCGCCGCGCCCGCTCGCGCTGGGCCTCGACCTTGCGCTTGGCCAGCGCGAGCATGCTGTCGCGCAGGTCCGTGATGGCCCCCATCGTCGGCACGTATTGGCTCGCGAACTCGGCAGTCGTGAGCCGTGCGGGGGGCGGCTGGCTGGCGAGCGTGCGCACCGTCGCCACGTAGTGCAGCCCCGCCGCGAAGTATCGCGTGTTGAGGGGCGCGAGGGTCTGAGGGCCGAGCTCGGACGGCTCGACCACACGGGCGGCGATCATCTCGCGCAGTTGGTCGATGCGCCCGAGCGTTCTCTCGATGGCGCGCTGGTCCGCTTCGGTCAACGCCTTGCCCGTGGCCAGGGCCGCCGTGAAGTGCGAGCCGAGTTGGCCGGCGTATTCGCGCAGTTCGGCCGCGAGACGCGCCAGGATGATGTAATGAATCGCATCGGGCGCGCCGCGCGCGACCACGTCGATACGCGACGCCGCCACCGGCATGAAGTCGGCGATGACGCGCACCATGCGATCGACGGCGTCGCGCACGGCCGCGTCGCTGCGCATCTGGCGCGGACGCTGAACGAGCAGATCGACGTTGGCGCTCGCGGCGGCAAGTGCCAGGCGCGCCCGCTCGATCGCGCGCAGGCCTGAATCGCACTGCTCGCAGCCGTCGGCCGAGAGCGCCGCGAGCAGTTCCTGGAGACGGGCATTGGTGGCTTCACGGGCGTCGCGCAGCGCAGCGACGGCTGCGTCCGGCAGTGGCAGGTCGGCACCGAGCACCGCATTGGCCGGCCCCCGCTCGGCGGACGCCTTTTCCATCGCAAGCAAGGTGGCGCGCAGTGCGTCCAGCGCGACGTCGGCATCGCGGGTGCGCTGGTAGGTTCCCCATGCCCATGTGAGCAGCGCGCCACACAGCACGGCGACAACCGCGACGACGGCGAGATTCTGCACACGCAGGCGGCCCGTGTGCGAGGCGGCAGACAGTAACTTGCGCTTCATTGAGGATCACGCCGCTGGCCAAACGGCAGGCACTCCTGGTGAAGCCGTCGCGGACGATCGCGGCGGCGGCCATGCGCAATGCGCAGCGCGGCGCCCGGACGCGGCGGCCACGCTCAAACGTCAATGGCGCCGGCCGGCGGCGCCATTGGAAGAGGCGCCATTGTCGCACAACGCGTCGCCCGGGTCGCCTCGTTTGCCGGGCGGCGCGGCCGGCCCGGGGCCGCGGACCGGCGGCCAGCGCCATGCCTTGCCGACGGCCCCGCTTCGCACGTAGCTCGGCGACCACGTCCGCGCCGCCGGCAGCGGAAAGGCTCATGCCTGTCAACGGCCGGGCCCGGTGGCGCGTTTAACGTGAGAATCGACGCTTCGCGCGCGAGCGAGCTTGCGGGCGTTCGTCATCGTTTTTCGCCCCACCCTAGGCATTCATGGTGTTTTCTCTCAAGATTTCGCGGCTCTCGAAACTGACCGGCCGTGTTCGCGCTCTCGCAACGCTCCCCACGCTGGCGGTCGCCGCGGTCCCGCTGACCGTCGCCCTCGCCTCCCATACTGCCCATGCCGGCACGGTGATCGTGCTCGACTCGGGCGCGGCCCAGCTCTCGCTCATCGATCAGGCCTCGCACAAGGTCGTCGGCACCATGCCCACGGGCAAGGAGCCGCATCACCTGATGATCACGCCGGACAAGCGTTCGCTGATCGTCGCGAACTCCGTCTCGAACAGCCTGATGTTCCTCGATCCGAACACCGGCAAGCTGCAACGCCAGGTTGCCGACATCGACGATCCCTACCAGCTCGGCTTCTCGCCGGACCGAAAGTGGTTCGTGACCGCGGCGCTGCGGCTGGACCGGGTCGACGTCTATCGTTATGACGGCGAGAACGTATCCGTCGTCAAACGCGTTGCACTGGCCAAAACGCCGAGCCACATGACGTTCTCCTCGGACAGCAAGACGGTCTTCGTCACGCTGCAGGATTCGGGCGAGCTCGCCGCCATCGACCTCGCGACGCAGACGGTGAAATGGCGCATGCCGGTCGGCAAGACCCCGGCCGGCCTGTGGATGACGCCTGGCGACAAATACCTGCTCGTCGGCATGACGGGCGAAGACGATGTGGCCGTGGTCGACTGGCGCGCACAGAAGGTCGTCAAGCGCATTCAGACCGGGCGCGGCGCGCACAACTTCCGCTCGCTCTCGGACGGCCGCCACATTGCCGTGAGCAATCGCGTCGAGAGCACCATCAGCATCCTCGACTACGAATCGCTCACCAAGGTCGCCGACATCACGGGCCTGATGCCCGGCCCCGACGACATGGAACTTTCGGCCGACAAGCGTTATCTGTGGGTGACGTTCCGCTTTGCGCGCCATGTGGGCGTGATCGATCTGAGCACGCGCCAACTGGTCGATCGCATTGCGGTGAACCGCTCGCCGCACGGCATCTTCTTTGCCGAGCGCGCGCCTGTTCTCTCACCGAATCCGGATTGACAGGGTCGCCCGAATGATTCAGGAAGCGCTCAACTTCGTGGATAACGGCATCAGCGCCGTACAGACGCTCATCTATGTCGATGTGGTGCAACCGCTGCTGTTCCACTTCAACCTGATGGGCTATGACGACGACATCTATGACGCCCTGTACTGGGTGCTCATCGGCGTGCTGCAGATCGGGGTGACATATGCGCTGCTGCGCCCGCTCGAGGCACTGCGCCCCGTCGAGCAGTGGCAGGACCGCCGTCAGGTGCGCGCCGACGTGATCTATACGTGGATCGCCAAGCTCGGCATTCTGAACCTGCTGTTCTTCGTGGTGCTCCAGCCGGGTTTCAATGCGCTGCAGAGTCAGATGGTCATCCACGGGCTGCCCGCCATCGACCTCGACGGCCTGTATCCGGGCGTGACGGACAAGCCGCTCGTGTCGTTCCTGCTCTACCTGATCGTGCTGGACTTTGCCGGCTACTGGTACCACCGCTGGCAGCATCGCTTCGGCGTGTGGTGGGAGCTGCACGCCGTGCACCATAGCCAGCAGCAGATGTCGCTGTGGTCGGACGATCGCAATCATTTCCTTGACGACGTCATGCAGGCCGCCTTCTTCGCGGGTATCGCCCTGTTCATCGGCGTGCAGCCGGCACAGTACGTGGTGCTCGTGGCGCTCGGCAACTTCCTGCAAAGCGTGCAGCACGTCAACGCCCGCCTGCCTTACGGTCCGGTGCTCGAGCGCGTGATCGTGAGCCCGACGTTCCATCGCCGCCATCACGCGATCGGCTACGGTCACGAAGGCACTCGCTACGGCTGCAACTTCGGCGTGCTCTTCCCGTGGTGGGACATGCTCTTTCGCACCGCTTCGTGGGAGCGCACCGTGGAGCCGACCGGCATCCGCGATCAACTTCCGGCGCCCCATGGCCGTTCGCGCCGCTATGGCACCGGCGTCGTCTCGCAGCAGGTGCGTGCGCTGGGTCGCATCGCGCGCCGGCTTGCTCCCCGCCGAAGCGCCGTCTGAGCCCGGGCGGGATCAGCACAACCCAGGCGCCGGCGCTGCTGGTATTCTTCGGCGCTGACACTCGAAAACCGACTGGCACGCTGCGCCAACCGGGGACGCCGGCAATGCCGCGCACGTTCGTCTGCCGGTAAACGCCCCCGGTCCGCCCGTTCGATCGACCTCGCCCGCCGCGGGTCGCGCGTCGGACACGGCGTCCCACTTCTGCTGATCATGGTGCAACTGCAATCCCACGCCGGCGAGGCGCTCGCCGGCCCCCACATCGCGTGGTACGTCTACGTGCTGCGCTCCTGCCTTGCGCTCGTCGTGCTGGGCGCGTGCGCCTGGGGCGCGATGGCGCTGGCCTATCGATGCCCCGGCCCCGGCTTCGTGCGCTATGGGGTCGTCGCGCTGTGGGTGCTGCTCGGTATTGCCGCCCTGCTCGCCCTGTGGCGCGTGCGGGCCGGAGCATCGCTCAAGGGGTGGCCGCTGGCCTTCACGTTCGCGATGATTCTCCTTCTCGGCTGGTGGCAGACGATCCGACCGTCCAACGACCGCGAATGGGCCGCGGACGTGGCGGAGATGCTCGATTCGCGGCAGGACGGCACGCACGTCACACTGCATAACGTGCGCAACTTCGCGTGGCGCAGCGAGACCGACTTCACGCCCCGTTGGGAGACGCGCGAGTACGATCTGGACAAGCTGGTCAGTGCGGACCTCGTCCTCTCGTACTGGATGGGGCCGGCGATCGCCCACACGCTGGTTTCCTTCGGCTTCTCCGACGGCAAGCGCGTGGTGTTTTCCATCGAGATCCGCAAGAAGCGCGGCCAGAAGTTCTCGGCCATCGGCGGGTTCTTCAAGGACTTCGAAGCCACGCTGGTGGCCGCCGACGAGCGCGACATCCTGCGCGTGCGCAGCAACGTGCGCGGCGAAACCGTCTACCTCTACCGGCTGAACATCCCGCCCGCGCAATTGCGGCGCGTCTTTGTGGCCTATCTGGAGCGCGCCGCGGAACTGCGCCGCGAACCCGCCTGGTACAACACGCTCACGAGCAACTGCACGACCATCGTCTTCGAGATTGCGCGCCTCATCGCGCCGGGCCTGCCGCTCGATTACCGCCTGCTACTCTCGGGCTACTTCGCCGAGTACGCGTTCGATCAGGGCGGTCTCACCCCGGGCTTCACTTACGCCGAGTTGCAGGCGCGGGGCAACTTCGTCGCCCGGGCGCTCGCCGCGGGTGACGCCCCCGACTTTTCCGCACAGATCCGGCAGGGCGTGCCGGGCGACGATCCGAGGGTGACGCCGTGAGCGGCCGCACGATCCTGGCGGCGTGGACGCGTCGCGCCGCGCGGGTCGCCGCCGCCGCATGCCTGGCCGCGCTTTCCGGCTGCGCCATGGTGGAAGTCCGCTCGCTCGGCCCGGAGCAATACATCGCAATGAAGCGCGGCGACATTCTGTCGACCAACAAGCTGAGCGCGGCCACCGACGAAACGATCCGCGTCGCCGGACTCGACGACACGATCTGCGCCAAACCCTCGCTCGACTGCATCGATGCGCTCGGGCGTGCCGGCGAAATCGACAGCGACCGGCGGCTTGCCGCCATGGCCGAGATGGCGCTGCAACTGGCGATCGCCCAGACGCCCGCCGGCGAGCGGCAGTGGAACGACGCCCAGTTCGATCTGTGGCTGCGCGCGGCGCGATACTCATACGCCTACCTTTTTTATGGCGACCGGCCGTCGAGCGAGCGCGCGTTCGAGGACCGCCAGACGCAGGTGCGCGACTATTACAACTACGCGGTGCAAACGTTCTCCGTTGCGCTGTTTCGGCGTGTGCAGGCCACCGGCAGCGACAAGATCGCGGGCTGGACGCTGCCGGTCGATGCAAGCAGCGTGCGCTTTGCCGAGAACCGCACGCGTCCGCGCGAGGTACTGCCCGCTTCGACGCTGTCGTTCGCCGGCCTGCGCAGCCCCTACCGACGCGACGGCTTCGGCGCGGAACTGGTCGCGGTGCTCGACGAGAAATCGGCCGCCGAGGCGCTTGTGGCCGACGCCGGCCGCACGCCGGCGCCGCGCGGCGATGCGTCGACCGGCCCGGACAGCGATGGCGTCTATTCGACGCCCGGCGGGCGAAGCAGCGGCGCGCGCAATCTGCGCGAGCGTCGGGCATCGCGCGACTTCCGACGCGCCACCGACCCCGACGCCGGGCCGATGTTCAGCGAAATGCCCTCGCCGTCGCTCACGTTGCTGCTGCGCTTTGACGGCAACACACGCGACGAAATTCTCACGACGCACGTCGCCACGCTCGTCGTCTATGACCCGTACCGGCAATCGTCGGTGGAACTGCATGGCCAGACGGTGCCGCTCGCGGGCAATTTCACGGCTGGCTATGGCTTGTGGCTGGCCCGCTCGGGTTTTGCCGAGCAGTCCCTGCGCACGTTGTTCGGCCGCGACCGCGGCATCGATCGCCCGCACATATACCTGATGCAGCCCTTCGATCCGGGGCGCCGTGTCATCCTGATGCTGCATGGGCTCGCGAGCAGCCCGGAAGCGTGGGTGAATCTGGCCAACGAGATTCAGGGCGACGCCACCCTGCGCGAGCACTTCCAGATCTGGCAGGTGTACTACCCGACCAATGGGCCGATCCTGGTGAACGCGATGGCCATTCGCAACGCGTTCGAAGCGACGCTAAAGCACTTCGATCCGGACGGGCAGTCCGCCGCCTCGCACGATGCCGTGATCATCGGCCACAGCATGGGAGGCGTGATTGCGCGGCTGATGGTCGCGCGCGCGGACGACGAGCTATGGCGAGCGTTCCGGGAGGACTACGACATCGATGAAGACCGCCTGGTCCGGGCGCGCGATCGCCTCGATCCGTTGTTCCATTTCAAGCCGGTGCCGCAGTTCGAGCGGGCGATCTTCATCGCCGCGCCCCACCGGGGCACGCCCTTCGCCCGCAACCGGCTGGGGCGCTGGGTTTCGAACCTGATCAGATTGCCCGTGACGCTGCTCGCCGGTCTCGACGACGCGCTGCACTTTGCCACGGGCGCCGAGGATGCGCCGTCCGAGGGCAGAACCCGCTACGTGCCGAACAGCGTCGATCAACTGCGCGACGACGATCCCTACGTGATGGCCGCCGCGAACCTGAAGATTTCACCGTCCGTGCAGTATCACTCGATCATCGCGCGACGCGACGCGAAGGGGCCGCTCGAGCAGTCGAGCGACGGCGTGGTGCCGTACCTGAGCGCACATCTGGCGGGCGCGCAATCGGAGCGCGTGATCGTCTCGGGCCACAGCGTTCAGGAGACACCGCAGGCGATCCTCGAAATCCGCCGCATTCTGCACGAGGACGTCGACGCGCTCGACCCGATTCGGGCGCCGGACCGCGCGGATCCGTTCGCGCCGATCGCGCCGGCGCCGCTCGCGGCGCCGGTGGCGCCCGCGACATCGCCCGCAGCCGGCGCGACGAAGCCCGCCGGGGTCACCAAGGCGGCCAAGGCAGCGAAGTGATCAGCGAAGTGATGGCGTCCGCGGCGCGCCGGCAACGTCAGGACACGGCGTTGATCTGGATGTGATACACGCCCCACGGGCACAGCGTGAACTGTTCCTTGAGCGGCTTGCCGGCGAGCGCCGGGATCTTCGCCGGATCGTACACCGCCCACAGGGGGCCCAGGCCACCCAGGGCGAGCGGCTTGTCGTCGAGGTGTGTGGCGAGCAGGAAACGGTACTCGCGCACAGTGCCCAGCGTGGTCGCCACGACGTAGCCGTCGAGCGCCCGCAACAGCACTTGCGTGGCCGGGTTGGCCGGGGCGCCCGTGCTCGCGAGCACGTCGGCGAGCAGCGGGCCGCGCAGCGTATGGGGCTTCGCGTCGTATTCGAGGGTGGGACGGACCGTCCGGGCGGCCATGCGCGCGAGCATGCCGAAGTCAAACGCGTATGCCGCGTCGAACTGGACCAGCTGCTTGTGCAGGAGCTGGTCGAGCGCCGGGTCGACGGGGCCGCGGTTATGGCGGCCAATGGCTCCGCTCACCGTCACGAGCGGCGTGGTGGCTGGCGGGACTGGAGCTGCGGACGGTGCCGCGGAAGGTGTCGCGGAAGGTGTCGCGGAAGGTGCGGCAAACAACGGCGCGGAGGTGCCGAGCGCGAGCGCACCGGCCAGGAATTCACGTTTTTGCATGACGTTGGCGAAGACGATGAACAAACAGGGGCGGCACCACACGCAACCTGGCTGGCCGCATGCGGACGAACGCAGCGCCCCCGCCCGGTGGCGAGAGCGTAACACCGAAGCCGCGGCCTCGCCCATCATGAATAAATTTAAAGAGAATCACAAATAAGACCATTTTCATTCATGAAAGAGGGTCTCTATGATCGTCGTCACGATTTCACTCATCCGGCGGCAAGCGTCATAAGAGAACATGGCAACGACACACAACCTGGGATTTCCGCGCATTGGCGCAAAGCGTGAACTGAAGTTCGGTCTGGAAGCGTATTGGAAGGGGCAGTCGTCGCGAGACGAACTCAAGGCGCTGGGCGTCTTGCTGCGTCAACGTCACTGGCAGGACCAGGCGGCGCTCGATCTGGTGCCGGCGGGCGACTTCGCGTTTTACGATCAGGTGCTCGACATGAGCTTCACGCTCGGCAACCTGCCCGAACGCGTGCGAGGCTTTCATGGCGATGCGCTGGACAACTACTTTCGCGTGGCGCGAGGCCGCTCGGCGCTGAGCGCGCAGGCCCACACCGAGTGCTGCGGCGGCGTGGCGGCCGGCGAGATGACGAAGTGGTTCGATACCAACTATCACTACATCGTGCCGGAGTTCTCCGCCGCCACGGTGTTCTCGCTCGACGCATCGCGTCTGGTCGACCAACTCGCCGAAGCGCGCGCCGCCGGGGTGAGCGCCAAGCCGGTCATCATCGGGCCGGTGACCTATCTCTGGCTCGGCAAGGCGAAAGACGACAGCGACAAGCTCGCCCTGCTCCCTCGCCTGCTGCCGGTCTACGTGAAGCTGCTCGAAACGCTCGCGGCACAAGGCGCGCAGTGGGTACAGATCGACGAGCCGATTCTGGTGACCGAGCTGAGCGCCGAGTGGCAGGACGCCTTCGAGACCGCTTATGCCGCCCTGGCCGTCACACCGATCAAGCGCCTGCTCACCACGTACTTCGGCGAATTGCGCGAGAACCTGCCGCTGGCATGCCGGCTGCCGGTCGACGGCCTTCACCTCGACGCCGTCAGCGCCCGCGGCGAAGTCGCCAAGGTCGTGGCCGCGCTGCCGACGGACAAGGTGATATCGCTCGGGGTCATCAATGGCCGCAACATCTGGAAGTCCGACCTGGGCGCCGTGCTCGAGTGGCTGGAGCCGGTTGCGGCGGCGCTTGGCGAGCGGCTGTGGATCGCGCCGTCGTGCTCGCTGCTGCACGTTCCCGTCGATCTGGACAGCGAGCGCGAGCTCGACGCGCAAATCCGCTCGTGGCTGGCCTTCGCCAGGCAGAAACTCGCCGAGCTCAACGTGCTGGCTCGCGCCATCAACGAAGGCCGCAGCGCCGTGCGCGCCGAACTGGCGGCCAACGCGGCGGCCATCGCGAGCCGCCGGGCATCCCCGCGGGTGCACAACCCATCGGTCAAGGCGGCCGTTGCCGGCATCGAAGCGTCGCTGGGCCGGCGTCAGAAGCCCTACGCCGAGCGCGCCGCAAGGCAGGCCGCCAAACTGAACCTGCCCCTCTACCCGACCACGACGATCGGTTCATTTCCGCAGACGGCCGACATCCGCGCCGCGCGCCGCCGGTACAAAGCCGGCGAGCTCGACGAGGCCGGCTACATCGCCGCGATGCGCGCGGAGATCACGCGCAGCGTGCGCGAGCAGGAAGCGCTGGGCCTGGACGTGCTCGTGCACGGCGAAGCGGAGCGCAACGACATGGTCGAGTACTTCGGAGAGCAGCTCGAGGGCTATGCGTTCAGCCAGTTCGGGTGGGTGCAGTCGTATGGTTCGCGCTGCGTGAAGCCGCCCATCATGTTCGGCGACATCAGCCGCCCCAAGGCCATGACCGTCGAATGGATCAAGTTCGCCCAGTCGCTCACCGACAAGCCGATGAAGGGCATGCTGACCGGCCCGGTGACGATCCTGAACTGGTCGTTCGTTCGCGACGACCAGCCCCGTTCGGTGTCGTGCTTGCAGCTTGCCCTCGCCATTCGCGAGGAGGTGCTGGACCTGGAACGTGCCGGCGTGCGTGTGATCCAGATCGACGAAGCGGCCCTGCGCGAAGGCTTGCCGCTGCGTCGCGCGCAATGGCAGACGTATCTGGACTGGGCGGTGGAATCATTTCGCATCGCGGCCAATGGCGTGCAGGACGATACGCAGATTCACACGCACATGTGCTATTCGGAGTTCAACGACATCATCTCGGCGATTGCCGACATGGATGCCGACGTCATCACCATCGAGACCTCGCGCTCCGATATGGAACTGCTCGACGCGTTCGACTCGTTCCAGTATCCGAACGAGATCGGACCGGGCGTGTACGACATCCACTCGCCCAACATCCCGACGCAGGCGCATATCGTGTCGCTCATGAAGAAGGCCGCCGAGCGCATTCCGGCGACGCGCCTTTGGGTCAACCCGGACTGTGGGCTGAAGACGCGCCAGTGGTCCGAGGTGATCCCCGCCCTGCAAAACATGGTCGCCGCCGCGAAGACACTGCGCGCACAGTAAGGCGATGGCGGATGGCGGATGGCGCATCGCGCGCCGACGGCGCCTCACGACGGGCTGGCGTTTGCCGGCCCGTTCCGCGTGGACGGCGAGCGCCGCATCCTGTGATTCCCCCGCGCCATGCACGCTCGGAAAAATCTCACGAAACGACGCAAAACGCGCCGCGACGGCGCCAAAACGGCACGGACTCGCCGATTACATGAAAAACGCTTGCTAAGTATTTGATTAAAAGTCGCTTTGCATGGCATAGTCGCGCGGGCACACGCCGCCGCGCGCTAAGTTTCTCCTAAGTTTCGCGCGCTATCGTGCGCCCTTGCCGCCCCGTGGCGGCAAGGTAACGCGCGCGCGCCGGCTCGGTTGCGCCGCGGAGCATTCGGGACACCATGCGGATATTGCTCGTAGAAGACGACACCATGATTGGCGAAGCCATGGCGCAGGCGCTCAAGGACGCCTCGTATGCGGCCGACTGGTGTCGCGACGGCGACGCAGCCCTCGCGGCGCTCGCCGCGCACACCTACGACCTGATGCTGCTCGACCTCGGCCTGCCCGGCCGTGACGGCTGGGAAGTGCTGCGCGCTCACCGTGGCGCGGGCGGGCGCACGCCGATCATCGTCGTGACCGCCCGCGACGGCGCCGAGGACATCATCCAGGGACTGGACCTCGGCGCGGACGATTTCGTCGTCAAGCCGTTCGAAGTCGGGGAACTGCTCGCCCGCATGCGCGCCGTCATCCGCCGCAATGCCGGCGTGGCCGTTCCCGTGCTGACCAACGGCGCCCTCTCGCTCGACCCCGCCACCCACGAGGCGACGTATGGCGAGAACCGCTGCGTGCTTTCCGCTCGCGAGTACGCGCTGCTGCACGCGCTGATGCTCCGGCCGGGGACCATCCTGTCGCGCGACGCGCTCGAGCACCGGCTGTACGGCTGGGGTGAGGAGATCGAAAGCAACATGATCGACTTCCTGATCCATTCGATCCGCAAGAAGCTCGGCGCCGACGTTATCCGCAATATCCGCGGCGCGGGCTGGCTGGTTCCCAAGGCATGATGCGCTCGCTTCAGTCGCGTCTGGTCATTACGCTGTCCGCCTGTGCGCTGGGGCTGGCCGTCGTGGCGGGCTTCGTCTCGTATGCGGCCGCGTTCCGTGAAGCGTACCGCTTTCAGGACGATCAGTTGCTGCAGCTCGCCGCGCTCGTCGACACGCGCAACCTCACCGCCGCGGACACCGCCATGCACGGCCTGCCGCTTCAGGACCACGACTACCGCCTCACGGTGCAACGACTCGGCGGCACGTTTCCGGCCACGCTCGCCGACGGTTTCCACACCGTCACCACCGGCGGCCACACCTGGCGGGCCTTCGTGCGCACGATCGGGCCGTCGCAGCGCATCGTGGTCGCCCAACCCACGGAGGGTCGCAACGAGATCGCACGCAACAGTGGCCTGCGCACGGCCGTCCCGTTCGTTGTATTGGTGCCGCTGCTCATCGGCGCCATCGTGCTCACGGTGCGGCGCGCCTGGCGGCCGGTGCAGCGGCTCGCCGGCGAGATCGACAAGCGCCGCAATACCGACCTGCGCCCCCTCGATACGCGCGGCACGCCGACCGAGATCGAGCCGTTCGTCGTGTCGATCAACCGGTTGCTGGCGCGTCTGGCCAAGGCGCTCGACGAGCAGCGCCGGTTCGTGGCGGACGCCGCGCACGAGTTGCGCTCGCCGGTGACCGCGTTGGTGATTCAGGCCGAGAACCTCGACCGCGCGCTGGCGCCGGCGCCGCTCGACGCCGAAACGCGCAATCGTCTCACGCGGCTCAAGAGCGGCTTGCAGCGCACCCGCACGCTGCTCGAGCAATTGCTCACGTTGGCGCGCGCGCAGAACGTGCCGGTGGTGGCCGTCACGCCGCTGACACTGCTGCCGGCCGTGCATGAAGCGCTCGAAGACGTTTTCGTGCTGGCCGATCGCAAGCAGATCGTGCTCGATCTGGTGGACACGTCGCCGAATGTGCCGGGCCAGCCGGGACTGCGCGTGCTCGGCACCAAGCGCGACATCGTCACGCTGCTCGGCAATCTCGTGGGCAACGCCGTGCGCTATACGCCGGAAGGCGGCACCGTCTCGGTGCGCGTGTCGGCCACCGGCCCCGACGTGGCCATCGACGTGATCGATTCGGGCCCCGGCATCGACGCCGACAAGCGCGAACACGTCTTCGACGCGTTCTATCGCGGCAGCGATCAGCGAGAGCCGCGTGAGCACGGCGGCGAAGGCACCGGGCTCGGACTGGCGATCGTGCGCGCGATCGTCGACCGGCTCGGCGGCCGCGTGACGCTCAAGGACGCCAGTCTCACGCCACCGCGCGGACTACATGTTCGTGTCACGCTGCCGAACCCCGACGCCTCGCCGTCGGCCATCCGGCCGCCATCGCCCCTACCCCCATCCCGCTGAGCACCGCTCGCGGCCCTTCAGTTCTTCTTCACCTCAAAGTCCGGAAAGCCTCGCATCCATGTCCACACGCCCTCAACGTGACGCCGGGTTGGAACCCTGGCCGATCTCTCCTGCCGCCCTGCTCTGGCTGGTCGCCGCGTTCGCGCTCGTCTGGTTCGGCGTGCTCAACCTGCGCCATCTGATCCCCAGCGACGAAGGCCGCTACGCCGAGATGGCGCGCGAAATGCTCGCCAGGGGCGACTGGGTCACGCCGCGTTACAACGGCTATCTGTATTTCGAAAAACCGCCGCTGCAGACCTGGATGAATGCGCTCACGTTCATGCTCTTCGGGCTTGGCGACTGGCAAGCGCGTTTGTGGACGGCGCTCACGGGCTTCGCCGGCGTGCTGCTCGTGGGCTACACCGGCCGGCGCGTATTCGGCGCGCGCGCGGGGTTCTTCGCTGCGCTCGCCCTCGCGAGCGCGCCGCTGTGGAGCCTGCTGGGCCACTTCAACGTGCTGGACATGGGGTTGTCGTTCATGATGGCGCTCGTGTTGTGCTCGCTGCTGCTCGCGCAGCGAGCGGGTCTCACGCACACGCAGACGCGCAACTGGATGTGGCTGTGCTGGGCCGCAATGGGCCTGTCGGTCCTCAGCAAGGGCCTGATCGGCGTGGTGCTGCCGGGCGCCGTACTCGTGATCTATACGCTGATATCGCGTGACTGGGCGCTCTGGACGCGCCTGCACATCGCCAGCGGGCTGATCGTGCTGCTCGCGGTGACCGTGCCGTGGTTCGCCGCCGTGATGGCGCGCAATCCGTCGTTCTTCGACTTCTTCTTCATCAACGAGCATTTCAACCGCTTCCTCAAGCCGGATCATCATCGCCCAGGAGCGCTGTGGTACTTCGTGCCGGTGCTCGCCGTCGGTTTCCTGCCGTGGCTGTCGATGTTGCCGCGCGTTGTCCCGGCCTCGCGCGCCTTGCCGCGCCAGCCGAACGGTTTCCGCCCGGCGCTGATGCTCGCGGTCTGGGCGGTGTTCATCTTCTGCTTCTTCTCGATTTCACACTCCAAGCTCATTTCCTATGTGCTGCCGGTGGCGCCCGCGATCGCGCTGCTGCTGGGCATCGGTCTGGCGGGATTGACGCGCGAGACGCTGCGCAAGCACCTCATCGTCTCCGTCGTGCTGTTCGTAGCCACGATCGTCACGGGGCTGGTGTTCCTCTCTCACCACTCGGATCGCCACAATCCGGTCGCGGCATACCGGGCCTTCACGTATTACCTGTACGCCGCGAGCATCGTCGGCCTGATCGGTATCGGCGTGACGCATTGGCTCGCTCAACGCAGCACGAAGCAGGCGCTTGTCGCCTTCGCGGCCACGTGGTTCGCCTTCGCGATGATCAGCGGCTCGGGCCACGAGGCGTTCGGGCGGGGCAGCTCGGGCATCGATCTGGTGCCGGCCGTGCGCGCCGAGATGGACCGCCTGGGGCCGGACACGCCGTTCTATTCGGTGGGCACGCTCGACCACACGATGCCGTATTACCTGCGCCAGCCGATGATCATGGTGGCGGTGCAGGACGAGCTCGAATTCGGTATCTCGCAGGCCCCCGATAGCTGGATTCCGACGCTCGACAAATTCGCCGACGTCTGGATGTCCGCGCCCAAGGCGCTCGCGCTGGTGGACCCGGAGAAGTTCACGGTGCTGCAAACGCTCGGCCTGCCGATGAAGGTCATCGCACGCGACGATCGACGCGTGATTATCGAGAAACCGACGGACCAGGCGGGCGCAGCGTCGTCCGACGCCGGCAAATAACGCAGGAACCGGGAGACCCGGGCGCGATCCGCGCCGGCGGCTCCCACGGAACGCGCCCGCACGCCGGCAGGCGCGTATCCTCCTGATGGGTGAACGGCACCACAAAAAAAAACGGCCGGGGGCATCACAGCACCCTCGGCCGTTTTTCTTTTTCTTCAGGGACTTACTTGGCTTTCTTCTTGCCGTCCAGAGGTCTTGCGGGACCGACCGAAACACTGGCTTCAGCCGTGAGCATCAGGAATGTGAACGTCTCTTCCAGATACAGACGGACGGTGCTCGCCGTGTGCTCGAGGTAGCCGATCGATACATCCTGGCCGATGTGCATCTCGAAGTCGCCGCCGCGTGTCGAGACGATGCAGCCGCCGTCGATGGCCGGCGCCCAGATGATCTCGCCGCTCACGATGTGGCCGATATGCTCGAGAATCGGGTAACCCTGGTCGTTCGCTTCGGCCACGGCGGTGTAGGCGTCGGCGCCGAGCAGCACGCTGTAAGGACCATCCACGCCCTCCAGGCGCAGTTGCTCGAGCGCCTTGGCGATCACGGTCGGGTAGTCGGCGATGTTCTGCGGCAGCGGCAGTACCGGATTCGACGTCCCTTCGCGCACTCCCGTGATGCCGGCAGCCCGATACCCGTCGAAGATCGCACGGTCTTCGGCGTATGCGAGCTTGATGGCCGCGTCCTTGGCCGGTTGCCAGTCGGAATCGTTGGCGCCGCGCTCGACGTCGTCGATCGCTTCGCGCGAAAGCTCGAACGGCACGCGCAGCGCCACGAGCGGCATGACTTCGCGTTGACGCGCGCCCACCCCCTCGAGCGGCGCCTCGATGGCCTTCTGATGCCCCGTACCCACGCCGGCGAGTGCAAGCCCGCCCGGCCCCTTCACATCGACCACGCGCCGGGCCGCGACGGTACGCTTGAACGTGCGCGCCACTTCCTCCTCGATCTGTTCCCACGCGGCGTTCGAAATGGGCGCAAGTTCGCGATGCAGGTTGTTCATGCCTGAGAAACTCCTTTGAGCGATCCGATGTTCAGTGAGCCTGCCGACGTGTCGGGGCCCGCATTCGTAAGAGAAGAAACCGTGACGTCGAGCACCGGGCTCGCGCGCGTGGGCGCCTGGGTGTCGAGCAATGTCTGGATGGCGGACGGGCCGGCAGCGGCCGCCGCCACCTCGGGGGTGCGCTCGGCAAGCGCCTCGAGCAGCGGCGCCGAGGGCACGAAGAACAGGCCGCCGGTGACCGCCGTGCTGAAGTCGAGCAACCGGTCGTAGTTGCCGGGCGGGCGCCCCACGAACATGTTCTCCAACATCTGCTCGATGGGCGCGGGCGAGCGGGCGTAGCCGATGAAGTACGTGCCGAACTCCGCCGAGCCGGGCCGCCCGAACGGCATGTTGTCGCGCAGGATCTTGATTTCCTTGCCGTTTTCCTCGAGCGTGGTAAGCGCGCTGTGCGACCAGCTCGGCTTCACGCCCTCGTCGAGCTCGACGTCCGAGAGCTTGGTGCGCCCGATGATGCGCTCCTGCGCCTCGATCGGCAGCGCGTTCCAGCCGGCCATGTCGTGCAGGTACTTCTGCACGAGCACGTAGCTGCCTCCCGCGAACTCGGGATCTTCGTCGCCCATCACGGTGAACTCCAGCGCCTCCTGACCCTCGGGATTCTCGGTGCCGTCGACGAAGCCGATCATGGCCCGCATGTCGAAATAACGGAAGCCGTGCACTTCGTCGACGACCGTCACGGCGTCGCCCAGCTTGTTGAGCATGAGCGTGGCCAGGTCGAAGCACAGGTCCATCTGCTCGGCACGGATGTGCAGCAGCAAGTCGCCGGGTGTCGCCGGCGCATGGCGCTTGCCCGATCCGAACTCGCGAAACGGATGCAGCTCGGCGGGACGCGGTGCGCCGAACAGGCGATCCCAGGCGCTGTCGCCAAAGCCGACCACGCACGACAGTTGCCCCGACGGCACGCGCTTGCCGACGGAGCGAACATAGGCGGCCACATCGGCGCACCAGCCGCGCACGGTGGCATGCGCGGCCTCGTCGTCGCGCACGGTGGCTACGAGAAAGATGGCACTGCGGGTCACGGTGCCCGACACGGGCTGAGGTTCAGGGGGAGACGTCGGACGTTCGGTCATTGCACTCCTGCGTGTGGCTGAGGTTCTCGGCGCCTGCGCAGGCAGCGTCGGGTCGAACGGCAGACCGTAGGCTATCGGGCGGCGACTTTTGGTGCGTCAAGTTTATAACGCAACACACCGCAATATGCCACTCCCTTGCTCAACCTCGCGTGAAAAGCCTTGCACCGTGGGGTTTTGCGACCGATCGCCAGATTTCCGTCGATTTCGCCACACGGTCGCGACAGTGCTGCTTCACCGTCGCGGCCCACCCCGTCAGGCGCCGTGCCGGCCGTGGCCACCCATCGACTGCACGGCATGTGGCGCGAAGACGGTCAGCGTTTCACCCAGCGCCTCGCGCGCATACGCCGCGGCCACCGTCATCTGCGCCAGACGCGCGCGCAACTCCAGATTTTCCCGCTCGAGATGCTGCACCCGGCGCATCGCGTCGGCCACATCGGTGAGCGCTTCATTCGCCGGCTTGTGCCCCTCGGGCATGGCGTCCAGCAAAGTAATGGCGCGGGCCAGATTCTGTTCCAGTTGCTGGACCCAGATAGACGGGCCGCTTGCGGGCAATGGACCAAAGGCGGGCGCCGCGGGCACCTCGTACAGCGCGCGTGCCCGCACGATGGCCTTCTGCACCGTGCCGGCGCTGGGGCGACGCGTCACGCCCGCCTCCGCCATGAAGCGAAGATAGGTTTGCGCCCCGTAGACCCGGTGCGTGGCTTTCCACACGTCGACAAGAAACGCATCGAGCAAAGCCGGATTGTTATGGGGATTTGCCGCGTCCGCGTTGCGCGCGGCAGCCAGCAAAGCAGCGTAGGTTGCATCGTCGAACTTTAAGGCGGACCGTGCCATGGCGATCTCCGGATGCTTGCCGTATGGGGGGCGTCGTCCGCCGGCGGGCCATCACTGGCGACACCGGCGGCGCGACGGGCCAAGCGAGCGCGTCAGCAGCACCACAACGCTTCGTTCGCGTGGTGCGATGCGCGCGAGAGAGTTCAGCGCTTATCGACTGCAGGGTTCCGGGTGATCACGGCTTCGGCGCCGGCGCCGGCGTAGGCGGCACCCACTTGCGCTTGGCGGTGGGATCCTGCGTCACCGCCACGGCAACCGCTTCGGTGTAGTCGACCGTTACGGCATCGCCCACCTTGACGCCCTCGAGCAGCTTCGGATCCTCCACGGCCACGTCCACCGTGCGCGAGGGGCCGCGTACAGTGATGACGTTGGCCTTGCGGTCGATTTTCTGCACGGTTGCCACGACCTTGAGGTTGCGCGCGGCGTCCGCGGCCGGGCGCTGGCCCGGCGCCGCCCGGTCGGCGCCTTCGGTCTGGACCCGGCTGCGGATGCCGTCGCCGGGCGCCACGGAAATCGCAACGGAGCGCTCGTAGGCCACCACGACCTTGTCGCCCTTGCGCATCTGCTCGAAATTCTTCACATCGGGGCCGACGACAAACGTCACCGGCTTGCCGTGGTCGTCCGCGACCTGAATGGTGCGATTCTTCGCGTCGACGCCGAGCAGCGTGGTGCGGAATTCAACCACACCCCCTGCAACGATCGGTGCCGGCCGGGCCGCGTCTTCAGCGTGCACTACGGTTCCCAACGACAACAGGCCGGCCAGAATCATGGCTTGCGTAAGCTTCATGGTGAGTCCTTTGTTATCGATGTACGCGACTCCCGAACCGGGGACCGCGACTTAGTTAATTATCCAAACTAAAACACCGGGACTACCGGTCCATGCATTTACCCGGGGTTTCCGCTGGATAGTAACAAAATAATTCTAAATCGCAATGAAAATTCGTTTTGCATGCAAAATATCAAATCAATCCTGCGTAATAAAAATTATCCATTCCTCCCGGCTCGCCGCTCATTCGCCATCGATAAACGCATCGGAATGATCGTCGCGGCTTGATACAGATCAATATTTGCGCGCATTGATCGCCGAATCCAGTGTAATGTGGCCCGCCCGAAAGAAACGTTTTGTTACAAATA
Organism: Pandoraea sp. CB10b_02; assembly: GCF_002216225.1. Taxonomy (NCBI): domain Bacteria; kingdom Pseudomonadati; phylum Pseudomonadota; class Betaproteobacteria; order Burkholderiales; family Burkholderiaceae; genus Pandoraea; species Pandoraea sp. CB10b_02. The sequence continues at coordinate 300,165 of NZ_NJGW02000001.1, forward strand.
TCATCTCGTTATTAGAAAGATTCTTAATCCATTCGGATGATCATCACCAACTTGACAGTTTGCATTCCGAATTACTAATCTCCTTTTATGCGGCGCGCTGTGGCTTTGTTCGCGGCTGCACTTCCTGTGGAGGCCGCGCCCGCCTTTGCGCACTTCCCCTGGGGAGTGGTTGCGCGTCCGCCTAGCGTCGCGCCTGCACATCGATGTCGTCCCGTTCAATTCCGCTTCCGAATGAGGTCACACAGTGCGAATCCCGTCCCTACGACGCATTTGCCGAAGATTGCCCCGCCACCGTGCGCTGCTCGCCCTGCTGGCCGGCGCGCTTGCCGCCGCACCGCCGACGCTGGCGCAGGTGCCTGCTTCGGACAGCGATCTTCCTGTGCAAGGCATGCCGGAAATGCAACAGGGCGCCGTAGACGCGCTCTCTGCCATGAGCCGTTACCTGCGCTCGCTCAAACGGTTCCGCGTCGAAGCGGACACGGTAACCGACGCCGTATTGAGTACCGGGCAAAACGTCGGCTTTCTGCACCGAACCGAGTTGTCGGTCCAACGCCCCGACAAAGTGCGCGCAGTCGTGACCGGGCAGACGCGTAATCGAGGTTTGGTCTACGACGGCAGGACGTTCACGCTGTACGACCAGACGCAGGGCAAACATTTTTACAGTCAGGCAAGCGCCCCACCGACCATCGACCAGTTAATTCGGGATATCGACGAGAAATACGGTATTGGTCTGCCGCTGGCCGATCTTTTTTATTGGGGGATGGACGCCGACGATGCCTCGCAGCTTCGGTCGGCATTGTTTATCGGACTCGACCGCGTCGGGGGAGAATGGTGCAACCACTATGCTTTTCAACAGCCTGAGCTCGACTGGGAACTTTGGATACGCACTGGATCGCGCCCCCTGCCTTGTCGATTCGTCATTACGGACACCACACAGCCCTCTCGACCACGGCACGCCGTGAACTACCGCTGGGACGCCAATCCGACTTTTGCCGCCGACACCTTCACGTTCCGGGCCCCTGCCGGGGCGCAGCGCATTGAAATGCGTCCGCCCCCCGGGCCGCGAAGCGACGCACTCCCGGCAGGAGGTCAGCGATGAAGCCGCCGACCTCTCACGACCGCGCCCGAATCCGGGACAAGTTTGTCGCGCCGCGAATCACGGCTACCCGCCGAGCCGTTTGCCTGGTGACTGCAGCGGTATTCGCGGTGGCTTCCGGCGCAAGCCATGGATTCGGCTTCCATGGCGGCGCGCGCACCAGCTTGCACGGTGGTGGCTTCCACGGGGGCGCCATATCGCACGGCGGCAGTTTCGCGGGCGCCGGCCCGAGGGGTGCTCAACCCGCGCATACCCACGCGGGCGCGACCCCCGGTCCCGGCCCAGGGCCGCGGCCCGCTCCCGGCCCCGGGCCTTCGCCGAACCCGGGCCCACATCCCCCCGGTCCTGGCCCTGGCCCTGGCCCTGGTCCTGGTCCTGGTCCTGGTCCTGGTCCTGGTCCTGGCCCTGGCCCTGGTCCTGGGCCTGGACCGCACCCGCCGCCGGGCCCGGGGCCGCATCCGCCGCCCCCGCCGCCTCCGCCACCTCCCCCGCCCCCACCTCCGTATTGGGGGGGTGGTTGGTATGATCCGGTGGCGGCGGCCGTCACGATCGGTGTATCCGCGGCGATCATCGGTTCGACCGTTGCCTCGATTCCGCCCGGCTGCGTCAGCACGGTCGTCAACAATGTGGCGTATCAGCATTGCGGCTCGACGTGGTATCAACCGGTCTACTCCGGCTCCACCGTCCAGTTCGTCGTGGTCGCGGCGCCACACTGACCGAGACGATGGCGCGGGGCTTCGGCCCGGCGCCATCGTCCCGGTTCCGGCGTGCTTGTGAGGGTGACAGCGAGAACGTTATCCTTGCTTCATGAATCGCCGCATCCTCATCGCTCCCGAAGACGTCGAGCTGACCGCCATGCGCGCCCAGGGCGCCGGCGGCCAGAACGTCAACAAAGTCTCCAGCGCCATCCACCTGCGTTTCGACGTCATGCGCTCGTCTCTTCCCGAGGACGTCAAGTCTCGCCTGCTCTCGCGGCTGGATCAGCGCATCACCCAGGACGGGGTGATCGTCATCAAGGCCCAGCAGCATCGGTCACAGGAACTCAACCGCGCGGACGCACTGGCCCGTCTCCAGGCGCTGGTCGACGCAGCCGCCGTGCCGCCACGCCGGCGCATCGCCACACGCCCCACGCTGGCCAGCCAGGTGCGGCGCCGCGACGCCAAACGGGTGCGCTCGCGCCTCAAGGCGTCTCGCGGCAAAATCCGTGGTGGTGACGAGTGATACCAAAAGATAATTATTGTTATCTTTTCGCTTAAAAAGCGATCTTAAACTATCTTTTTATGGCAAAACCGTTTTCGAGATGCTAAGATAAATCATCATTTTCTCGAAAATGCACACGAACATGAGCTTCATGGAACCCCTTATCGCGGCGCGCAAGGACGCCGGGCTGACGCAGGCCGAGCTTGCCGACCGGGCCGGCCTATCGCGCATGACGGTGCAGAAAGCGGAATCCGGCGCGCTCGACCCCCGGGTGTCCACCGTGCTGGAAATGGCGCGCGCGCTCGGACTGGAACCCATGCTCGTGCCGGCCGGCCTGCGGCAGGAAGTCGAAGCCTTCCTTCGCTCCGGCGGCAAGTACCTTGCGCAGCCCAGTGGCGTATCCGCCCCGCCCTCCATCGTCGAGACGCTCGGGCGGCCGGATGCCGCCGCCGGTGCCCGCTCATGAACATCAAATACCTGCGTGCATACCTTCATCAGCCGGACGGCTCGCGCCGACCGATCGGCTACCTCTCACAGTACGGCGACATCCTGCGCATGTCGTTCGACGAAGATTACATTGCCGACGCGCAGCGCCCGACGCTCTCGCTGGCGTATCGCGGCGCCAATGAAACGGCCACCCGCGAGATTCTGGCCTCGCCGCAGGACGCCCGCCTGGTGCGCACCGACGGTCGCTGGCCGGTGTATTTCGAGAACCTGCTGCCGGAGGGCCACAACCGCGAACGGCTCGCCGCCGAGCGCCGCTGCAGCCCGGACGACGAGTTCGAGTTGCTCGCCGCCGCCGGCCACGATCTGATGGGTGCGCTGGAAGTCGAGCCGGTGCCGGCGCGCGAAGGCGTGCCGGACGTCGTGCACCGCTGGCATACCGCGCTCGGACTGGAAATGGTGGAGCCAGGTTTCGTCGATACGCCGGTGGAAGACGCCGCCTCGCTGCCGGGCGTCGTGACCAAGTTTTCGGCCATTCGCGACGGGCGCCGCTACATCGTCAAGCGCCACGGGCGGGCGGGTTCGGTCATCCTCAAGCTGCCGACCACGCGACACCCCGACCTCGTCGAGAACGAATTCACCGGCTACCGGTTGTGCGGCGCGCTCGGGCTCGACTGCGCAAAAGCCGAGATCATCTCGCGGCACGACGCCGAACTTCCCGAGCAAGTGCCCTTCGAGCACATTCTCGCGGTGCCGCGCTTCGACCGATTGCCCGACGGGCGGCGCGTTCACATGGAAGAATTCGCGCAAGTCCTGCAATACCCGCCGCGCAGCAAGTACGGACGCGGCCTGGACGTCGATTACACAACGATGCTGCGCGTGCTCGATCAGCTCTCCCGACAACCCGTGCGAGACGTGCGCGAGTTCCTCCGGCGGCTCATCGCTTTCATCCTGCTCGGAAACACCGACGCCCATCTGAAGAACTGGGCGCTGACCTATCCCGACGCCCATACGCCGCAGCTCGCACCGGTGTACGACCCGGTTTGCGTTGCCGCCTTCTTTCATGATGTCCCGCTCACGCAGTACGGCGTGAATCGCGCCATCGACAAGACGCTGCGCGCGTTTGACTGGAACGCTCTCGAAGGTCTGTTGAAAGGCGCCGGACTGCTGCGCGTGGGGCGCCTGATGACGATCGCCCGCGAGACCGTCCGCGAAGCGCAGTCGCGCTGGCCCGCCCTGCTCGGCGACGCCCCCGGCGCAGTCCGCGCCACGGTGCTCGAGCGGCTCAATGGTGGCGTCGCGCTCACGGCTTGAGCGGTTCCACCCCCGTCGGACGAAAATATTACCCGGATGATATTGCACCTCCTATAACACCCGGGTAATATTAGTCGGTGTTGACGATTCTCGTCTGTTTCCGGAGTCCGCCATGACCGCTCATTCCCCCGGTTTCACCGTCTTTCGCGATATGCGCCGTATCGCATCGGGTTCGCTCGCCGACGCCGCCATTGCTTACCAGCAAGCGACGATGGCCGACCCGAATGCGGCGGTATTCATCTTTGACGACCTGCACGGCGACACGCGCGACGTCGATGTGCGCGGCACGGCCGCCGACATCCGCGCCCGCTATGGCACACCGGCGCCGGCCGCGCCCGCAGGCGAAGCAGCTCCGGCCAGAACGCGCGGCCGCCCAAAACTCGGCGTCGTCTCCCGTGAAGTGACGCTGCTGCCCCGCCATTGGGAGTGGCTGGCGGGTCAGCCGGGCGGTGCATCCGTTGCCCTGCGCAAGCTCGTCGACGAGGCGCGCCGCAGGCACGCCGGACGCGACTTGCAGCGCCGCGCACAGGAGCGCGCATATCGCTTCATGTCCACGATCGCAGGCGATTTGCCTGGCTTCGAGGAGGCGTCGCGGGCCCTGTTCGCGAACGACCTCGAGGCGCTGGGCTCGCGTATGGCCGGCTGGCCGGACGATGTGCGCGCGCATGTGCTGCGCCTCGCATCCCCCGACGATCTCGTCGACGCGCCCGCATGAGGCCGCCCAGCCCCGGCAGGCGTCGCGTCTCACGCGGGCGCTACGCCGGGCATCGCCGGCTTGCCGGTATCGAGCGGTCGCAGGGGATCTCGGTGAGGGCGTGTTACGGCGCCTTCTGGCGCGCGTCGTACCGGGCCCAGGCGAACATGAGCATGCCGGCGCAGGAAAGCAAGGCGCCGACCCAGCCGGTCGACGTCCAACCGTAACCCGCCGTGATCGCCGCGCCGCCAAGCCACGCGCCGGCCGCGTTGGCCATATTGAAGGCGGAGTGATTGAGCGCCGCCGCGAGCGTCTGCGCCTCGCCGGCGACGTCCATGAGACGGATCTGCAAGGCCGGCCCGATGATGATGATCGTGCCGATGGCCAGCACGTTGACACCGGCGAGCCAGGGGTTCGACGACGTGAAGGTGAACGCGCCGAGCAGCAGCGCCGACCAGATCAGCGTGCCGCCGATGGCGCGCATGAGCGACGCCGCAGCAACCAGACGCGGCCCGATGACGGTGCCCGCCACCATACCCACGCCGAAGAGTGCGAGGTAGAACGGCACCCACGCTTGCGGCACACCAGCCACCTGCATGAGCGTCGGCTTGATGTAGCTGAATACGGCGAACATGCCGCCAAAGCCGATCGCGCCAATGCCCAGCGTGAGCCACACCTGCGAGCTGCGCAGTGCGCTCAACTCGCGCAGCGGGCTCGCGCCGTGGGGCGCGGGGGCGTTCGGCACCCAGCGCCAGACCATCAGTGCCGTGAGCGCACCAATGGCGCCGACCAGCACGAACGCGGCCCGCCATCCCAGCCATTGGCCGAGACCGGCGGCAAGCGGCACGCCAAACAGCGTGGCGAGCGTGAGGCCGAGCATCACCTGCCCGACCGCATGGACGCGACGGTGCGAAGGCACGAGAGACGCAGCAACGAGCGATGCCACGCCAAAGTAGGTGCCGTGCGGCAAACCGCTCAGAAAACGCAGCCCGATAAGCGCCAGGTAGTTCGGCGCCAGGGCGCTGGCGATATTCCCGATCGAGAACATCGTCATGAGGGCGATCAGAAATGCACGCCGCGGCAGGCGCACGCCGAGCACCGCCAGCAACGGCGCACCTATGACCACGCCCAATGCGTAAGTGCTGATCGCATGACCGGCTTGGGGAATGGTGATGCTCAGATCCCGGGCGACGTCCGGCAGCAGACCCATGATCACGAACTCGCCCGTACCGATACCGAAGCCGCCCATCGCCAGCGCGACGAACGACAACCACACGGGAATGGACGATAGGGGCAAAGCTTCGGCTGCCTCTGCGGGCAAGACTTGGGGGGCACTCATTGGAATTCGGTGATGACAGCAGCAGCGCGAGGCTGCCAAGTTACCGGTAGCGGCAAGAAAAAACGGCGGCGGGCGCTGCACGATATCGATGGCCGACAGGAGCATCCGCCATCGGGCGCCATCGGGCGCCATCGGGCGTACCAGGCACCGCAGCCCGGTTAAGGACGGACGCCCGGGACACCCGGGACACCCGGGACACCCGGGACACCCGGGACACCCTGTTAAGGACGCCAATTTTACGCCAATGGCCGAGATCTTGCCGAGCAGGCGCTGCAACGCAGCATTCACAACATTTCATGAGACATGAGGTTCACGGCGCCACGACGACCGACTTATCTTGCACCGCAAAAAAAGCCGGCCCAGTGGGTGGGCCGGCAATCTACGGTTGCGCTCCGGATGCGGGTACCGGATGCAATCGTATTGGGGGTCGACGAAGCGAGGTGCGCGGCAAACGCCCGGCCCGGCATGGGGGCCGCGTCGTTCGTTCGCACTCCGCTCCGGAATCCGTCGTCAGTGACGATGCTTTTTCGCTCGCCACTGACCCGACGATTCATCCTTTTCGTAGTTCTTTTTCACGGCCGTCCATGCCACCTTGTGCGCGGTTTCCTCGCGCGACTCGTGCCCCCGCCGTTCGGCGGGTTCCTTGTATTCGTCCCAGGCGGCGTTGAATGCCTTGAGGTAAATCTCCTGTGCGTGTGCGGGCAAGTGGTTCTTGACGCTCGCAGGCAAATCACGCGTTTGGTGATACGGCATGACGATGTCTCCTTGCACGCAGCCCCTCGAATCCGGTTCGCGGGACATCCATGCAGTTCCGGTGGAGCAATGTCGAGCGGCGCGCAAGCCCGCGGTTCCCGCGGGCCGGCGCCTGCCGATCATATGTGCCCCATCAACACCAGCAACACGACGATCAGCACGACCAGCCCGATGCCGCCGGACGGGTAGTAACCCCACCCCCGGCTGTAGGGCCAGGCCGGAATCGCGCCAATCAGCAACAGAATCAGAACGATCAACAAGATGGTGCCAAGCATGACTTTCCTCCCTTGTCGCCTTGCCGATGCGGCGAGGCATGGCGCCGACGCAGTTGCGCCGCCCTCCCGAGTGCCGCGCGCCGGTCGCGCGCGACGTATTTACCCGGCGGCTTGACGGGCGGCTCTTCCACCGGCGGGTCCAACGGCCTGTCGGGCGGCGGTGCCGGGGGCGGTTCGTCCTCCTCGGGCGGCGACTTCGGCGGCGGCGTTCCAGGCGGCTTGCCCGGCTCGAACGGCTCCGGCAGATGCCCGCTCAGCCCATGGAATGGCGTCAGCCGGCAAATTTCGGTTTGGCTCGGCATGAGCAACGTCCCGCCCGGCTCAATGCCAGTAGGGGTCGACGGTGTAATAGGTATGCACCTGCTCGGCCCACTGCAGGTCGGCCATGCTCGGCCAGTGATCCTTGTCGAAGCCCGGCGCCTTCTTGAGGGCTTCCTTGTCGATGTCGAGAATGAAGCGCTTGTGCTCCACGTCGAGCTGCAAGGCATGCCACGGAATGGCGAAGAGCTTGTCGCCCATGCCGAGAAAGCCGCCGAACGACAGCACGGCGTAAGCGACGGTGCCGCGCTGCACATCGAGCATGATGTGCTTGACCTTGCCGAGACTCTCGCCGGCGGGGTTTACGACGTCCTCCGCGTCGAGCGAGTCGGCTGCCATGATCGACGGCCCGGGGCCGTCAGGCAATTTGTGGCTCGCGCCAACGATACGGGCACCCGACTGCGATGAGGCGCCCCGCTGGGTATGCATGGTCATGGTTCCTCCTTCGTCCGGTCATGTCGCGGCGCGCAGCGCGCGCCCGCGACGGATGGCACGAATGCGGTTACTTGCCCGACACCTTGATGTCGTCCTTCACGTCGACAACGCCGTCGACGCCCTTGACCGTATCCACGACGAGGGTCTTCTGCGCCGACTGCGGCACCGAGCCCGTCAGGTGCACCACGCCGTTGCGCGTGGTGACGTGGACCTTGGTGGACGGCACGTCCTTCTTGGCGAGCAGCTCGGCCTTGATCTTGGCGGTGAGCGCCGAGTCATCGATCTTGCGACCGGTATCGCTCATGGCACCGCTCGCACCGGCGTTGTCGGCGATCTTGATGATGCCGCCCTGGTCCAGCGCATGCGCCGAAATGCCGGCGGTGGCGAGCGCACCCGCCATGACGAGTTTGAGCAGATTGGCTTGTTTCATTGATGACCTCCCGAAAATGTCGTCACATCGTTGGCAGTGTCTGCCGTGGGCGTCACCTTCAGCACATCCTGTGCGGCGCCCCTGCGACGAACGAGTCCTAGGTGATACATCCCCTCGCCCGGAGATGCCCGGCCTTGCCTGTCCGCCAGGTCCGGCCCGCGACGTGAATGCAGCACGCCCCGCGCTCCGGCCCCGCCGGATATTCGTTGACGCGCCCGATTGGCGTCAGATCTTGTGCCCTTCCTGGCTTTCGCCCGGGCGACTCATCGGTTTCTCGCGGCGCTCGTGCAACCGGTTGTCGACGCCCGTCACACCGGGAACCTTGGCGACAACGCTCTCCACGACATGCTGCATCGATCGCTCGGGCACGGAGCCGGTAAGCAGCACCAGTCCGCTGTGGACAGACACGTCGACCCTTGCGACGTCGAGATCGCGCGCATCGAGCAGCGCCTTGCGAACCGCGTCGCGCAACACCGTATCGTCTCCCGACGCACCGTGCGAGCTCGCCCGCACCGATGCATGCGCCGTATGCTGCGGTTGGCCGCGCACGCCGGTCTTCGCGGACCGACGTTCGTCGTCCTTGACCGCCCCGGGCCCGGCTTCGGCCGTCGGGAGCGCTGCCTGCGCGCCGACAGTGCCTTGCGGCCACTCCACGCGCCGCGATTGCGCCGGACTCGGCGGCGAAGACACATGGCCCGCCGCATTACGGCCCGTCCCTGCATAGTCGTCGTGGGGCCCATAGCCGCTTTGCCGTCCGAACCGCGGGTGTTCGCCCGGGGACGCATTCCCCGGGCCGTAGCCGCTTTCTTCACCGTGGGCAATCTCCGGCGCATAACCATGGCTGCCGCGAGCCCCCTGATGGCCTGCCTCACTTCCCGTCCGGGTGTCGCTCGGCGCAGCGGACGACTCCCCGGACGACGCCTTCGTCGTGTTTTCGTTTTGCTGCGCGCCTCGCTTCGGGTTGGAGGCCCCCAACCATGCCGGGTCGCTCTGCCTGGCGGCCTGCGCCGTCTGCGCGTTGCGCATCGCGGACTGCCTGGTTTCGTGCGACGCCGCCGAATTCGTGCCGCCCGGCCCGTTCAGTGCGTCGGCTCCCTGCGCGCCGCCACCAACCGTCTCGGCATCGCCATCTTCATGCGTGAGTACGTGTTCCTCGTTCTGTCGGCCTTCGTCGGCCCCTTTCTTCGCTTCCTTGTTCACCCCTTCGTTCGCCGCACCGGCCGGCGATGGGGAATTGCGCTTCGCCATGACAAACTCCTTGGCTGCCGCCGACGCCACGGTTTCCGGCACTCGGCTTGTTGAAATCGATTGTAGATAGACGGGTTCGCCGGGCGAATCGGCGGAATCTGAAAGACGTGTAGGCGCATGCTGGCAAGTCGCGAAGGGGCGACGGAGGACGAGAGGTCGACCGGGGAAATCTCTTTTCAGTCGGGAGGTTACGGCACGGAATGAAGGTGATTTGCGAGCACGCCGAACACCGACCGCGGCACAAGAACGCAGGGCCGCCGGCTGGCCGGTGGGACGTGTCCTACAGCCCGACGCTCGCCGATCTCGCTTACTGATCTCGCTTACCGATCTCGCTTACCAATCTCGATGTGATCGAACAACTTGCGGAAGTATTCGATATCCACGGCCAGCGAGGCCACGCCGCCAAATGTGCCGTCGGGCCCGGCGGTGCGCCGGCTCAGGCCATGAAGTCCGCCGCCATGTCGGCGTCGGTGCGTGCCTCCAGCCTGCCGTCACGGCATGCCTTGCGAAAGACGTCGTAGTCGCGCTCGACCTGATCGGCGTAGCCGGTCGCGTAGTGGATCAGCGCCTCGCCGAGCCGCACGCCCTTGCCGACGTAACCGACCATTTCGGCCGCGCAGCCGCCCGCCTTCGCGTGCGCACGCGCGAGCACCCAGCCGCACAGTCCGGCGTATTCGCGGAATCCGTCGGCGCGAAAGAGCTCGAATTGCGCGGAGATCTTCATGTCACGCAGCTGACGCCCGTAAATGCAACGCCCGAACGGACCGCTGGCCCAGCCAAGAAACGCGTCGGAAGCCGCCTGCATGAGGCGCTGGCCCTCCACGACACGTCGTCCGTCATGCTTGGGTGTCGTGCTGCGGAAATAGCGCGAGATCACCGACTTCGACGCTTCCTTGAACTGAAGAAAGAGAGGCTGGCCGTGCGCGTCCATCATGAGCAGCACCAGGCAGCGCGTGCCGACGCTGCCCACGCCCACCACCTTGAAGGCCAGATCTTCCTGCGTGTAGCTCGCCAGCATGCGCGCCCGGTCCACCGGCAGCGAGCCCACATAGCTCCTGTAGACGGGGGCGAACAGGGTGCGCCAATCACCCAGCCCCAGCCAGTCGTCCTCGGGGCCAAACAGCGTCGTGGCGCCGTGTACATGAAAGACGGTGGGCGGCGTGTCGCGGATCTGCCAGTGGTCTCCGACTTGCTGGGCGAACTTGGGCAGCACGTTCTCGTGCGTGCGCCCGGCCGCGCGGGCGATACCCCGTTTCACGCCATCGCGCACCCGGTCCGTGCCGGCGAGCTCCAGCATGCGCTCAAAGGTGATCTGCTCGTGCCAGAGCGCGATCGTCGGCATATGGGCGTACTCGTCCAGACGCCGCGCATAGCTGTCGACTGCCGCGCACACCATCTCCACGCCGAGACCGTCGCCGAAGCCGAATTGTCGAGCGGCGAGCACCAGGCTCGCGCAAAGTCGCTTCAGGTCCCATTCCCAGGGGCCGGGGGCCGTCTCGTCAAAATCGTTCAGATCGAAGATCAGCGTGCGCTCGGGCGTGGCGAAGCCGCCGAAATTGGCCAGATGGCAGTCGCCGCAGATCTGCATTGTGAGCCCGGTGTGCGGGGTGCCGGCGAGATCGTGCGCCTGAACGATGGCGCTGCCGCGAAAGAAAGCGAATGGCGACGCCAGCATGCGGCCGTAGCGCAGCGGCACGAGCGCGGCAACGCGCCCTTCGCTGCTCGTGCGCAGCAGCTCCACGATGTCGCGCTCGAGATTGCCGAGGTGAGCGTGATCGCCGCGCGGCACCTTCTGGCGCAACTGGCGTCCCGCCCCCACGCGAGCCTCGAACGGAACGACCGGAGGGACAGGCGCGGCGATCGCATCGGTGAGTGCTTCGCTGCCCGGGGCACGGGCAGACGACTTGGCGGACGACAACTTGAGAGACATGGCCGGCTCCTTATGTCTGGGACGACGTCTGCACGCTCGCCTGCGCCGGAGCGGGATACCAGTGCTCCGGCCGGATCGTGAGCGGCGAATCGGGCTGTTCTTCGAAATGCGGCGACATGATCTGTACGCCGTAGCGGTTGAAAACGTCCTGAATGTTCTCGTGCAGCGACGAAATCGCGGCAAAACGCGTGGCCGGATCGCGCAGCGTGGCGAACAGCTCATACTCCACGTAGAAGTCGGAGAGCGCCCGTTGCAACACGTATGGCGCCGGCGCCGACGCAACCTGCGGCGTACTCGCGGCAGCCTCGATGAGCATCGCATGCACTTGCCGCCATGGGGTGTCGTAACCGATGGTGAGCGTCGTACTGATCGCCACACCGAGGTGTCGTCCCTGCGTCGTGAAGTTGCGCACCGTCGAGGCCACGACCACCGCATTGGGGATCGTCAGCTCCTCTTTCGCCTGATTCAGAAGCTTGACCGAGAGGGCGTCGACGGAGATCACCACGCCCGTCGCATCGCCGATGGACACGAGATCGCCTTTCTTGAGCGAGCGGCTGTAGATCACGACCATGCCGCTCATCAACTGATTGACGATGCCGCTCGAGCCGAGCGTGACCATCAGACCGAACAGCACCGACAGCCCCTTGAAGACATCGCTCTGCGCGCCCGGCATGTACGGGTAGGCGAACGTGATCGCAAGGCCCCAGATCACGACCGACACCAGACGACGCGTGGCGCCCGCGGTCTCCGGATGCATGCCGGGGATGCTCAGACGGCCGCTCTGCACCGCGTCGAACACGTTGTTCACGAGGCTTTGCAATGCGCGGGTGAGCAAGAAGATGACGATCACGGTCATGACGCCGGGGACCGCCGCGGCCACACCCAGCCCGAAGCGGTCCACCAACGTCCAGAGGAAGTCGGACAGCCGCGTGGCCAGCGGCTCACTGACCGGGAATTGCATCAACGCGAAGATCAGGTACAGATAGGCGAACGCCAATGCCAGACATACCGCGCCGATCTGCACGATCTGGTGCACGAGCTGCATGGCCGAGCCGGTCCAGTCATAGGTGCGTGCGGTGCGTTGGAGAACGTGCTTTTCGAAAGCCGTCTGCAGGCGAGTCTCCAGCCGGCTTCGCATGCGCCCCACACCGATCACGAGCAGCGCCAGTACGCCCGCGCCCAGCGCGCTGAGCGCAATCCCCCGAAGGATTGTCGGCCAATGAAGCTGGGCGCGGCGCGCCGCGAACGCCGCCTGAAGGCGCTGACGGACGGCCTCGCCGGTCTCCTCGAGGGTGCGCGGGTCGCCCGGTGCCAGGTCGTCTGAGGTCAACGCGAAGAGCAGTCGGTCCTGCACCCGAAACGCAACGCCCGAAACGCCTCCCACGGAGACGTGCAGCGCGTCCACCGGTGCGCCGAATGCGCTGGCCGGCAGGCCGCCGAGCGCCGCCCGGGCTCGTGCGGCCCGCACCTGAGGCGTCGCGCCGGCCAGAACCCCACGAAACGTGACGATCGGGCGATCCATGAAGCGAAGCGCGACGCCATCCGGTCCTTCGGCCGCCGATGCACTCAGGTTAGGTGGCTGCTGCCCCGGGAGCGCCTCGCTTCCGTCTGTCGCAGCTACCGGCACGGCCGCCTCCGGCACAACCGAATCCGCCGGAAAACCGGGCGCAGCCATCCATCCACACACCACCACCAGCACTTGCAACAGCCTCATGCGAACGCGCATATCACGGCTCCTGCGGGCAAGTTGTTCATCAAGATTGAACGCGGCGCAAGGAAATCCCGCGGAAATCGGGCAAAATCGAGGGCTGCCAGATACCGCCATATAGGCTCCCGCCGCCCGTCTGTCGCGAGCGCGAAAGCGCAGCGCGCCGTGGATCACCGGGTTCCCCCGGAGCACCGTGCGGGTGCGTTGCGCACGCGACGCCGCCTGATTCGTCCCTGGCCGGGGACGCCGACGGAGGGCGGATATGAACGGATTATTCACTATGGCATGGGCAGTGTCGAGCGTCGGCGAGGCATGCACGGACATTGGCCGGTCCAATGCGCTCGCCCGGCCGGCAAGCCCAGCCCCCTTGTCGGAAAAATTCCGACACCACGCTCAACTATTGGCTGCCCATGCCGATAACCAGTTAAGCGGCACTTTTCGGTCGGTTTTCATATGTCCAGTACGTACAGTGGTTGGCTCGTCGCGTTATCGCTTGCGGTAGCGGTACTGGCGTCGTTTACGGCGCTGGACCTCTCGGGTCGCATCTATCTCCTGATTCACCGCGGCATGCGCCACGCCTGGCTCGCCGTGGGCGCCGCCGCCATGGGAATCGGCATCTGGTCGATGCACTTCATCGGCATGATGGCCCTCTCGCTCTCCCCGTCCGGGACGCCGCTCGACAACGCCTTGGCCGTGCCGCTCGGCTACGACCCGACCCTCACGGCCGCCTCGCTCGCCATCGCCATGGGGATTTCGTGGGGCGCGCTGTGGCTCGTCGCGAGCGAACGCTTCACCCGATGGCGCCTCGCCATCGCAGGCGTCACGCTGGGCATCGGCATTGCCGCCATGCACTACACCGGCATGGCGGCCATGAAAATGAACCCGGCCATCGAATACGATCCGCGCCTGTTCGCGGCGTCGGTGGCCATTGCGATTGTCGCGGCCACCGCCGCTCTGTGGATCGCCCGAACGCTGCGCGACGGCAGCCTGCGCTACGTCCTGGCCAAGCGCGTGGGCGCCGCGCTCGTCATGGGCCTGGCAATCACGACCATGCACTACACGGGCATGGCCGCCGCCAACTTCGCACCGGGCGCCATCTGCGGCGCGGCCGCCGGCGTCAGCTCGCCGTGGCTCGTAAGCACGGTCAGTCTGTTCACGTTCCTTATCCTGATCACCACGCTGCTCGTCTCGCGCCTCGATGCGCGCACCAGCTTCCTCGCCAACTCGGTCCTGCAGCTCAACACACAGATCGCCCGCATGGCGACGTATGACGCGCTTACCGATCTGCCCAATCGCCGGGCGCTTCACGACGCCGCGGCTCGCATGTTGATCAACTCCCGTCGCGACCAGCGTCGCTTTGCCGTGCTGTTCATGGATCTGGACGGCTTCAAGACGATCAACGATTCGCTGGGCCACAACGTGGGCGACGACGTGCTGCGCGCCTTCGCAAAGCGCCTGCGCAAGAACGTGAACGGCGACGACGTGGTCGCACGCCTGGGCGGCGACGAATTCGTCGTGCTGCTCGGGGCGCTGTCCTCGCCCCAGGTCGCCGGTCGCGTGGCGCAGCGTCTGCTCGACGACATGCGCGACGGCTTGCGCGTGGGCGACCAGTCGCTGCACGTCATGCCCAGCATCGGGGTGGCGGTGTTCCCGGACGATGGCGAGAGCATCGACGTGCTGCTCAAGCACGCCGACACCGCAATGTACGAAGCCAAGCGCGCCGGGCGCGGCACGTTCCGCTACTTCGAGCCGCGCATGAACGCCGCCGCGCAGCGCACCTGGGAGATTCAGCAGGCGCTGCACGACGCCGAGCAGGCGCAATACTTCTCGCTGCACTTTCAGCCGAAATATCGCGGCGACACGGAAGCGCTGGCCGGCGCCGAAGCGCTGCTGCGCCTCACGCATCCGACCTTCGGCGAGCTCCAGCCAGTCGACTTCATCCCGGTGGCCGAGCGTACCGGGCAAATCGTGCAAATCGGTTACTGGGTGGTGCGCGAGACCTGCCAGCACATCAAGACATGGGATGCCGCAGGGCTTCCGCCCGTAAAGGTCGCGATCAACCTCTCGCCGCGCCAGCTGGCGCAGTCGTCGCTGGTGGAGAACATCGTGACGATCGTCAACGAGGCCGGCGTCGCCTGCGACCGACTCATGTTCGAGATCACCGAGACGGTGGCGATGTTCGACGCGCAACACACCATCGACGTGATTCGCGCGTTCCAGGACCACGGTTTCGAAGTGGCGATCGACGACTTCGGCACCGGCTACTCCAGCCTCGCCTACCTGCAGCGCTTTCGTGTGAAGCAGTTGAAGATGGACCGGTTCTTTACCAATGGCCTCGACACTTGCGGCCAGGAGGGCAGTGCCGTGGTGTCGGCCATCATCGCGCTGGCCCACTCGCTCGACATGGATGTCGTGGCCGAAGGCGTCGAGACGGCCTCACAGCGTGAGGCGCTCAAGACGCTCGATTGCGACGAACTGCAGGGTTTCCTGCTCGGCAAACCGCTCACCGGCGACGCCTTCGCCCGGCTGCTCGCCTCACTGCCAGGCGTGCCGGGCGCCGCCGCCGCGCTGGCGTAATGGTGCGGCAGGCCGGCCAAAACCGACTGAAACCTGCCGACACCTGCCGAAACGGCATTTAGCGCCCCGCACCTCCCGGCGCTTGGGCGACACGTCCGCCATCGGTGCCATCGGTGCCATCGGTGCCATCGAAGCTGCCGGGCGCCTGTCCCGTCGCAAATGCCGCGGCCTGCGCCAAACGTTTGCGCATCGCTTCGCTCGCGGCGGGCCCGGCCGACGGGATATGGCGCTTCGGGTCCAGCCGCACGCCCGTCACGGCGTCGACGACCACCGGCTCGACAGCCTGGCCGGTCTCGCGATCCACCAGTTGCGCCGACACCCCCTCCGGCGCGAAATGCCGGTTGCCCCACGCCAGCAACGCCCACAACACTGGGCGGAAATCGCGCCCCGCGTCGGTCAGCACGTATTCGAAGCGCGGCGGCCGGTCGCAATACTGGCGACGCTCGAGCAGCCCTTCCTCCACCAGCGCATTCAGACGTCGCGTGAGCATGTTGGGCGCAATGTCGAGACGGCGCTGGAAGTCGTCGAAGCGCGTCGTGCCATAGCCGGCTTCGCGCAAAATCAGAATGCTCCACCACTCGCCCACTCGCTCGAGGCTGCGCGCGATGGGGCACTGCATGTCGCGAAACGTTTTTCGTTGCATCAGGAATTCCTCCGCTCCAGAGCAGGCGGCGGGGCCGCCCCACCCTTGCTATTACCATGCAAGTGAGCATAAGCGCGTCGCCGAGGACAGGCAAGCCCATGTCGGTCGCCGTCGCACCGCATCCCGAGCAGGCGAATTGAATGCGACCCTCCCCTCAACAAAATCAATCACTTAAAAATCATTCCTGACACAATGCATTTAAAGTGAATTCTGCTGCCAACGGCTCAATGGGCGTCCGCGCCGGGGGCCTTGGGCGGTGCAACCCGATGCATGAGCGGCACCATCAGCGTCACACACACGAAGATTGCCCCCAGCCCACCATAGATGTCGCCAAAGGTGATCGTCTGCGCCTCGCGCAATGTCAACAGCCACAGTTGGCGAAGCGCCGCCGTGTGCGCGTCGGCGACATCGAGCCCGGCGGCATTCATGCGCGCGCCTACGGCCGCCAGCCATGCGCCGAGCGCGGCACTGCCCTCGCCCATGCGCTCGGCAAGACGGAAAAAGTGCAGATTGGTGCGGTCATTGAGCACGGTCGTGCATACGGCGATCCCGATCGCTCCGCCCAGGTTTCGCATCAGATTGAAGAGTCCCGAGGCAAGACGCAGCCGCGCCGGCGGCAAGCCGCCCAGCGTCAGCGTAACGATCGGGGCGACCGCGAACTGCTGCGCCGCTCCGCGCAACGCCTGCGGCAGCAGAAGCTGCGCCGCTCCCCAGTCGTGCGTCATCGGCGCGAACTGCCACATCGACAGGGCGAACGCGCCAATGCCGGCCATCATCAACACCCGCAGATCGACGCGATTCGCGAGCATGGCGTACACCGGAATCGACAGTAGCTGGAAGATGCCGGTCGAGAACACGGCGAGGCCGATCTCGAAAGCCGAGAAGCCCCGCACGCGCCCGAGAAACAGCGGCGTGAGGTAGATCGTCGCGAAAATCCCGATCCCGGTGGCAAACGAGAAGAAGCAGCCGAGAGCGAAGTTGCGGTCCTTCAGCGCCCGCAGGTCGACCACCGGCCGGGAGTAAGCGAGGTTGCGCCACACGAACGCGATGCCGCACAGGCCGGCGAGCCACGCCGTCGTGCGGATGGTATCGTCGCCGAACCAGTCCCAGCGCGGTCCCTCTTCCAGCGTGTATTCAAGGCAACCAAGGCAGACGGCCATCAGCGCCATGCCGAGATAGTCGGCCCCGCGCAGCAGCGACCAGTCAGGACGGTCGATGCGCACGAGCAGCGGCACGGTGACCGTCACGAAGATGCCGGGCACGAGATTCACGAAGAAGAGCCAGTGCCATGAGTAGTTGTCCGTGATCCAGCCGCCGATGGTCGGCCCGAGCGTTGGCGCCAGCGAAGACAACCCGCCGACCACGGCTGCCGCCAGCACCCGTTGCGGCCCGGTGAAGAACGCAAAGGCCGTGGTGAACACCAGCGGGATCATCGAACCGCCGAGGAACCCTTGCAGCGCGCGAAACGCAATCATGCTCTGGATATTCCACGCGGCGCCGCACAGCAGGCTCGCGACCGTGAAGCCCGCGGCCGACGCGGCAAAGATCCAGCGCGTCGACATCACGCGCGAGAGCCAGCCCGACAGAGGAATCACGATGATTTCGGCAATCAGGTAGCTCGTCTGCACCCACGCCGTTTCGTCGGCACCGGCGGACAACCCGCCGCCAATGTCCCGAAGCGACGCGGACACGATCTGGATGTCGAGCAGCGCGATGAACATGCCGACGACCATGGTGGCAAAGGCGACGACCTTCGCCTGCGTCGACATGGCGCCGGCCGAGAAGCCGTCGCGCGGCGCGGATGGGCCCACCGAATGCGAATCGTTGGCCGGCGGGTTCGGTTGACCCGGCAACTCCGGGGGCAGGGTCGCGGGCGCGCTCGCCGCCGTCGCAGCGCCCACGGCGCCCGATGATGAAGCGCTCATCGCGCGGCCACCCTGGCAGGCGCAGACGCAGTCGGCGCGGCCGGTACGACCGGTTTGGCCGGTTTGGCCGGTTTGGCCGGTGGGGCCGATTCGTCACGGCCGCCTGCACGCGAATCCACTTCCGCGGTGACCGACAGACCCGGGCGCAGCGTGCCGAGCCGTGCGTCGGCATCGTCGAGTTGCACCCGCACGGGCACGCGCTGGACGATCTTCGTGAAATTGCCGGTGGCGTTTTCGGGCGGCAGCACACTGAACTGCGCCCCGGTCGCCGGGGCGAGGCTCGCCACGCGGCCGTGGAACACCCGTCCGGGCAACACGTCCGCCTCGATCCTTACCGGCATGCCGGGACGCAAACGCGCGAGCTGCCCTTCCTTGAAGTTCGCATCGACCCAGAGGCCGTGCGCCGGCACGACGGATAGCAGTTGCGTGCCCGCGGGCGCGTAGGCGCCCACCCTCGCCCGGCGGTTGCCGACAGTGCCGTCGACCGGCGCTCGCAACACCGTGTCTTCAAGATTAAGCCGGGCAATGTCGCGCTCGGCCACTGCCTGGGCCAGGGCCGCCTGTGCCTGCCGCTTCTGTGCGGCGATCACGTCGAGCTGACGCTGCGCCGCCACCGCGCCGGCTTCGGCCCGGTCGCGATAGGCCACGACCTGCTTGTAATCGGCGTCCGCCTTCTGCGCGCTTTGCACCGATACGGCGGACTTGGCAACGAGATCCTGATAGCGCACCTGATCGTCGTGCGCCCGACGTGCGTCGGCCGCCACCGCCGCCACGCTCGCGCGCGCCTGCGCGATCACCGCCGTCTGCAGCCTCGCGGTCGCGTCGAGATTGGCGAGCAACGCCTGCTGCGCCGCGACGGCACCCTCCGCCTTGGCGAGCGCTGCGCGGTAATCGCGATCGTCGAGCCGCACCAGTACGTCACCCGCCTTCACCGACTGGTTGTCGGTGACGAGCACCTGGGCGATGTAGCCCGGCACTTTTGGCGCCAGCATCGTCACGTCACCGCCCACATAGGCGTCGTCGGTCGATTCGAGATACCGCGCCGTGGTCCACCAGTAGACGCCGTAGCCAAGGACGGCCAGCGCGGCCACGACCGCAACGCCGCGCAGCGCGACGCGACGCGACATGGCGCGCCTGGCGGCAGTGCCGCCCGCCGGGGCGACGCCGGGGGTGGAGGAGCTTGGAGATGTCATGAGATCAATCCTTCTTCAGGGGAGGGGGTAATGCGTCGCAAGAGGGGTTGCTTTCACAATGGAAGTGAGTATAGAGTTGTAACTATTATGTTGCAAGTTACTTGATTCAATTACTTAATTCACTGCCATGCAAATTACGCACTCGACATCTGCCACCCCCCGCCCACCTCTTGTGCGCCGCGCATGGCTGGCGTTGGCCGCGGCGACACTGACCGGATGCGCGGTCGGCCCGGATTACACGCCACCGAAGGCAGAGTTGCCGGAGCATTTCGCCAACGGCGCGCGACTGGCACAGCGCGATATGGCCCCGGCGGCACGTCGCCCCGGGCAGCAGGACCCGCAGCCCCCTGCCGCGCTCGACGCGTGGTGGATACGTTTTCAGGACCCCGTGCTCACCAGCATCGTCGAACAGGCGTTGGCCCAGAATCTCGATCTGCAAGCCGCCATGGCACGGGTCGCACAGGCGCGGGCACAGGCGCGCGCCGCGGGCGCGCAGCCGCTGCCCTCACTCGCGCTCGGCGGCAGCGTGACGCGCGAGCATCAGTCATTGGAAAGCCCGCTGGGTTCGGTAGCGCGCACGGTGCCGGGCTATCAGCGCAACTTCACGAACTACGACATCGGCGCAGGCGCGAGTTGGGAACTGGACCTGTTCGGTGGGCTCGCGCGCACCGCGCAAGCAGCGGCGGCGACGGCACAGGCGGCCGAAGCGCAGCGTGACGGGGTGCGGGTGAGCGTCGTGGCCGAGGCTGCGGATGCCTATTTCCGGGTGCGGGCGGCACAGCGGCGCCTTGCCATCGCGCAGGACCAAATCGAGACCGATACGCGACTCATGGAAATCGTGCGGCTGCGACTCAAGGACGGCCTGGCCACCGCACGCGAACTCGCACAATCGGAAGCCCTTCTGGCGCAAGCCCGCACGACGTTGCCACCATTGCGCATCGAGCGCGAGACCCAGCTCAACCGGCTCGATGTCCTGATGGGCGCCGCACCGGGCACCTATGCGAGACGCATGAGCGAAGGCACGCAGCGCGACGACACGCTAGGCCGCGCCATCATCGTCCCCGCGATCGCGGACGCGGGCGCGCCCGTCGATCTGTTGCGCCGCCGCCCTGACGTGGTGGCCGCCGAGCGCCGGCTCGCCGCGTCGAACGCACGCATTGGCGCGTCGCTGGCCGAGTACTACCCGAAGCTTTCGCTCTCGGGGGCCCTGGGATTCGAGACGCTGGCCGGCGGGCGCGTGCCCAGCGCAGCAACATTCCAGCCGCTCGCCACATTGGGGCTGCGTTGGCGACTTTTCGATTTCGGCCGGATCGACGCCGAGCTCGCGCAGGCGCGAGGCGCCAATGCCGAGGCGCTCGCACAATACCGGCTGGCGATGCTACGTGCGACGGAAGACGTGGAAAACGCGATCGTGGCGCTCGTCGAGCTGGAGCAGCAGCGCAAGGATCTGATGAATGCCGTGCAGGCGCAGACGCGGGCGCGAGACAGCGCGCAGGAGGCTTACACCGGCGGCGCGGTAAGCCTTTATGAAGTGCTCGACGCGGACCGTCAGTTGCTGGCGGTGCGCGACGCCGATGCGCGTGCGCAAGCCGACAACGCTCGCGCGGCGGTGGCCACGTTCCGGGCCTTGGGCGGTGGCTGGGAAGTCTCGACGCAGGCGCTGGCGCAATCGCGATGAATCGCGCCTCGGAGCGCGTTCGCACCGAAGGCCCCGCCGTCGACGTGCGAATTCGGTGCTTTGGCCCGGGCGCCATATCGAGTCCGGGGCCCAGGCGGGGTCGCGAAAGCCGCCGGGGCGCCACGCCGCTCCCGGCACACAACCTTCCGGGGGGTCATATCCGCCGCGCTTTCCGAAGGATCGAGGCCGCACCGGGAGCGGCGCTGCCGACGCGGCGCTTGCGACTGACCGCCATGTTGCGGCCGGCCGCCGCTGCCGCAGGCGACGCGAGCATCGACTGATACGTCGCGGCCAGCGCCTCCTGCGCGCTCACCTGCTCCCGCAGTCGCGCGATGACGGCATCCTGCAACGCTTTGGCCGAGCGCATCTCGTGTTGCGCTTCGGTCATGGCAGCCAACCCGGCCTGCGTCTCCTGCAATTCCCGTTGCAACTGCCTTCGCTCTTGCTGGAGCGATTTGACGGATTCGCGCGCCGCGTCCAGTTCCAGCATCCAGCGACGTTCGCTGGCGTCGGCGCGTTCGACCAGCTTTGCTCGCTCGGCGTCCCATTGCGCGCGGTGTTTCGCATGCGCCTCCTGCGCGGCCTGTGCCGCATCGCGGGCGGCGGCGAGCGCCTGGCGCGACGCCACGGCGTCCGCCTGCGCGTCGATCAGCAGCGCCTGCGCCCGACGCGCCTGGGCTTGCGCCTCGTCGCGCGCCTGCCGCGCATCTGCCGCCGCCGTCTCGGCAGACGTCACCCGTTCGTGCAACACCGCCCGCGCCTGTTCCAACGCTTCGCGCTGCGCCGCGAGCTCAGCGCCTCGCGCATCAAGCTCGGCCCGTTGTGCGGCCGCCTGCGCTTCCAGGGCCTTGTGCCCCTCGTGCAGCGCCAACGTCCAGAGATCGAGCGCGGCCCGAGCCACCGGCTCCGGCATCGCCGCGCCATCGGGAAGCGTCGCGCCCCCACGCCCCGCGCACCCCATGCCCTGCAGTCGGGCGCCCAGGCCCGCAAACCAGGCATCGAGATAGGGACTGACGGTATTGGGCGAGCCGCGCCCCAATTGCTGACGGATCCGCTCGATGGTCGGACGCTGCCCGGCCATCAGCAGCGCATCGGCCGCCGTCCAGACGTCCTGCTCCGTGATGCCTCGGCCGCCCTGTCGCGACGACGACATCTGCGGATTCGAACTCGACGAAGGAAGCTGAGCCATGAACGAAAACTCCTTGATAGCGGGGTCGTTGCCAAATAACCCACGATAATGGAAGATTATCGCAAGCTATCTTGTAATACGTTATATTTTTTACATTTTACATATGAAATCATATGTTCGGTAAGCAAAATACGCCGAATGCGCTCTCGCGGGGATATCGGGCGCGAGATGCCTCGTCTCCAAGCGTCACGCAGTCGCGCCCGCCCCGGCTTCTCGACCCGGCATCGCTCGATGCCGACGCCCGGGCCGCGGCGCAAGCACTCGTGCGCGAAGGCGAGTCGGTCAATACGCAGCAGAGCTATCGATCCGCCATGCGGTATTGGATGGGCTGGTATCGTCTGCGATATGGTCAGACGCTCGTCACGCCGCTATCGCCGGCGGCCATCGTGCAATTCGTCGTCGACCACGCGCAGCGTCAGGGCAAAGGTCACGGCAAAGGTCAGGGGCAAGACGAGCTGACGACCGAAATGCCGGCCGAGCTCGATGCCGAACTCGTCGCACAAGGGCTTAAAGCGCGCCCCGGACCGCCCTCGCTGGCAACGCTGCTGCACCGGCTGAGTGTCATCGGCAAGCTGCATACGTCGCGAGGTCTGCCCAATCCCTGTGCGGAGCCCGCCGTCCGCGAGCTGCTCGCGAAGACGCGCCGCGCGTATGCCAGACGCGGTGTCCGAACGGCCCGGAAGGACGCCATCACGCGCGAGCCGCTGCGCGCCATGCTTGCCACCTGCGACAACTCGCTGCGGGGCAAGCGCGACCGCGCATTGCTACTGTTCGCCTGGGCCAGCGGCGGGCGCCGTCGCTCGGAAGTCGTGCGCGCGACATGCGAGAACGTGCGGCGCACGGGGCCGGATCGCTACGTCTACACGCTGGCCTGGTCGAAAACGAACCAGCAAGGCGCAGACCTGCCGGAAAACGAGAAACCGGTGACCGGCGCCGCGGGCGTCGCGCTCACCGACTGGCTCACGTCTGCCGGTATCACGCAGGGCGCCATCTTCCGCCGCGTGCGGCGTGGCGGGCATGTGGGCGAAGCGTTGACCGAAGCGGCGGTGCGCGACATCGTTCGCGAGCGCTGCGCGCTTGCCGGGCTCGAAGGCAACTTCTCGGCGCACTCGCTGCGGGCGGGCTTCGTGACGGAAGCGGCACGGCAGCAGGTGCCACTGGCCGAAACCATGGCGATGACGGGCCACACGAGCGTGGCCACGGTCATCGGCTACTTCCGGCGTGCCGACATGCAGCGCTCGCGCGCGGCCGACCTGATGGGAGAGGACGTCGGCTGCGGCGCGCACGCAGAGGCCGACGCCACTCACGGCGGCAGCCCCACTCGCACGGGATAACGCACGGGATAGCGCACGGGCCGACAAACCTATGACGGGACGCACGACGGCAGAACGCCGGAACGACTCCCCGCCCTCGAGGGAACAACAGGACCGAGACCGCGCCTGAGCCGGGTGACGCCGATCGCTGGCCTGCATAAAGGTGCATATTGGTGGTATCTTTTGGTGCGTTGCGCACGTATGCCATAGTGAACATACTGCGTGCTGTGACTGCTGCGGTTCCCCCCGTTCCCGAACACACCAAGGTGCAGATCGTCATGTCCAATTCCCATGCCGCCCAATCGCGCAATCGCGCCCTCATCGAGCGTTTCGGCTTGCTCGCCCCGATCATTCAGGCCCCGATGGCCGGCACGTCGACGCCCGCGCTGGCCGCTGCCGTCTCCAACGCCGGCGGTCTCGGCTCGATCGGTGTGGCGGCCATGGGCGCCGAAGCCGCGCGCAAGGCCATCCGGGACACGCGCGCGCTGACCAGCAAGCCGTTCAACGTCAATGTGTTCTGCCACGCGCCGGCCAGGCTCGACGCGGCGCGCGACGCCGCATGGCTTGCCTACCTCGCACCGGAATTCGCGCGCTTCGACGCCACGCCGCCGGCAACGCTCAGCGAGATCTACAAAAGCTTCGTGGTCGACGAGGCAATGTTCGCGGTGCTTCTGGAGGAGCGTCCGGCCGTGGTGAGCTTCCATTTCGGGCTGCCGTCGCAGGAGAAGATCGACGCCCTGCACGCGGCCGGCATCACGCTCTTTGCCACGGCGACCAATCTCGCCGAAGCCAGGGCCGTCGAAGCGGCCGGGGTCGACGCCATCGTTGCACAAGGCTACGAGGCCGGCGGTCACCGCGGCCGCTTCGAAGATCTTGGCGATGGCGTGCCGAGCGACGACGAACAGCTCGGCACGCTCGCGCTCGTGCGGTTGATCGTCACGCACACGTCGGTACCGGTGATCGCGGCGGGCGGCATCATGGACGGTGCCGGTATCGCAGCCGCGCTCGCGCTTGGCGCGCAGGCGGCACAACTCGGCACGGCGTTCGTGGCCTGTCCCGAATCGTCGGCAGACGCCGCCTACCGCGAGCGCATGACGGGCGCGCAGCCGCCGCGCACCGCCCTCATTCGCGCGATTTCGGGACGTCCCGCCCGCGGCTTCGTGAATCGCCTCTACGAACTGGAACAGGCGGCCGGTCGCCCCGCACTGCCCGCCTATCCCGTGACTTACGATGCGGGCAAGGCGCTCAACGCCGCGGCCAAGGCCAAGGGCAACGGCGACTACGGCGCGCAATGGGCCGGACAGGCCGCGCCGCTTGCCCGCGCCATGCCGGCGGCCGAGCTCGTCGGCGTGCTACGCACCGAGCTGCGCGAAGCGTTCGGCGCGCTGCGCGAACTTGCCGCCACGTTCTGACCGGCCGGACGACGGGCCGCAGCGCGGTGCGAGGGGACAAGGCTCGACGCGCGCACATCCCTTGCCCCGGAAGCACGACGGGCAGCCATGAGGCTGCCCGTCGTCATCGGCGGGCCGCTCGCGCGCCCGTGACATCTCAGTGACCGCCGCCGCCCAGATACGCCGCGCGCACGGCATCGTCGTTGCGCAGGCGCTCGGCCGGGCCGTGCACGGAAATGCGCCCGTTCTCTAGCACATAGCCGTAGTCCGCAACGCCAAGCGCTGCCGCGGCGAACTGCTCGACGAGCAGCATCGTCACGCCCTCCGCCTTGAGATTGCCGATGATGCGGAACACTTCGTCGACGAGAATCGGTGCGAGCCCCATCGACGGCTCGTCGAGCAGCACGATGTCCGGGCGCAGCATGACCGCGCGCGCCATGGCGAGCATCTGCTGTTCGCCGCCGGAGAGCGTGCCCGCCAGTTGATTGCGGCGCTCCTTGAGCCGCGGAAACAGGTCCATCGCGCGCTCGAGGTCCGCCGCCACGTCGCCGCGGGGACGGCTGCCCGTCAGGCGAGCAAAGGCCCCCAGCCGAAGATTGTCCGTCACCGACATCGTCGCGAACACACGCCGGCCTTCGGGTGAATGCGCCAGCCCGAGCTTGGCGATGCGATGCGAATCGAGCCCGTCGATGCGCTTGTCGCCCAGCGTGATTTCGCCCGACGTCGGCTTGATCATCCCCGACACCGCGCGCATGGTGGTGGTCTTGCCCGCCCCGTTCGAGCCGATGAGCGTGACGACCTGACCGCTCGGCACATCGATGTCGATGCCGTGCAGCACCTGCACCTTGCCGTAGCCGGCCTGCAGATTACGAATGGAAAGCATAGTGGTTCCGTTTGTTCGTCGTTGCCGCGCGAGGCAGCGCGAGGCGAGCCGTCGCGCGTGTCGTCAGTGCGCGGTCGATGCGCCACCCAGATACGCTTCGATCACCTTCGGATCGGCCTGAATCTGCGCCGGCAGCCCTTCGGCGATCTTCTGCCCGAAGTCGAGCACGGACACCGTCTGGCACGTGCTCATCACCACGTCCATGTGGTGCTCGATCAGAATGACCGTGATGCCATGGTCGCGGATCTTGCGGATGATCGCGAGCAGCTCCCGTATATCGGGCGCCGTAAGACCGGCGGCCGGCTCGTCGAGCAGCAACAGGCGCGGATCGAGCGCCAGCGCGCGGGCGATTTCGAGCAGACGCTGCTTGCCGTAGGGCAGATTGCGCGCCTCCTCGTCGGCAAGCGCCGTCAGCCCCACGAACTCCAGCAGTCGCATGGCGCGCGCGCGAGCGCCGTCCTCCTCACGCTTGTAGCGCGGCAGCCGCAGCGAGACGTCGACCAGCGTCGAATCGAAGGTGTGATGCAAGCCCACGAGCACGTTCTCGAGCGCCGTCATTTCGCCAAAGAGCTGCACGTTCTGGAACGTGCGCGCCACGCCCGATAGCGCAATGTCCGACGACGTGCGCCCGGCCAGCGACTGTCCGGCGAACTCGATGCTGCCCGCCGTCGGCACGTAGATGCCCGTGAGCACGTTCATCATCGTGCTCTTGCCGGAGCCGTTCGGGCCGATCAGCCCGTGGATCGTGCCGCGCCTGACGGTGAGGTCCACCTGGTTGAGCGCCTTCAGGCCATCGAACTGCATCAGCAACTGGCGCACCTTGAGCAGTTCTTCCGGCCCGCTCGCCGCTGCGGCGAGCACCGGATCGGCGCCGCCGGCGCTCGCTTCGTCGACCTGGGTCGCCGACACGGTCACCGTGCGGCGGCGATGCAGGATGCGTGAGCGCAGAAAGCCGATAATGCCGTCGGGCAGGTAATACACGACGAAGAGGATCATCAGGCCGAAGATCGTCAGGCGCCAGTCCGTGATGCTCTCGCGCCACCACGTGACGCCGGCCAGAGCAATCGTGCCGACGATCGGCACGGCTGCCTTGGCGAGCGTTGTGCGCGCCTTGGCGATTGCCGCAACGGCGACGACCGCCGTCACCGCCGCGATCACCGTCGCGACAATGCGAAAGACGCCGATGTCGTCGAGCAGCTGCGGCAGCAGCACGATGATGGCCGCGCCCAGCAGCGAGCCGCTGCGCGTCTTGCGCCCGCCCATGATGACCGCGAGCAGGAACAGGATCGTGAGCTCGAAGTTGTACGTATTGGGCGAGATGTACTGCTCCGAGTAGGCGTAGAGGCTGCCCGCCAGGCCGGCAAACCCGGCGCTGATCACGAACGCATACACCTTGTAGCGGTACACCGACACGCCCATGCAGTCGGAGGCGACCGGCGAATCGCGCAGCGCTTCGAATGCGCGCCCGAGGTGCGACTTCAGGATACGGTGCGCCACGAGCATGCTCAGCAGCAGCAACACGGCGACGAGCCAGTAGTACTCGACTTCATCGATCGGATGCCCGCCGATGAGCGGCTTCGTCAGCTTGATGCCCAGCGGCCCGGCCGTGAGGAAGTCCATTTCGTTGATGAGGATCTGGATGATGGTGCCGAACGCCAGCGTCACCATGGCCAGATAGGGGCCGATCACGCGCAGCGCCGGCAAGGCGAGCACCGCGCCGAACGCCGCCGTGATCAGAATGGCGGCGGGCAGCGCCAGCCACAGCGTGAGACCCAGTTTGGCGAAGAATACGCCCGCCACGTAGGCGCCGATGCCGAACAGGCCCGCGTGGCCCAACGACACCTGCCCGGTGTAGCCCACGACGATATCCAGCCCGAAAAGCAGGATCGCGTAGATCATGATCGTCTCGATCATGTGGATGTAGTACGGATTGCCGACGGCCAGCGGGAAGCCGAACAGCGCCACGATCGCGAGGATCGCGGCGAGTTTCGTGCCCACACGCAGGCCGCCGAGATCGCGGTCCGCGCGAGCGGTGGAGGTCTGTGCGGTCATGGTTACACCTTCTTGATGGCGGTCTTGCCGAACAGGCCCGCCGGCTTCACGGCCAGCACAAGCAGCAGCAGCACGAGACCCGGCACGTCCTTGTACCCGGTCGAGAGATAGAACGCAGTGGTGGTTTCGGCCACGCCGAGAATCACGCCGCCGACGAGCACGCCCATGCCGCTCGAGAGCCCGCCGATGATTGCCACGGCAAATGCCTTCAAGCCGAGCACCGCGCCCATCGTGGCGCCCGTGAGGGTGAGCGGCGCCACGAGCACGCCGGCGAACGCGGCGGCCATCGACGAGAGCGCATACGAGAACGTAATCACCAGGCTGGTGTTGATGCCCATCAGGCCGGCGGCGTCGCGGTCGTTGGCGGTCGCCACGACGGCCTTGCCGTATATCGAACGCCGGTTGAAGAACTCGACGGCGGCCATCATGAGCAGTGCGCCGGCGACCACGAGCAACTCCATCGGCAGCACGTTGGCGCCGACGAGCTTGACCGGCGCTTCGGGAAGCGGTGACGGAAACTTCAGATCGTCGCGGCCCCACACGTTCTCCGCGACGTTGCGAAAGATGATGCCCAGCGCAATGGTGGACATGATCCAGCCGAACTCGGACTTGATTCTCAGCGCCGGTTTGACGCCGATGCGCTCGACCAGCGCGCCTTGCACCAGCCCGAACAGGCAGACGATGGGAACCATCAGCCAGTAGTTCAGACCGAGGGTGTCGACCAGTGTGAGGCCGACCAGCGCGCCGAGCATGAGCGCTTCGCCCTGGCCGAAGTTCAGGGTGCCGGACGTCGCGAAAGTCAGTTGGTAACCGAAGGCGATCACGGCGTAGATCATCCCCAGCGCGATACCGCTGTAGATGAGTTGAATCAGGATGGTCATGCGTTCCTCTCTCGCGAGTGCGAGCCTACGAGCGATGCACGGGAGGCATTCGGGACGCTCGCCTTGCGCCGGTCCCGCGTGCCGGCGCAAGGCGTCGGGTATCGATACGGCGCGTGCGCCGCGCCGCGCTGCGCCGTCATTGGCGCGCGGGACGCGAACGACACGCGCGGTCGTTCACCCGTCATGGCTGCAGGATGCAGCGCTGGATGGAAATGCGGCTTACTTGCTGGCCGTCTTCTCGCGGACCTTGCTGCCGGCCTTCAGATCGCTGTCGTAGGCGTACACCACGCGACCGCCCTTCACTTCGCCGAACACCGGAATGTTGGCGGTGATGGCATCGTGATCGTCATGCGTGAAGGGGTGGTCGTAAGTCGTGACCACGCCCTCGACCGGCGTCTTCAGGTCTTCCAGCGCAGCGCGCACCTTCGGGCCGTCCGTGCTGCCGGCCTGCTTGATCGCCGCGGCGAGCAGGTAGATCGAGTCGTAGCCCTGCGCCGCCGAGACCGCCGAGTCGATACGGTTGTTCTTCGGCTTGAACATGGCCAGATAAGCATCGATGAATGCCTTGCGCTTGGGCGTGTTCGGCTCCTGGATGAACGTCTGGGGCATGCGCGCACCCTCGCCGTTCACGCCCGAGTTGTCGATGTAGTTGGCCATCGCGAGCGTCCAGCTGCCGACGATCGGCAGCTTCCAGCCGAGCTTGGCCATGCCGTTGGCGATCTGCGCCAGTTCCGGGCCGATGCCGTAGGTGAGGATCACGTCGGCGCCGGCCTGCTTGGCCTTGAGCAACTGCGCCGTCATGTCGACGTCCTTGATGTTGAACTTCTCGACGGCGACCGGCGTGATCCCCTTCGACTTGAGCGCCTTTTCAAGATCCTCGCGGCCGAGCTGACCGTAGTTGGTCGAGTCCGCCAGGATCGCCGGCTTCTTGAAGCCGCGACGCGTGATCGCCTCCTCCACGATCATCGGCGCCTGGATGCTGTCCTTGGCCGAGTTGCGGAAAACGTAGTTGTCAGGGTACTGGGGCGGCTTGAATTGCTCGGTAATGACGGTGCCCGTGGCCACGTTGTTGAACACCGGAATCTTGGCGTCCTGGTAGAAGCGCTGCGAGGCGAGCGCCACGCCGGTATTGATGTAGCCGACCGTGGCGACCACCTTTTCCTTGTTGATCAGTTCCTGCGCAACTTGCACGCCGCGCTCGTTCTTGGCTTCTTCGTCGCGCTCGACGAGCACGATCTGACGGCCCAGCACGCCGCCGGCCTTGTTGATTTCCGCGGCGGCCAGACGCACGCCATCGCGCATGGAAACGCCCATCGACGACGAGCCGCCGGTAAACGGGCCGGACACGCCGATCTTGATCGGATCGGCCGCGATGGCCATGGAGGCAGACAGCGCGAATGCCACGGCGCCCGCCATGAGCTTGAATCGGAATTGCATAAGGGTCTCCTTCGGTGCGATGCGTTTCGATATGACGCTTTTTTACTGCGATTTCCTGGTGTCGCAGGCCCTGCCGTGGGATGCGCGACTCACGGGTTGTCTTCCCCGTCTGCACCGCCCCGGTCTTGTAATTCGTGTCAGGGCGATACCATCAAGCACGCGTCGAACGACCAACCTAGCGCGCCGATTATGTGATCGCTGAGTTTCGCCCGCAAAGGCGGGAATACCCCTATCGGCACGGGGGTTTGCGGCCCGTCATCGCGCATTGGCGCGGGTTTGCGGAGGGTTTTGGCGGCGCGCGCCATGTATGGCGCGTGTCCGGAGATCGGCACGGAGTGCCAAAGAGTTCGACTTGAAATGCGGGTCGTAAGGGAGATGTAAGCGACGGCGATTAGTCGCCCGGCGCGATCACTTCGCGGGCGCCGTTACGGCCCATCGGGCTGACCAGCCCGGCGGTTTCCATCTGTTCGATGAGACGCGCCGCCCGGTTATAGCCGATGCGCAATTGACGCTGCACCGCCGAGATCGACGCACGCCGCGAACCAAGCACGAACGCCGCCGCTTCGTCATAGAGCGGATCGGCTTCGGCGTCGCCTGGCGACTCGCCGAACAGATCGCCCGGGGCCGCCTCGGCCGGATCGCCGGCGAGGATCGCTTCGTCGTACTCGGGCTCGCCGTATTGCTGCCAGTGCTGCACCACGCGATGCACTTCGTCATCGGCCACGAACGCGCCATGCACGCGCTGCGGATAGCCCGTGCCCGGCGGCAGAAACAGCATGTCGCCCTGGCCGAGCAGCGACTCCGCACCCATCTGATCGAGGATGGTGCGCGAGTCGATCTTCGACGAGACCTGGAACGCCACGCGCGTCGGAATGTTCGCCTTGATGAGGCCGGTGATCACGTCGACCGACGGGCGTTGCGTTGCGAGAATCAGATGAATGCCGGCCGCGCGGGCCTTCTGTGCAAGCCGTGCGATGAGTTCCTCGATCTTCTTGCCTGCCACCATCATGAGGTCGGCCAGCTCGTCGATCACCACCACGATGAAAGGCAGGCGATCGAGCGGCTCCGGGGCATCGGGCGTGAGTGAGAACGGGTTGCCGATCTTCTTGCCGGCGGCCCGCGCCGCGTCGATCTTCTCGTTGTAGCCAGCCAGATTGCGCACGCCGAGCGCCGACATCAGCCGGTAGCGCTTTTCCATCTCGCCAACGCACCAGTTCAGTGCGTGCGCGGCCTGCTTCATGTCCGTGACGACCGGCGCGAGCAAATGCGGAATGCCGCCGTAGACCGACAGTTCCAGCATCTTCGGGTCGATCATGATGAGACGCACGTCGTCTGGCGTGGCCTTGTACAGCAGCGACAGGATCATGGCGTTGACCGCCACCGACTTGCCCGAGCCGGTCGTGCCGGCCACCAGCAAGTGCGGTGCCCGGGCAAGATCGGCCACGATGGGCTCGCCCGTGATGTCCTTGCCCATCGCCAGCGCCAGGCGCGAGCGGTGCGAGTCGAACGCCGGCGCGGTCAGGATCTCGGACAGGCGAATCATCTGGCGCTGCGCGTTCGGCAATTCGAGGCCCATACAGGTCTTGCCTGGGATCGTCTCGACCACGCGAATCGAGGTGACGCCCAGCGCCCGGGCCAGATCCTTCATGAGACCGACGACCTGCGCGCCCCGCACGCCCACTGCAGGCTCGACTTCAAAACGCGTGATGACCGGGCCGGCCGACGCACCTACCACCGTCACCGGGACCTTGAACTCGGCGAGCCGCTGCTCGATCAGTTGTCCGACGGCGGCGAGCGTCTCGTCGGATACGACGTTCGCCACGTCTTGCGACGTCGCCGGACTGAGCAGGTCGAGCGACGGAAGGTCGTAGGCGATCGGCTCGCGCGGCGTTGGCAGCTCGCGCGGTGCGTCGGCGGTAAACGCGGCTTCGCGCGGCGCGGTCGTCGGCAATGCGCCATACGCTGCGGCGTCCGGTTCGGCGCGAGCCCAGGTGCCGTCGGCGCGCAAAACGTAGTGCGGTTTGGTGGTCGATCCGCTGGCTTGCCCCGCGGGTTCATCCGACTCGGACGCGCGCCCGGGCGCGGTCTCCGGTGCGCACACGGTCGCCGCCGCCGCCGTCGCCGGCTCTTGCACTTGCACGCTCGCCAGCACATCGGCGAACAGGAAGGGGCGGCGCGCGGCACCAGCCGGTTGTCCGGGCGGCGGCGCGATCAACACCATTGGCGGAACGTCCAGCACCTCCGCGCGCGCCCGCGATTCGGTCTGCGCCGCTTCGCGCAACTGGGGCGTCTCGTCCACGGCGGGCGCCGGCTGTGCTGCGTGCGCAGCGACATGGTCGGCCGCCTTCGCGATGGCGCTGCCGCCCACGACGGTCACCGGCGCTTCCATTGCGGAGGACCACTCGCGCAAGTCACGAAGCAGTGCTTCGGCTTCCTCGCGCAAGGCGGCGAGCGCCTGCATCCTCGCCTGTTGCGCGACGCGCGCGGCTTCCTGCTCGGCGAGCATTGCCGGCGTGGGCGTTGATGGCGCAGCGGCAGGCGGCTCGTCGGGCGTTGCCTTCGGGGACAAATCGAGCGGCGAGAATTCCGCGACGTCGGACGTGAGCGGCGATGCGGCGTCCATCGCGGACCACGAGGCTGCGCCCCGGATCGGTGGCGCCTCGGGCGAACTCATGCCGTCACTTGCCACGCCCGGCATGCCGTCATCAGCGGCCACGAGAGTATCGGGAGAAGCCGCGACGACGACCGGTGAGTGCGTCGCGACGGGCGACGCGCCACGCGGGGGCACATCCTCCAGCCCCAACTGCGGTTGGCGGAACGGGCTGTGGACGATCGTGCCGCGCAGGTGGGCCGGGGCCACCCCGACCGGGCGGCGATGACCGGGGGCGCCGTCAGCAGTCGACGTCGAATGCAGAGCGCCGCCGGATGCCGGCTGCGTGGCGTCACCGACTGCCGCGACCGAGGGCTTCTGCGCCGTCAGCGAGGATGTGCGCTGGGCGATCGGCGCGGGCATGGCACGAGGGCCGGAAGCACTGGAAGCACTGGAAAGGCTGGAAGCCGCAGACGCGCCGCGTCGCGCTGCCGGACCGCGCGCGTCTTGCGCGCGCAGACTCGGCTCGGCACGGACCCACTCGGGCGCCGTGATCGTATCGCCACGCGCGGTGCGCAACACATAGGCGCCACGCGGCAGTACGGCGCGCGCGCCTGCCGTGGCATGGGGCGAAGCGGCAGCCGCTGTTGCCGCGCCGACCGCCGGCGCAGCCGCACGTCCGACAGCGGGCTCCCTCCTCGCCACACGCGCCGCGCCGGCGCGCATGAACGAAGGTTCGGCGCGCGGTGCGCCTCGCGTAGCGAGCGGCGGCGGCTGCATCGCATCGAGCCGCGCGCGCTCTTCGTCGGTGAGCTTCCAGCGCGGCTGCGCGGCAAGCCCGCGCCGGCGGGGCGTTGCCCCTTCGGTCAAATGCCCCGCGTTGTGATGACCCTGCCCCAACGTTGGTGTGAACCGCTCGCCGCGTTCGCCACGCTCGTGTGGCCCGCCGAACGACAGTTGCGACATTTGCGACAGTCCCCGCACCGGTTCACCGGCACTGCCGGCAAAACGCGTCTCGTAAGGGGATTCGTCGTCATCGTCCGCCGTGGGCTTCGCACGCGCGAACATGCCCCACCACGTGGTGCCAAAGACGAGCGGAAGAGAAAAGAGAAGGACAACGCCGGCGAGGCCCATGGCGAGCGTGCCGCCGAGCGCCAATTGCAGGCCGTGGGCGAGCGACTGGCCGACGCTGCCGCCGGCGGTGTTGCCTTCGCCGCCCGTCAATGCGGCCAGCGTGGCGCTCGACACCATCGTGAGCGGCACGCCAAGCAACATGCGCAGGGTGCCGGGGCCGAAGAGTCGAATCTCACCGCCAAGCAGACCCCGGACGCCAGGCCAGCACAATGCCAGCAACCAAAACGTCGACAGTCCGAACCAGCCAAACCCCATAATCGCTCGTGCTTCAGGAAAACCCGGAGTGCGATTGTAGCAGGTAGGCCACCGCCGGGCGGTCCGAATGGCGCGATCTGACGCGGTCTGGCGCGGTCTGGCGAGATTTGGCGCGCTCCACGACTGACGGACCGACGCAGCGGCCGGCGGCAGACCGAGACCTGGCGCGTCGTCAGTGCGTGCCGGTCGGGCGCAGCATGGGGGACGCGGCGCCATCCGCACCCTGGACCATTGCGGGCGACACGGCTTCGCCGGGCACCACGAGGCTCAGATTGCGGCGGCGCAACGAACGCCAGTCGACCTTCGGGAAGATGTCCTCACCCAGCGCGCTCACGCGCGACAGGTTCTCGACGCGCACGCCGCGCGCGCGCAGCACCTCGGCGGCATGCCGGAACGACGGCTCGATCAGGCTCGCGAATTCGGCATCGAGACGCGTTGGCGCCCGCGTCTGCATCGTCTCGTAGAAACGCGGCGTGTGCGCCGCGTCGCGCAGATCGACCCCGTGCAGATACAGCTCGGTAAAACCGAGCCATGTGGCCACTTGCAGCGCGAAGTAGGCTACCGTGCCACCGTGAAAGAAGCCGTTGTCGATGTCGAAGCTGAACCCGAGACGCCCGTGCTCGCCGAAGAACGCCGCGCTCGC
Source organism: Pandoraea sp. CB10b_02 (assembly GCF_002216225.1). Lineage (NCBI taxonomy): Bacteria > Pseudomonadati > Pseudomonadota > Betaproteobacteria > Burkholderiales > Burkholderiaceae > Pandoraea > Pandoraea sp. CB10b_02. The sequence continues at coordinate 335,133 of NZ_NJGW02000001.1, forward strand.
CGCCACGCGCGCGTTGGCGCGCAGCGACGCGGGCGTGCGCGCGGCTTCGAGGCCGCGTTTGAAGATGTCGTCCACCAGATAGAACCGACAGCCGAACGCCGACGGCGGATACCTCTCCAGCAGCCGCGCCAGTACCACCGGCGTGACGAACAGCACGAGATCGCGCGCGATGATGCGGCGCGCCAGGTCGGGGCGCTGCCTCACGAAGCCTGCGTCGAGAATGCAGTAATAGTCGAACTTGACGGGCGCGCGATCAATGAGCGCAATGGCCCCGTTCACGCCCATGACGTGATGCATCGGCAGCGCTTCATAGTCGATGTCCGCCACCGACGGTCCGCTCGCAATGATATGGCACGGCGTCTGACGCAGGCGTTGCAGGTCCGCGCGCCGCGCCAGCGGCACCGGGCGTCCGCGCCAGGTGAAGCGCTCGATGGCCCCCACGCCATCGTGCTCGATTCGCGCATGCGGCCACAGCCGCTCGTTGTGCCGCCACTTCGCCGTATGGCTGTAGCGATACGCGAGTTTCAAAATAGACGAAATCATTGTCGTTCTTTTGGTTAGGTGTTCCGGTCGCGCCGCAGGCGCCTTCCGGATGCCCGCGGTCCTAACCCCGTTGCTCGTCGCGTGTCTGTGTTTGGCCGAGCGGCCGCAGGCCGGTGCATCGCCGCGTTCCCCCTGAACCCGGCTGCAGCCCACGGCGCATGGGGACATGGCCCCATCACGTCGATGGTCAGATTCTGCCCCTTGGCATGCCGAGGGACAAGATTTATTCCAAATGGAAATCTTACGTCAGGTTACGCTCCGATGTCGGGGCAGGACATGGGGCTTGACATGAAAAAGCCCCATTCGCGGGGCTTTGCGGGCATTGCACCCGTCAGAATCGATAGTGGCGGCCGGACATCGAGAAAGAGAGCATTGCGAAAAATGCGGACAATGCAGCCGAACGTTGCGCATTCCCGAGCATGGCGGCGGAGTGCGCCGGGCGCCGGCTCCCCTCAATGCAGGGCCGCCCTGCCCCCCGCCCGCGGATAGAACGCCTGACCGAGCTGCACGAGCAGCGACGCGAGTGCCGGGTCGCGCACGAAGCTGGCGGCCGAATCGGCAGTGAGAATCGCCTCCGGCGTCTGCGGTCGCGCGATGAGAAAGCCCTGGACGTAGTCCACGCCGAGCTCGGAGAGCGCTTCGAGCGTGGCGGCGTCCTCCACCCATTCGGCCACGCTGCGAATGCCCAGATTCTTGGCGAGCGCGACGATCGCCTCGACGATGGCCAGATTGGCCGGGTGCGCCGCCATGCTCTTCACGAAGGCGCCATCGATCTTGATGGCGTCGACCGCCAGGTCCTTCAGATAGGAGAACGAGCTGAAACCGGCCCCGAAGTCGTCGAGCGCGATCCGCCCGCCCAACTGATGAATACGATCGACGAAACGCCGCGTGTTGTCCAGATCGTGCAGCGCCACGGTTTCGGTGATCTCGATGCACAGCAGCTCGACCGAGCGTTCGTGCGCGGCCAGCGTGGCGAAGATGTCGCGCACGAAATGCTCGTCGTTGAGCGACGCGCCCGAGAGGTTCACGCAGACGAACTGCGTCTTCGCGAGCCGATCGCGGTGCGCGTCGATCCACGCCAGCGTGTTCGTCAGCACCCATTTGTCGATCATGCCGATGCTGCCGTTCTCCTCGGCCGCGCTGATGATGCGTGAAGCGGGCACGATGTTGCCGTCCGAGTCGCGCATGCGCAGCAGCACCTCGAAGTTGAGCGACTCGCCCGGCGAGGCCATCTCCATGATCGGCTGCATCTCGAGAAAAAGCGTATTGGGCGCAAGGCCGGCGTCGAGCGCGTCGATGAGCCGAAGCTCGGCGAGCCGCTCGCGGAACGCGGCCGCCCCGCGCTCGTAGACGACCAGGTCGCGCCGGCTCTTCTTGGCTTCGCGGCACGCACGATCGGCCGACGAGATGGCGTCGGGCACGCGCATGTCGGTCGTGAGCTCGATCACCCCGGCCGACGCCCGCACCTGGAACGCCCGCTCGCCGATCTGGTACGGCTCGCCGGCGATGGCGTCGACGAGCCGGCGCGCGATCGCGGCCGCCTCCTTGATCGTGGCGTCCCGGAAGACGACGATGAACTCGTCGCCGCCCGTGCGCCCTACGCTCTGGTCGGCGGACAGCCTTGCACGCATGCGGTCGCACGCCTGGCGCAGCACCTCGTCGCCCGCGGCGTGGCCGAACAGGTCGTTGACGAGCTTGAAGCGGTCCAGATCGAGGTAGGCCAGCGCGGCGGGACGTGCGTCGGACAACGTGCGAATCGCCTCGCCGAGCGCCTTCTCGATACCGCGCCGGTTCGATACGCCGGTAAGCGGATCGTTTTCCGCGAGGTAGCGCAATTGTTCCATCGTGCGGGCGCGCTCGGTAATGTCCTGCAGCGAGCCCTCGATGCGCCCGTCCGCGAAGATCGCCTTGACGAGATAGCGGCTCGTGCGTCCGTCGTCGCGCGGCAACGAGAGAATTTCCAACTCCGACTCGTCGCTGTGCTGGGCAACGTCGAGCAGCATGCGCCATGTGCTCTGGCCGAAGAACTGGTCCCAGCGGTACGTGCGGGCCTCGATATTGGGAATGCCCAGCATGGTGTGCAGCGCCGCGTTGCCGCGCACGAACACCCCCTGGTCGTTGAGCGTGAAGAGCCCGACCGGCGTCACGTCGTAAGCGTTACGCAGCTCGGCCTGGGCCTCGAGCTTGCCCTGATGCTCGGCGCGCATCTGCTCGGCGATCGCCAGCGCCGCCATCAGGCTCGAGAACAATGCCGCGGTCACGCTGTTGAGCGCCGAGGATAGCGCGCGTGCGTTGAACGCCGCGGCGATCACCTCGGAGAACGTGGCGAACAGCACGATGGCGAGCGACGCGCTGTACCACACCGCCACGCGCGAACGGGTGATCACGAGAATGCGCGCGAGCAGAATCAGTACGATGACAATGCCCAGCGCGGCCACGCTCCACAGCACCGGGATGAAATGCGCATACGGCAGCGCAATCGCCGCGCAGCACAGCACCACGCCGGCCCACTGCAGCACCATCACCATCCAGCGCAGCCCGATGCGACGCAGCTCGCGCTTGAAGAGCTGCGTGAAGAGCGAATATGTCAGCACGTAGTAGACGGCGAACGTCGCCTTGCGCACGAGCGCGTCCCAGTCGGTCGGGATGGTGCGCTCGAGCCACTGCGTATCGGCGCCGAGCGAGTTCGCCGCGAGGCGCAGGTTACCGATGAGCCAGGCGGCGAACAGCACGTACAGCCATTCCTTGTTGATGATGGCCGTCACGAGCACGAACGCCGAGAGCGTGAGCAAGCCGCCTTCGAGCAACCCGTTGCTGCGCTGGAATTCGGTTTCGGAGACTCGCAATTGCGCGGCAGGCCACGCCACGAGGGTCAGATGCGCCGGCCCGAAGAACGTGCCCTGGCAAAGCAGGCCGACGGGCGCCGTGAGGTGGCCGAGATCGATGGCAAAGCCGGCCTTGGAGACGCGAATCGCGCCGCTCACGGCGGCGCGATCGGCGCGCCCGATGGCCGGCGCCTCGGGATCACGCCAGCAGGCCAGCGTCTGCGCATGGCGCGAAGGGAATTCGATGACCGTGTGCTGATCGCCGCCCACCGGCAGCACGTTCACCCGGAACCACACAGGCGCTTCGGAGAGCTGTGTGCTGAATTGCGAGACGGCGGGTGCGCGTTCGAGCGAGTTCGACACCATCGCGGGGCCGAACGTCGTGGGCAAATCGTTTTGCGCCTGGAAGGTAAGCGGCGTGGCGCCGCGCACGGTGAACTGGCTTTCCTGGAACAGCAGCACGATACCCGAGAGCAGCATGATGGCTGCAGGCACGGCGTACAGGGAGATGCTGCGAAAAAGTTCGTCGAGCCTCGTGGTGACGCGCCAACGCCTGCGCGAACCGGAGAGTTCTGCCAACTCGTCGGTGAAATCGTTCGAATTGCGGCCGTGATGGTCACGCTCGTTGCCGAGTTCCCCCGCCATATGACTCGTCTGCCCTTGTCTCGTTGGTCGCCCCCGCGTTTGTCGCCGGGCAAGGCGGCGGTCCTTGCCCGCCTTGCCGGCCGGGAGGGCCCCGTCCCGTGCCGCCGGTCGACCCGGCGGACACGGGCAGGTATTTCTCTCCCGTCTTGCTCGCTACCGCCGTCGCTGCAACCACCCAACCCTGCGCACGACGGGATAACGTTATTTCCAATAACGGCATCACACCGCCAGGCTGTAGCCCGATGCTACGCATCCTACCGCGTCGGCACCAAAAGATAAATCCCGCAAACGCGCGCCAACACTGGATTCGACCGGGGCCGACGGTTCCGCAAGCGGTGCTCCCAGGCGCAGGTCCGGGTGATGCGTGAGGCACATGTAGTCGAAGAGCGGGTGCCCCGCGGCCTGCCAACGCGAACGCGCCTGCGCGACGTCGAGCGCCAGCACGCGGTGCCCAATGCCACCCACGTGCGCCATCGGAATGAGCGCCTGCGACGGAAACACGTCGACGAACATCAACGCTTCGTACTGCCGGTGCAGCGGCGGACGCGCCGTAATCACCATCCAGTCGATGCCGCTGAGCAGGCAATATTGATAGAACGCCTTGAAGAGCGCGGTCTTGACCACACGCCCCACGGCCCCGGCGGCCACGCCCAGGCGCGTGGCCTCGGCCAGTGCCGCGCTGTCGAGCCAGTCGGGCAACGGCGCGGAAGCTTCCAGATGCAGCGGCTGATAACGGTTCGTCTGAATGCGCATGGTGCCGATCACCGCCCCGTCCAGACGCGCGCGCGCCACCAATACGACAGCGCCCGGCTCCCGATCGCTCGGCTCGGGCTCGCTCAGCGTGGCCGCGAGTTCGGGCAGATGGCGGCCATACGCCGCGCTGCGCATCGCCGCAGCGTCGCGCAGCGCGGCCTCATCGCCGGCAATCGTGATCACGAACGGCAAACGCTCTTCACGCATGCCCGCCGTCGGCAGCGCTGCGCACAGCGCGGCCACACCGACTGCTGCCGAAGGGGACGTGCGGTGAGGTTGACCGTGCGAGCGGTCCGCTTCTGTCATCGACAACACATCCGAAGCTTGTGAAAGATCAAACATGATTGACACTCCTTAGAGTCAAAAAAGAGGCTGGTGCCACGCGCGGGCTGTCTCGCCGATGCGTCGCACCATTCCTTTCTTGATCCGCCGGGGCAATGTGTCAAGTGCTTATTTTTGCTGGCTTTTTCACACTTCCGTGATCTTCGCTCGCCCGTCTTTCGATTCGCCCCGCCAACCGCCGGGAAACGCCCGTCGCGCCGGATAAAACCGCGTTTTTGCCCGGTCGCCGGTCGCCCGGTGTCACCTATTTGCCACAGTTGCCGTTCGAAGAAAGACTCTGGCAAAATAATAAACCTGTTTACTAATTTGCCGGCCCAAGGGTGTTTGTTCCTGCTTTCTCCAGCTTTGTCCCGGCCCCGGCACGAACCGACATGCCGAAAATCGATTGGTCATCCCGTTTCGGCACGCTGGTGCACGACGTGGCACGCGTTCATTCGCGGCTGTTCGACCGGCGTGCCCGCGGCAACTTCGATCTCACGCGCGCCCAGTCGCGCGTGCTGGTCATGCTGCACCGCTACGGGGTTCAGACGCAGGCCGAACTGGCCGAACGCATGGAGTTGACGCCGATGGCGCTCGTCAGACTGCTGGACCGGCTGCGCGAAAAGGGGCTGGTGCGCCGCGAGCGCGATCCGAAGGACAAGCGCGCCCATCTGCTGTATCTGACAGACGCCTCCGAGGCCAAGATCGACACGATCGTCGCCTTTGCCAACGTCACGGAGCGCGAGGCGCTGCAGGACCTCACGCCTGCCGAGCGCGCCGAGCTCACCCGCCTGCTGGGCAAGGTGCTCGCGAATCTCACGCGCGCCGAGGCCGAATGCCCCGCGCCTGAGCGGCGTCTCGGGCAGACCGATCCGGAATAAGGCCATCGCGAGGAGACGACGGACGGCGCCTGCGCACCACGTGCGCCAACGGCATGGCCGCCGGGCGCGCGCAAAAACAACGGCAGCGACCACGACAACGACAACGACAAACGCAAGGACCACCAGAGGATTCGCCGTGTCATCCCCACAAACCACTGACGATCCGGGCAGGCATCGGGCGCTCGTCAGCGTATCCGTCATGCTGGCGACCGTGCTTCAGACGCTCGACAGCACCATCGCCAACGTTGCGCTGCCGCACATGCAGGGCAGCCTGTCGGCCTCGCAGGACTCGATTACCTGGGTGCTGACGTCCTATATCGTGGCCGCGGCCATTGCCACCCCGCTCACCGGCACCCTGTGCGCGCGCTTTGGACGGCGGCGCGTATTCCTGTGGTCGGTCGCCGGCTTCACCATCGCCTCGGCGCTGTGCGGCATGGCGCAGTCGCTCTCGGAGATCGTCGCGGCCCGGCTGCTGCAAGGCATTTGCGGCGCCGCCCTCGTGCCGCTCTCGCAGGCGACGATGCTCGACATCAATCCACCGCACAAGCACGGCTCGGCAATGGCGGTGTTCGGCATGGGCGTGATGGTTGGCCCGATTCTCGGCCCGTCGCTCGGCGGCTGGCTCACGGACAGCTACAACTGGCGTTGGGTCTTCTACATCAACCTGCCGATCGGGCTCATCGCGTTCCTCGGAATTGCCGCCTACCTGAAGGAGCCGCCCGAGCAAAAAGCGGGCAAATTCGACACGCTCGGGTTCGTTACGCTAAGCCTCGCCATCGGCCTGCTGCAGTTGCTGCTCGATCGCGGCGAGCAGCAGGACTGGCTGAACTCGACGGAAATCTGGCTGGAAATGCTCGGAGCCATCGTCTGCTTCGCCTATTTCGTGGTCCATACGTGGACGGCCGGCGAGCACTCGTTCTTCAATCGCGCCCTGCTACGGGACCGAAACTTCAACACGGGCGTGGTCTACATCTTCGTGGTCGGCATCATCCTGTATGCCACGCGCGCCCTGCTCCCTCCCATGCTTCAAAGCCTGTTCGGCTATCCCGCGATCCTGACGGGCCTCGTGACAGCGCCTTCGGGCGCGGGAACGATGGCGGCGATGCTGGTCGTGGGGCGCCTCGTGGGCAGGGTCGACGTGCGCTATCTGCTCGGCTTCGGCTTCGCGTTGACCGCGTACTCGCTCTATCTGATGGCTGGCTACTCGTTGACGCTGAGCCCGTCGGACATCGTCTGGCCTGGCGTGATCCAGGGCTTCGGACTGGGCTTCGTCTTCGTGCCGCTCACCACGGTGACGTTCGCGACACTGCCCGGCACGCTGCGCGCGGACGGGGCGGCAATCTACAGCCTGTCGCGCAACATTGGCAGCAGCATCGGCATTTCGGTCGTGCAGACGCTGCTCACGCAAAACACGCAGGTCAATCACGCGCAGCTCTCGGAGCACATCACGCCGTTCACCCAGGGGCTGGAGAGCTACGCACAGACATATGGCTCGGCCGCGATCGCCGCGATCAACGCCGAAGTCACCCGGCAGGCGGCGATGATCGCCTATCTGGACGACTTCCGCCTGATGATGGGGCTCACGGTCCTCGTCATGCCGCTGCTGCTCTTCATTCGCTTGAAAAAGAAAGCGCCCGGCGAAGTCGACGAAATGGTGCACGTGGCGGCCGACTGATTCGCCGTCCGGGTTCGGACCGGCGGCCTGCGGCATGGGCGGGCGAGGCCGCCGTCAGCGCATGCCAATCGTCTCATGCCGGGCCACGCGAGCGCGGCGGGCCGGACTTGCGCGGCCGGCGGGGTCCGCGCGGGCGCGGCTCGATCCCGATGCGCGGGTCGCCCGCCAGGACCAGCGCCACGGCGCGCTGTGCGACCGCCTCGAAAGACGGATCCGACTGCGGCACGTACAGCCACTTCCCCAATACCGGATGCACACGCAGCGCCGGCATCTCCCGGATCAGCGCCGCATGATGCACGTGAGACGTGCATACGAGCAGGCCGTCCCACGGCGCATCCTTGTCAATCACGGCGAGGCACTGCAAGCCGTTCAGGTACGCCGCGTCGGCGCCGAACATCCGCTTGTGAATGTACGTCTCGTTGCGCTCGAACGCATCGAAGATCCAGAGAAGCGAATTACGAATGGCGGCAGGCATCGGCGCGAAGGGTTCGGATGTCAGGAGCGCGGCGACTGAAGTCGACGACGCCATTCTATGGGCGCAATGTCGGCCGGGCAATTCCGGTATGGCGCCGGGAGTGTCCCGATGTTTCAATCGGCCGGCGTCTGGCGCACGCGTGTCGGGCCTGCAACGTAAGGATTTGAAAGATTTCGGCAAAACCATTATTTTTGACGCACTCGGATGCACCCGGCGAACCGCAAACGCCCCCCAAATTCTCTGGGAGTCCAACATGCAGACTTCGCGCGTCGATGTTGAGCAGGCCGAATCGCTACGCTGTTCATTGCCCCTCAAGCCGCTGATCGTGGCGCTTTCGCTTTGCGTGATCGGTCAAGCACGGGCCGCCTGCGACAACACGGCGCCCGCGAGCGGCACGACCGTGACCTGCACCGGCACCGACGGCGCCGTCGCAGCGCAAGCCGGCAGCACGGGCGTGACCGTCAACGTCGCGCCAGGGGCCACCGTCTCCTCGACGCGCAGTTCGCCCAATGCGGCCACTATCTCGGTGGACACGGCGAGCACGATCACGAATGCGGGTGCCATCGACCTCACCGGCACGAGCGCCAGCGGCCGCGGCGCCGCCATGCTCGGCGCGAACGACGGGAACACGCTCGTCAACACTTCGACAGGGGTCATCACCACGACGGGCGCCTCGAACGACGGCATGGCGAGCAACGGCAACGGCGGCACGCTCGTCAACCACGGCGCCATCACCGTCAGCGGACCGAACGCCTTCGGCATGACCGCCGCCTGGGGACAGTCGTCGGGGCTGGGGCTGAACAGCGCGTTCACCAACACGGGCACGATCACGGCAAACGGCTCGGGTTCGCGCGCCATCAGCGTGGTCGGCGGGCAGAGCACGGTGACAAACTCCGGCACCCTCGTCACGACCGGCGGGACGGCGTCGAACCGCTCCTTCACCGTGTTCATGCAGGGCAACAACAACCAGCTCACCAACAGTGGGTACATCGAGGCGCGCGGCGTGAGCAGCGACGCCGTGGTGTCGAACACCGCGCAAGGCTTCACGTCGTCCATCGTGAACCAGGCAGGCGGGCAGATCATCAGCCGGCAGGGCTTTGGCGTGCGAACCGTCAACGGCACCATCTCGATCACGAACGCGGGGCTCATTCAGAGCGACGCGGGAACGGCCATCGCCATGAATGCGGCGGCGCGCTCGAACACGCTCACGCTGCAAACCGGCTCGCAGATCATCGGCACCGCCGACGGCGGCGCGAGCGCCGTGAGCCGCCTGATCCTGCATGGCACCGGCACGGCGAGTAACGCCTTCGTGAACTTCGGCACGCTGCTCGCGCAGGGCGACAACTGGACATGGACCGGCAGCGGCAATTTCACGACGGCACAGCTCCAGAGCGGCGTGCTGGACCTGCGCAGCACACTCGGCGGCGCGGCGACCACCGTCGCCTCGGGCGCCACGCTGACCGGCACGGGCACGCTGGCAGGCAACGTGACCAACGCCGGCACCGTGCACCCCGGGGACGGCGCCGGCAACGGGACATTGACCATTGCGGGCGGCTACACCGGCCAGAACGGCACGCTGGCCATCGACACGGCGCTCGGCAACGATGCCTCGCGCGTCGCTCCGCTTACCGTGAGCGGCGGCGCCATTGGCGGCAGTACAACGCTCGTGGTGAACAACCTGAACGGCCTCGGCGCCTTGACCACCGGCAACGGCATTCCGGTCGTCAATGCCGTCGGCGGCGCCACGTCGGCGGCGTCTGCGCTCACGCTGGGCGGGCCGGTCAGCGCCGGTGCCTACTCGTACTTTCTATACAAGGGCGGCACGACGCCCGACAGCACGCAGAGCTGGTTCCTGCGCTCGACCGTCCCCGCGGCCACTACCGCCACGGTGCTCGACCCGGCCAGCGGCCAGACGGTCAGCACGGTGCTCACGCCAGTGGCGGCCAGCGGCAGTCCGGCCGTGGCCGCCGTGGGCGAGGCCCCGGCGCCGATCTATCGCGTCGCCGTTCCCGTGTACTCGGAAATGCCCGAAGTCGCGCGAGCGGCCGGCTTCGCGCAGATGGGCACGTTCCACGAACGGCAGGGCCAGCAAGGGTTGCTTACCGAAAAAGGGTGGCTCACCAGCGGCTGGGCCCGCGTCTGGGGCCAGACGGAACAACTGCGCGCGAAGGGCGACGTCTCCCCCCAGTTCGACGGCAACATCGGCGGCGTGCAACTCGGCCACGACCTCTTCGCTCGCCGCACGGACGGCGGCCATAGCGACCACGTCGGGATTCTCGGCGGATGGACCCGTGCGTCGGGCGACGTGCAGGGCTTCGCGCTCGGCACGAAAGACATGCACACCGGCTCGCTCGGACTAGACATGTACAGCGGCGGGCTGTACTGGACGCATGTGATGCCGGGCGGCGCGTACACCGATGCAGTCTTCCTCGCCTCGAGCCTGCAATACGAATCGAGGCCGGTCAATGGCGTGAACCGCAGCACGCATGGCACGGGGCTGGCCGCGTCGCTCGAGACAGGTTGGCCGATCGCACTCACGCCAACGCTCTCGCTCGAGCCGCAGGCGCAACTCATCTGGCAGCGTCAGTCGCTCAATGATCTGAGCGACGACGTCTCGACCGTCTCGTTCGCCAACACGAATAGCTGGCTCGCCCGCGTGGGCGCCCGGCTCGAAGCAAACTACGACGGAGATCGGGGATTGTTGCGGCCGTATCTGCTGTTCAACCTGCTGCACCGTTTCGGCAACGACGGGCGCGTGGTCTTCGGCGGCACGACGCCGGTCGTCACCAGTGCCAACAGTACGGCCGCGCAATTCGGCATCGGCGTGGCGGGACGCTTTAATCGTGCTGCGAGCGTCTACGCCACCCTCGCTTATCTGACGCAGCTCGACAGCACGCGCCAGCAAAGCGTCTCGGCTACCCTGGGTCTGCGCTGGACGTGGTAAGCCATCGGGTTCGCACGGCGCGGGCTCATCCGCGGGCGGCCGTGCGCAGCGACGACGCCTCCGGGCCCGCCTCGTGCATTGGCGTGACGGTCCCCGGCGGCATGACAGTCTCCGGCGTGTAGCGCATGCAGCGATTGCGGCCGGCCGCCTTGGCCTGATACAGCGCACGGTCGGCGCGCTGCACGAGCGACGCCAGCTCGCCACGCGAACGCTCGTCGCATGCGATGCCGATGCTCACCGTCGCTCCCACCGCCTCGCCCTGCACGGTACGCGCCGCGCGCTCGAACGCTTCGCGCACGCGCTCCGCGATGGTCTGCGCCTCGGCCGCGCCCACGCCCGGCAAGAAGAGCGCGAACTCCTCGCCGCCATAGCGCCCGAAGATGTCGTCCGCCCGCAATTGCTGGGTGGCCGTGCGCGCGAACAGCAGCAGCACCGTGTCGCCGAACGGATGCCCGAAGGTATCGTTGATCCGCTTGAAGTGATCCAGATCGAGCAGCAGCAAGGCGACCGGCGAGCGCGCGGCACTGTGCCTGCGCATCTGCTCACGCGCCAGACGCGTGAATTCCGGGCGGTTGTATGCCTGCGTGAGCCCGTCTCGGGTGGCCGCGCGGTGCAGTGCGATCTCGGAGCGCTCCTTGCCGAGCGAGACCATGAGAAAGCTGGCGACCACGATCAGCACCAGCATTTCGGTGGTCGCGACCTGGGGGCCGAACCACGCGAGAAAGACGGGGTCGGCCGGACCGAGCCAGACCAGCGCGACCGCGCGCGCCGTATAGAACGCACCATGCAGCACGGCGACCACGGCCAGCACGATGCTGCTCGGCAGGCGTCGTCCGGATGCCTGCCAGAACTCCCTGGCCGCCATCAGGCTGTAGAGCGCGAGCAGCGCGAAGAACAGCACGCCGCCGCTCCAGGCGTCGAGCGGCCGGGCGAACAGCCATGTGCCCCACAGCAGCACCGCCGGGCCGCCAAAGACGGTCACCCATTGCACGCTGCGCGCGTAGAAGCGGCGCGCGCCGCTCCACACCATGGCGAACGCGAGCGTCGCGACCGCGTTGCCGAGCGGATACAGCACCGCGAGCCGCGAGCTGCGCGCGGCAAGCAGATAGAGCACGGGGGAAAATGTCGCGAGCAGGAAAGCGAGGCTCCACCAGCGCGGAGACTCGGCCTCGTCGCGACGCAGTGCGTCGAGCATGAACAGGATGCCTGTCGCGATGCTCAACAGGAAAGTGACGAACTGCAATGTCGGCAGGTCCAGCGCCGGTAGCGACAAACCAAGAGCCATGCTCCATCCCCCGTGCGCATACCCTCGCCCGGGCGCGGCGGCCCGATGCGCAATGCGCGATGTGAAGTACGGGGAAGGAAAACCTGCGCGAGACGACGGCGGTTTGGCAAGGCGGGTCGGAATGTCTGGCAGTGACTTGCGCGCCGATGGCGGCGCACCGTGTGGCCGCCCCGGTCCGGCCATCGGTTTCTCTGAGGAATCTCCAGCACATCGTGACCGACGCCGCGCCTTCCCTGCCGCTCGCTGGTCGCGAGCGGCGTTGCGCGCCGCTGGAGTTCCCGGAATTCAACCCTGCTCCCTACCCATGCGGCGGGATTCTAGCACGCCACGATGAGAATACCGGCCGCCCCGGGGTCGGCAGACGCTCCGAGCGGAAAACACCCCGCAACGCTGCCGATGTGCCTCACATGTCCTGACGGCGCCGCGCGGACAACGCGCCGGCCGTCTGGATGACCAGATCGGCGAAGCGTCGCTCGTCGCGCCCGGCGTTCCAGCGCACACGCGGCACCGCAATGTTGATGGCGCCGATGGCGCGTCCGTCCTGATTGACGACGGCCGCCGCGGTGGAAATGTCGCCCATGAAGTACTCGTCCTCGGTATGCGCATAGCCCTGCTTGCGAATCCTGGCGAGGCGCTCCTTGATTTTGCGCGGGTGGGCCACGGTCGCGGGCGTGAACTGCACGAGATGGGTCCGCCCGAGGATATCGTCGATCTCCTCTTCGTCGAGTGTCGCCAGCATGGCCAGCCCCGGCGCCGTGCAATAGGCCGGCAGGCGCGAGCCGACGATGACGTTGGCATTGAACACGCTGCGGCTCACGATACGCAGCACGAACACGATATCGGTGTCGAGACGCACGGTGAGGTTGGTCGCCTCCTCCGTTTCCGCCGCGAGTTGCTGCAGATATGGGGCCGCGCGGCTCACCAGCTCGTTGGAGACGAGGTAGTGATAGGTGAAGTCGAGCAGCTTGGGCGAGAGTTCGTATTTCTTGCTCTGGGGATCCTTGAGCAAATAGCCGAGCGCGGACAGCGTGAAGGTAAAGCGTTGCGCCGCGCTGATGTCGAAGCCCGTGGCGGCGGCGATTTCGGAGAGCGAAAGATGGCGCTTCGAGCCGTCGAACGCAGTCAGCACTTTCATCGCCTTTTCCACGGACTGAACGTAGAGCGTGGAATCGGCAGGCGAACCGGACGCCGCCGGGACGTCGACAACGGCGGCCGCTTTGGCGCGGGTGCGAGGTGTTTTGGTGGTGGCCACAGTAAGGATGAGATTGGGGCGGGCGGTTCCGGATTATCTCATAAACATAACTATCTATCTTTATGCGATAAGATCGAAGTGACTCATCGTCGCGAGGCCATTCGGGTCTTCCCCGCCATGCGCCGCCGCCCTGTCACCCACCTGGCCGGAGCGGTCGCCCCTTCGCAACTTCGCCCCTTCGCCCCTTCGCGCCGCTCGGGCGCCGCGCCGCTCGCTGTAAAAAAGAGGCCTCGCGCGGGCCACCCGCTGCCCCGCCGGCCGGCCTCCCTTGCGCGTTACTCTGGTGACTTTGCCGAGGCCGCATCCCACGCCTGCGTCGTGTCGCGCGACAGCAAGTGCTTTCGAATGCGCTCCGACGGCGTGGTCTCGAAACGTGCCGTCTCGCGATAGTAGCGCGGCCGCTGATAGCTGGCGAGCTTGTCCGCCGCCCATGCCGACAACGCCGCCCACTCGAGCGCCTGCCCTTCGCGGAATTGCACGTACAGCATGATGTCCTGCTCGCCAATGTCGCTTGCCACACCGATCGCCGCACACGCCGCCACCGCCGGATGACGCGCGAACACCCGCTCGATCTCCCACGCGGACACGTTCTCGCCGCGAACGCGCATGCTGTCGGTGCGGCGGCCGATGAATACCAGGCTCCCATCCGCGCTGCGCCGCGCACTGTCGCCCGTGAACAGCTTGCCATCGCGCAGCGCCTTGGCCGTCGCCTCCGGATTGTCGAGATAGCCCGGCAGGAACACCCCTTCCACTTCGCTGGACAACACGATCTCGCCCGGTTCGCCGTCGGCCACCGGGGCGCCGTCGTCATCGAGCAATTCCAGCGTCAGCCACGGCAGCGGGTGACCGATGGAGCCCGGCACGTCGGCGTCGTTAAGCGTCGCGAAACTCGAACACTCGGTCATGCCGTAACACTCGCGCAACGCGCACTGCAGGCGCTCGCTCGTGGCGCGCCAGGCGCTCGCCGAAACCCCCGCCCCCCACGCCACGCGCAGGCTGTTTCGCGCCGGCTGTGCTTCGCGCGGCAGTTGCATCAGGATGTCGAGAATGCCGCCCAGATAGTGCAGATGCGTGGCTTGCGCCGCCTCGCACTGCTGCCAGAAACGACTCGCGGAAAATCGCTCCACGACGTGCATTTCGACATCCGCGAGAAACGGCAGCAGCAGCATTTGCGCCCCGCCGATATGGCACAGCGGCTCCCACAGGAACAGTCGGTCGCCGTCGCGCGCATTGGCCACCTGCAAGGCCGCCTCGCTCGCAATGCGCATCATTCGGTGCGTGAACAGCACGCCCTTGGGGGCGCCGGTCGTGCCCGACGTGTAGATGACACACAGCACGGACGCGGGCGTCACCTCGGCCGCGCGCGGCACGGCGCCCGCGAAGGCGCCGGCCTGGGTCATGACCTCGGACAGCATGCGGCGCACCACCGTCGGGCCGTGATGTCCCGGCTGCCGGGTGGCCAGCGCCACACCGGCGTCCAGTACCTCGGAGAATGCCGGTTCGGCGATCAGCAGCTTCGGCTTGGCGTGCCCGAGCAGATACTCGATGCCGTCGCCCTTGAGCCGCGTGTTGACAGGCACCCACACGAGTCCCGAGAGCATCAGCGCATAGATGAGCGCCACCTGGGCCGCGCTGTTGCCGAGCATGACGGCCACGCGATCGCCGGGCACGAGCCCTTGCGCCGCCAGCCATCCCTGCATGGCGCCCACGCGTGCGGCCATCTGGCCGCGGTCGATCGCCTCGCCCTCGAACACGACGACCGGTTTGGCCGACGTGCCGCGCAGACCCGCCATGAGCAGCGGCACGACGTCGAGCCGGTCGCCCTCGGTCCGCTGGGGAAAGTACCGGGTATAAGGATGTGAGGCGTAAGGATGCGAGGCGGTTTGCGCCGCGTTCGGCATCGGGGCGGTCTGTGCGCCTGTCGGCGCAACCCGGGCAACATTGGACATGGACATACGGAATTCCGCGGATATCAATAGCTCTTGCGTTTGAAGATCGAAGACAGCCAGACGACGAAGGCCATCAGGAATACCAGCGACGTCGCCACGGCAGCAAGCGTCGGCGTGACGGCCAGTTGGATGTCGTCCCACATCTGCTTGGGCAGCGTGGTGTTGATGCCACCGGACACGAAGATGGCGATGGTCAGATCATCGAACGACACGATGAACGCGAACAGAAAGGCCGACCCGAGACTCGCCGCGAGCAGCGGCAGCAGCACGGTGCGCACCCGCGTGAAGGCCGAGGCGCCGAGCATCTTGGCGGCATCGTCGAGTCGCCAGTCGAAGCGCTTGAAGCTCGCCGAAAGCGTGACCACCACGTAGGGAATCGCCAGCACGGTATGGCCGATGACGAGGCCCGCATTGGTGCCGGCCAGCTCCCACCGGGCGAACAGATAGAGCAGTCCGACGGCCACCACGATGCGCGGCACGATGAGCGGCGCGATGAAGACGGCGAAGAGCGGCTTGCGCCAGCGCGACGGTAGGCGCACCAGCGCTAGACTCGCCCCGAAGCCGAGTACGAGCGCGAGCGCGGCCGTGGCAAACCCCACGCCGAGCGAGCGAAGCAGCGCGGCTTGCCACACGCTCGATTCGAGGAACGCCACGAACCATTTCAGCGTGAACAGTTGCGGCGGAAACGCCACGAACGATTGCCGGGTGAAGGCCAGCGGCACCACGAAGGCAATCGGCAACACCAATGCCAGCACGATCACCCAGGTGTATGCCTTCAGGCCGACATCGCCATGTGTGCTCTGCGCCCGGCCATGCGTGAACGAGAGCTTGCCCGCCAGACGCCCGAGCGCCATGAGTACCGGCACGAGACGGCCGCCCTGCCCGCCGCCGCGCCGCTCGGGCGCCTCGCCGGCAAGCGACGAGAGCCCCACCACGCGGTCGTAGACGAAGAACACGACGATGGAGCACAGCAGCAGCACGGTGGAGAGCGCCCCGGCGAATCGTAGGTCGAACAGCTCGAGCACGGAAGAAATGACGAGCTGTGCGACCATCGACTCACGCGGCGAACCGAGCAGCGCTGGCACGATGAAGAACCCCAGGCTCGTGATGAAGACCAGCAGCCCGGCCGCTGCCGCCCCCGGCCCGGAGAGCGGCAGGAACACGGTGAAAAAGCCGGTGGCGCGGTCGGCGCCGAGCGTCTGCGCCGCCTGTACGAGCTGCATGTTGATGCCGCGCATGATCGGCAACATCGTCATGACGGCGAGCGGCAGCATGGCGTGGACCATGCCGATCAGCACGCCGGTCAGCGATGGCGCGAGCGTTCCCGCGCCATCGAGCAGGCCGAGATGCGTGGCGACGGCGGTGAGCAGGCCGGTCTTCGAGAGCAGCAGCATCCAGGCATAGGTCTTGACGAGATAGCTCGTCCAGAACGGCAGCACGATCCACAGCAGCCAGCGCTCGCGCGAACGTGCCGACAGGCGCGCCAGCAGATACGCCACCGGATAGCCGAGCAGCACGCTTAGCGCCGCGGTGAGAAACGCGATCCAGAAGGTGGACGCGAGCACCTTCACGTACACGGCTGAGTGCGTCATCCGGGCGAACTGTGCCATCGACAGCACGCCGTCGCCGTCGTACAGCCCGCCTTGCAGGATTTCGACGACCGGCACGATGAAAAACACCGCGAGAAACAACAACGCGGGCAAGGCCGGCAACCACCGGGCCAGATGCTTTGGCCAGGTAAAACGGGCCCCCGCCTGAGGCAGGCGTTGAACAAGCCACATGGCAAATACTCCAGAAGCTAACGACTTGGCAAATTTCCGCGAGGCAACGCGCCGGGATCTCAGCGCGTGAGCAGCGTGGCGCGCGCGTGATCCCATGCGAGCCCCACGCGATCGCCCACACGCGGGCTCAACTCGCGCGGACAGCGCACCGTGAAAGCCGCGCCCTCCCCGTGCGCTGCGTCATCGGTGCGGGGCGAGGCGTCCCCACCGAGAGAGACGATCGCGCGTGTGTCCGAACCGAGGAAGACCACTTCGCGGATGGTGCCGGCGAGTGCTCCTTCCTCCGGCGAGGTCAGCCGCGCCGCCTCGGGCCGCACCAGCAGGCTGGCCTCACCCGCCGACGGCAGGTCCGCGCCCGGGCCGACCGGGACGAGGCGATTGCCTACGCGCAACGCCACGCGGCCGTCGGCCGTTCGTTCCACTACGCCGTCGAGCAGGTTCGAGTGTCCAAGGAAGTCGGCGGCGAAGCGCGTGGCCGGCCGGTCGTAGAGCTGTGCCGGCGTGCCGATCTGCTCGATGCGCGCCTGGTTCATCAGACAGATGCGGTCGGAGAGCGTGAGCGCCTCGTCCTGGTCGTGCGTGACGTAGATGAACGTTGCGCCCAGTTCCTGATGCAGACGGCGAATTTCGAGCTGCATGTGCTCACGCAGCTTTTTGTCGAGCGCACCGAGCGGCTCGTCGAGCAGAATGATCGACGGACGGAACGCGAAGCAGCGCGCCAGCGCGATGCGTTGCTGCTGACCGCCCGAGAGCTCGGACGGCAGTCGCTGCGCGAACGCCTGCATCTTCACCATTGCCAGCGCCGCGTCGACGGCCGGCGCGAGTTCGGCGCGCGGCAGCTTTCGCATGCGCAGCCCATACGCCACGTTCTCCCAAACGCTCATGTGCGGAAAGAGCGCATAGCTCTGGAACACCATCCCGATGCCCCGCTTGCCCGGTGCGTCGTGCGTGGCGTCGCGCCCGTCGATGAGCAACTGCCCGGCGCTGGGCTCGACCAGCCCCGAAATCATCTGCAACAGCGTGGTCTTGCCCGAGCCGGAAGGCCCGAGCAGCGTAAGAAACTCTCCGGCCGCGACCCGCAGATCGGTCGGCAGAAGCGCGGGGGTCTCGCGATAGGTCTTGGCAAGACCGACGGTTTCCAGTTTGGTACTCATGTTCTGCTCATCCTGCTCCGGTGACGCGCGACGACTTACGACAAAAGCCATGCGTTGAAACGCTCAGTGGCCTTCGTGCGGTTCTCGGCCCACCATTGCGGACTCGGCAAACGCATGCCCTTCAGGTTCGCAGGCGCGGTCGGCAGCAACGGCGCACGGTCCTTCGGAATGGCGTCGAACGCCTTGAGGTTGGTCGGGCCATACGCAAGGTCCTGGGTAATCAGCGCCTGCCGCGCCGGATCGCCGCAGAAGCGCACGAACTGACGCGCGAACTCGGCGCGCGGCGTGCCCTTCGGAATGCCCCAGCCTTCGATCGAGTACAGGCCCTGGTTCCAGACGATCTTCACCGGCGCCTTGTTGTCGATGGCCGCCTGGGCGCGGCCGTTCCACGTCGACATCATGTCGACCTCGCCGCTCTGGATTGCCTGCATGGCCTGCGCGCCCGACGTCCACCACAGATTGATGTGCGGCTTGATGCGATCGAGCGACTTGAACGCGCGATCGAGATCGAGCGGATATAGCTTGTCGATGGGTACACCGTCGGCCATCAGCGCCTGCTCGAGCGTGTCGAGCGGGCTGCGGCGCAGCGAGCGGCGACCCGGGAAACGTTTCACGTCCCAGAAGTCGGCCCAGGTTTGCGGCGCTTCCTTCGGGAATTTGTCGGTGCGATAGGCCAGCACGGTCGAATAGACGTCCACCCCGAGCCAGTCGGCCGTCACCGCCTCGGGCATGATGCCGGGGAAGTCGCCCGCCTTCATGCCGACGGGCTCGAGGAAACCCTTCGATTCGAGATACGGAATGTCGGCCGAGAGCGTGAGCGTGGTCACGTCCCATACGAAGTTTTTCGTCTGCACCATGGCCGCGAACTGCGCCACCGGCTGCGAATCGCGTGCCACGCTCACCACCTTGATGCCGGTGGCCTTCTCGAACGGATCGTAGAACGCGCGGCGGTAGGCTGCGGTGTAGGGACCGCCGGGGTCGGAGACGATCAACTGTCTTGCCTGCGCATGCGCGAGGCGCGATGTCGCCATCGGCAACGCGCCGGCGAGCGCGGCGGCGCCGGCAAACTGCAACAGGCGACGGCGGGACGGATTTTGCGGGTCGTGCGAATAGGACATGAGTAACTCCGCTAACGTGTGGACAGGCGCGACAGGCGTGCCCGGTCATGGTGAGCGCCGCGCGTTGCCGGCTCGGCGGCCGGGATGCGCGGCGAGCCGCCGCTCGATGGCGGCCCTGATCGTCAGGCGCTGGTCGTGCCGCTCCTGGCCGCGCGCTTGGCAAAGAACTCGGCCATCATGCGCGCCGGCTCGCCCGACTCGTAAGACTCGCGCTGGATACGCATGCCGGCCGCGATAGCGTCCTGGAACGTGCCCTCGGTCATCTCGCGAAAACGCTGCTTGTCCAGGCGCATCGCCACCGGCGGCTTGCCCGCCAGTTCGGTCGCCACCTCCAGCGCCTTCTCGAACACCTTGTCTTCGGGCACCAGATGGTGGATGAGCCCCAGGCGATGGCATTCGTCGGCATCCATCAGGCGGCCGGTGAGCGTGAGTTCGATCGTGCGCGACAGACCGAGCATGTGATTCATGATCCACGGACCGGTCGTGCTCGCGATGCCCGCGTTGATCTCCGGCTGCCCCATGCGCACGCCCGGGTGACCGACGCGAATGTCGCCCAGCAGCGCCACCTGGAACGCCGAGCCGGCGGCCGTGCCGTTGAGCGCCATCACCAGCGGCTTTTTCAGGCTGCGAATCACGTCGTAGTAATGCTCCCAGCCTTTGATCCATTCGATCGCGGTGTCGCCGTCGAAGTGCTTCGCCTCGCCCAGGTCCTGCCCGGCGGAAAAGGCGCGGCCCGCGCCGGTCATGATCACGGCGGCCACGCCGTCGTCGGCGTTGTAGCGCTCGAGCGCCGCAATGATCAGTTCGCGCATGGCGATGGTCCAGGCGTTGAGCGCCTGCGGACGATTCAAGGTGATCACCGCCACCTTGCCGACCTGCGTGAAGAGGACTTCCTGCTCCGTTTGCTTTGCTGTCTCGCTCATTTGAACTCCAGGGGCACGAACGCGTGCGTTGAAAGACGATCTTGCGACCATCGCAAAAATCGCTAAATTTTTATCTCACTGCAATAACTCTTATTTGGTAGCAATATAGTTATTTCAAAAAAACGGTGCAAGCCGATTCGCTTCAGGGTTTACCTCAGGCGGGTTGCACCTCGGGCGCGACGAAAAGGCGGCGATGCTCCCGGCGGACTGGCGATGGAGCGCGCGGGACTGGATGGGCGGGGGATCGGGGCGAGCGCGGACGACGTCAGAAAGATGTCGGCGCGAGGAGGAGCAGAAGCAGAAGGAAGAGCAGAAGGAGGGGGATCGCGCGACGAGACGTCAGCGAAAAAACGCGTTGTGGCGCCGGCGCGGCCGGCGGCCCGGACAGAACGGGCACAACGGACACAACGGACGAATGAAAGGAACGGGCGTCGGCGGGAGATCGGGATGGCGACGCACCACGGGTACGGCACGTCACATGACGCAAGGCAGCGAGTCCGGCGTTGCGCTCACCCCTACCCGGCCTGGTTCTGTTTGCGCATGCGTTTGATGGCCTGCAACTGTGCGACGGCCTCGGCAAGCTCGGCTTGCGCCTTGGCGTAATCGATGTCGTCCGATTGCTGCTCGAGCAATGCCTTCGCTTGCTCGCGCGCGCGTTCGGCACGCGCCTGATCGAGACTGTCGGCGCGCATGGCCGTATCGGCGAGGATCGTGACCCGATCGGGCTGGATTTCGACGAAACCGCCCGCGATGTACAGGAACGTCTGCGAGCCGTCGGCCGCCTCGATGCGCACCGTTCCCGGACGGATGCCGGTAAGCAGCGGCGTGTGCCCGGGCAGCACGCCGAGCTCGCCCGCCGTGCCCGGCACTTCGACGAAGCGCGCTTCGCCCGAGAAAATCGAGCGCTCGGTGCTGACGACGTCCACCTTGATCAATGCCATGCGTATCACTTCTCCCGGCAACGCCTCGCGGGCGTTACCATGCTCATGCCTGTTTCACGGCGCGCCGGCCCTTGCCGGCGCCGTTTCGCCACGAACGCGCCGCCGGGCGCTGCCGATTTCACAGTGTACGCGGCGGCGCCACGCTCAACTCGGCCGCCATCTTCACCAGCGACTCCCAGATGGGCGCCGTCAGATCGATGTGATCGTGATGTTTCCTGCGATTATCCGCTTCGTATTCGCCCGGATACTGCACGCGGTCGAAGCCGGGCTGCGGCGGGCACGACGTCAGGTATTCGATAAACGCCTCGACTTCGTGCGAGCGCCAGGTGGCCGAGAAGTCGACCTGCGGATTGAGCACAATGGCGAACATGTTGTTCGTGGCCACGCCCGCGCGCGGGTGTTCCGGCTGAATGGTGCCGCCGCCCGAGAGCACGCCGGCGAGCAGTTCCGCCACGATGCCGAGTGCGTAACCCTTGTGCGCGCCAAACGGCAGCAGCGCGCCGAACGGCTCCGTGAAGAGCGTGTTCGGATCGGTCGACGGGTTGCCGTAGCCGTCGATGAGCGATCCCGGCGGCGCCGACTTGCCTTCGGCCGCCAGCACGCGCGCCTTGTTGATCGCGATGGCGCTCGTCGCCATATCCACCACGAGCGGCGGACGATTGTTCGGCAGCGGCCCGGCGAAGCACAGCGGATTGGTCGTCAGGCGCGGTTCGCTGCCGCCATAGGGCGCCACCATCGGCTGCCGGTTCGTCACGTTGGTAAACGCCATGAACACCAGCCCCTGCAACGCGGCCATTTCGCCGTACTGGCCCATCCGGCCCAGGTGATGGCTGTTGCGCAGCGTCAGGATCGACACCCCCTTGTCGAACGCGCGCGCGATCGCATGCTCGAGCACGAACTTGCCCACGTGCTGGCCGAAGCCGCGATTGCCGTCGTAGAGCAGCAGGTTGCCTTGGTCGGTGAGCACCGTGGGGCGGCCGGTCGGATTGACCTGGCCGTCTTCGAGCACCTTGCGATATGTCGGCAGAATGGACAGGCCATGGCTGGCATAGCCGACGCGATCGGACTCGACCAGATGCTGCGCGACGTCCAGCGCAATGTCCTCGGGCACGCCCTGCGCGAGCAGCAGTTGCTTGCCGAAATCGGTGGCGTCTTTCAGAGGGATACGCATGATGGCTCCTTTTCGATTGCCATGACTCACAACCAGCCCAGCCAGCGCCAATATGTCGCGCCGAAGAGCAGCAGCATTGCGTAACCGATGATCGTGACCACGATGCCGACGCGCGCGAACTGCTTCGCGGTGAAGGTGTCGGTGCCCAGGCACACCATGTTCTGCGGCGCGTTGATCGGCAGGATGAAACCGAAACTCACCGTGAAGCCGAGCAGCATCGTCATGCCGAGCCGGTTGAAGTCGCCGGGCAACGTCTGCAGCACCGAAATGAGGATCGGCAGCATGGCCGAGGTGAGCGCCGTCGCACTCGCGAAGCCGAGATGGATTAGCACCAGGAACGCCGACAGGATGGCGAAGACCCACAGCGTCGAGAGCGAGTCGAGGCCGGTTGCCGCCACCACGTGATTGCCGAGCCACTGCCCCGCCTGCGTGGTGAGGAGCGCGGTGCCGAGACTGATGCCGACGCCGAACACGATCACGGTGCCCCAGGGAATGCGCGACTGCACGTCCTTCCAGGTCATCACGCCGAAGCGCGGTAGCATCAGCACGACCAGACCCACGTAGGTCACCGACGTGGTGTCGAAGCGGTGCAGCTTGCCCTCCGTCGCCCAGAACAGCAGCAGGCCGATCGACACGGCAAGCAGACGCTTCTGGGCGCTCGTCATCGGTCCCATCTCGCGCAGTTGCGCCTCGACGGCCTCCTTGCCTCCTGCGATGGCGTCGGCCTCGGGCGGCATCATTCTGAGCACGAGCACCACGAGAATCACCGACATGATGATGGCCCACGGCGCGCCGGCCACCAGCCATTCCGCCCAGGTGATTCGCGAGCCGAGCATCTTGTCCATGAAGCCGACGGTCAGCAGGTTCTGCGCGGCCGCCGTCTGAATGCCAATGTTCCAGATGCTGGTGGCCTGCGCCACGATGATCATGATGCCGGCGGCGATGTTCGAGCGCCTGTCCACGCCGAACGCGGCGATCACACCCATCATGATTGGCACCACGCACGCGCTGCGCGCGGTGGCGCTCGGCACGACGAGCGAGAGCAGGATGGTCACGGCGATGGCGCCGACCATGACACGGCGCGTACTGGTGCCGATCCTCGAGAGCGTGACGAGCGCGATGCGTCGATCGAGCCCGGTGAGCGTCATCGCCGCGGCGATGAACAGCGCGCCGGCGACCAGTGCGAGCGCCGAGTTGGAAAAGCCGGCCAGCGCCATGCTGATGGCGCGCGACGTGCCGTATTCGACGCCGGGGTCCTGCACGGTCGGCGCGGTGCCCACGAGAAACGCCATCAACGAGGTGATGATGATGGCGCTCGCTTCGTAGGACACGGCTTCGGTGATCCATACGACCACCGCGAACGCGAGAATCGCGAGCATGCGATGGCCCGCTACGGGCAGGTCGTCCGGCATGGGAATCAGCAGTACGGCGATCAGGACGATCGCACCCGCCATCAACCCGATGGGAACCGCTTTCTTCTGGGGAGGACTTTGCACAGAGACTTCAGGCGTGCTCATAGGGGGCTCCAGAACGGATTGGCATGCCGGCAGTCGGCATGTCTTGATGAGATGCCACGCTTGAACTGCGGGTTAATCCTAACCGCATCGGTCCTGGCGAAGCAAGCGTGGAACAGGCGACCGGGTCGAAAGCACGGCCGGCGCGACACGGCACACCGCGCGAGGGCGTGGCGGGGGCCGGGCAGGCGTGGGCGTGAGTGTGGGTGGGAGTGCGGGTGGGGGGCTGGCGGGCAGCGCTGCGCCGTGCCGCGACCCGGGCGGCGCAGACGACGCGCCGGCTCGGGCGCCCCCGGCGCTCGAGCGAATCGAACCGGCTTAGAAATGGAGTCCGAAGTACTCCGGGGCGCCGGCAAACCACTGCGGGCTCGACACGTTGGTCGCGAGCGCGTGATGCCAGACGGTCTGGTAAAGGCCGGTGAGACCCGCCCGGGGTCCGGTGATCAGTCCCGGTGCCGGATGCGCGACACCCGCATTGCCGAGCGTGCCGTTCAACGTCCGGCCGCTCACGATGATCGGCTCGGCCGCCCAGGCGCCCGCTTCTCCGAAGACGTCGTGCCACGGCGCCGGCGCGGCGCCGACGAGTGCAGGCGGTGGAGACCCGGGCGGCGCGAAGGCCGGCGCCCGGGCCGCACGCTTCGCGCGCGCAGCCCGGGACGGCCGGGCACCGTGCGTGACGCCGGCCGCCGTGGGCTTCTTGATGACCGGCGACCCCGGTGAACCCGGAGTCCCCGGCGGATTCGCGGCATGTGCCGATGCCGGTATCCACACAGAACACAGCAACGCCAGCGCCATCATGGC
The DNA here is from genome assembly GCF_002216225.1 of Pandoraea sp. CB10b_02. Classification (NCBI taxonomy): domain Bacteria; kingdom Pseudomonadati; phylum Pseudomonadota; class Betaproteobacteria; order Burkholderiales; family Burkholderiaceae; genus Pandoraea; species Pandoraea sp. CB10b_02. The sequence continues at coordinate 360,084 of NZ_NJGW02000001.1, forward strand.
GCCCATGAGGCGGGAGTGCGACTTCGTCATGACAACCTCGAGTGCCGGCGGTACGTCCCGCCTGTATCGCCCTACCTGCAGCAACTTTCGGGCCACTCAGGACAACCCTTTGATTCGTATGCACTTCCAACCTCACCGTTCGTGTCATGCCGGAGCGACGCCCGCGAAGTGTTTCAATTTGGAAACATCGACGTGCCGAGATGCCGTCGCAGCAATACGCCCTGAACGGCCTCGTGTGCCACCCATGCGCGCCGGGAAACACAGATCGACTACCGACGCCTTCGATTCTCTGCCTGCACTCCCTGCGGGGCATTGATGCGCATCAACAAAAGCGCACACCCGTGCGAAAACCCCGATTGACGAATCGGATCACGGACGAAAGTCGCAGCGCCGACCCATGCCGTGTAAGGAATTTCGGGTACGACGATCGGCGCAGTCCGAATCCTCGACGAACCGGCCGGCCGAGCCGGCGCGGCACGCCGCTCTCTGGCACAATCGCTCAACGTCAGCCATGGCGGCGCACTCGCGTCGAGGCGCGCACTCGTGCGAGCGAGCGTGGTGGGCCGCCAGACAACAAGGAGTCAGCAATGCCTCAGTTCGATGTGGATCTTTTCGTGATCGGCGCCGGTTCCGGCGGCGTGCGCGCGGCGCGCGTGGCGGCGCAGTACGGCGCGCGAGTAAAGGTAGCGGAGGAGTATCGCGTGGGCGGCACGTGCGTCATTCGCGGCTGCGTGCCGAAAAAGCTGCTCGTCTACGCGAGCCGGTTCGCCGACGAGTTCGAGGATGCCGCCGGCTTTGGCTGGCAAGTGCCCTCGCCCGCCTTCGACTGGAAGACGCTCATTGCGAACAAGGATCGCGAAATCGCCCGGCTCGAAGGCATCTATCGCACCAATCTCGAGCGCGCGGGCGCCCAACTCATCGAGGCGCGCGCCGTCGTCGAGGGCCCGCATACGGTCGTGCTGCCGGCCACGGGCGAGCGCATCACGGCGCGCAACATCCTGATCGCCACGGGCGGGCGTCCCGCCGACCAGCCGCATTTCGTGGGACGCGAGCACGCCATTTCGTCGAACGAAGTCTTCCATCTGGCCGCGCTGCCCGAGCGCATCACGATCATCGGCGGCGGCTACATCGCGATCGAGTTCGCGGCCGTCTTCGCGGGACTGGGCTCGAAGGTCACGCTCGTGCATCGCGGCCCGCACCTGCTGCGCGGCTTCGATGAAGACGTGCGCACCACGCTCGAAGCCGACTACAAGGCGCGCGGCATCGAGATCCTGCTCGAGCGCACGGTAGCACGGGCGGACAAGGTGCAGGACCGGCTGCGCGTGACGCTGTGCGACGGCAGCACGCACGAGACGGATGTACTGCTCAGCGCGGCCGGGCGCGTGCCCTACACGCAGGGGCTCGGGCTGGCCGCGAGCGGCGTCGCCCTGAACGAGCGCGGCGCCGTGATGGTCGACGAGTTCTCGCGCACCAACGTACCGTCGATCTTCGCCGTGGGCGACGTGACCGACCGCGTGAACCTCACGCCGATGGCGATTCGCGAAGGCCAGGCGTTCGCGGACACCGTGTTCGGCGAGCGGCCGACGCGCGTGGATCACAAGCTGATCCCGACGGCCGTCTTCGGCACGCCGGAGATCGGCGTCGTGGGTCTCACGGAGAGCGAAGCGCGGGCGCAATATGCGCAACTCAAGGTGTACAAGGCGAGCTTCCGCCCGCTCAAGGCGACCTTGTCGGGACGGCAGGAAAGGACACTGATGAAGTTGCTGGTGGACGGGGCGACCGACAAGATCGTCGGCGCGCACATGGTTGGCGACCACGCCGGCGAGCAGGTGCAGTTGCTCGGCATCGCGCTGTCGATGGGCGCGACCAAGGCGGACTTCGATCGCACGCTTGCCGTGCATCCGACGTCCGCCGAGGAGTGGGTCACGATGCGCACGCCCGTGGCGTGAAAGGGGTGGAGTCCGCGCCGCGTCCTCAAAAGGGCCTGACACCGGACACCGAAGCACCGGACAGCCGAACTGGCCTCAGCGGCCGAGCGGCACCTCACCGGCCGACGCCGAGCGCGTGCCGGGCACAGGGGGGTTGCTCTCGCCGCGATACGCGAACACGACGGAAAACTTGGTGGCATCGCCCTCATTGCGGCCGGCCGCGTGAAACAGACCGCTGTGGAACAGGACAACGTCTCCCTGAGCGAGCTCGACCTGCCTGCCGCGAGCGACGAGCGACTGATTGTCCGGTTCGTCCGGACGAAGGAAATCGAGCGCGTCGAGCTGGTGCGGCTGGAGCTGTTCGCGATGCGAGCCCGGGATGAAGCGCAACGCACCGTTTTCGCGGGTTTCCGGCCCAAGCGCGAGCCACACCGAGACGAGCGAATTGTGCGGAAACGACCAGTAGCGGATGTCGCGATGCCAGCCCGTGGCCGTACCGAAGTGCGGATGCTTGGTCATCACGCAGTTATGGTGCGCCAGCGTGAGCACGACGTTTTCGCCGAAGATCTGCGCCAGCGACTCGACGAGGTCCGGGCGCGTCGCCCAGCGGCGCAATGTATCTGCCCGGTCGTAGGCCTTGAGCAGGCGCCGCACGGTTTGTCCGCCTTCGGCCTCGCGCGAGGCCGGCGCGCCGGCATAGCCCACGTCCGCCTCGAATTCGAGCGGCCCCGACGCCGCTGCCAATTGCGCTCGCGCGTCAGCGAGCATGGCCTCGCACTCGGCCTGCGCGACATAGCGCGGGAGGATCAGATAACCGTCGTTACGGAACGTGTCGAGTTGCGATGCGGTAAGCGCCATGGCGGTCGGCGAAGCAGGCGGGAAATGGCTGGTTGGCGAAAGATTCGACGATGAAACGGTGGACAGCGTGATCACGCGGCCGACTCAGGCAGCGCGTTTGCGTCGTCGGGGCGCAAGCTCGGCGGCCGGCTTGGGGTCGGGCTGCGGCACGTCCGTCCCCGGCAGCGTAGCCTGCGGGTTACCGGCAGGACGCGGCGTGTCGACTACGCTGCGCAGACGGTCCAGTTCACGCGTGAGTTTCGCCAACTGGTATTCGAGCTGGCAATTGCGGCGGTACAACGTGCGCATCTTCTGGCTGAGCGCCTGCGTCTGCGTCCAGTACTCCGGATACATGACGAATCGCCCATCCGGACGCTCGACGACGCCCAGCCCGCTCTGTCCCATCACGTCGATGGTCTCCAGCGCGTAGCGTCGAACTTTTTTTACCGTACCTGCCGCCATTGATTTCCTACAGTCCCTGCCTGAGAGAGTCAGGCGCGGCATTTTGCCACGAATTCGGCCCGGCCGGGCGGCAAACCCGCGCCGGGCCGGCTATTTATTTTCGGCCGTCGGCCCCGTGCGGCGGGGCTGTGCGGCGGATCTGTCCGGAATAGCACCCGATCGGCCGCCTTTGTGCCGCCATCGTCAGGGCTTCGGCGTCTTGCCCGTGTCGATCGACACCGGGTCGCTTGCCGGAAATGTCTCCTTGAGCCCCTCGTCAAGGCGCTTGCCCTGGGCGGTGCGCGACGCGGGAACACGCTTGGGTTTGTCGACGCCAATGGAGACCGGGTCGCTCGCCGGAAACGTCTCCTCGAGCCCTTCGTCGAGGTCGCGTTCCACTTCGTCTTCCTGCTGGGGACGCTGTGGGCTGGGCTTGCGGGTATCGCTCATCAAGTCCTCCGCTGGTGAAGGTCACGCCCGGTGCGCGACCGTTCCCCACACTATACCGCGAGCAGCGTACCTCGGCGTGAGCTGCCGGCGCCGCCGCTCAGGAAACCGGGCCGGCGGGCGCCAGGCGTTCGCGGTGGCGGGACAGCGCCTCGCGCACGAGCGCGTGCATGGCGTCGGCGGCGGGGGTGTCGGCCATCGCCAGAATGTGGGCGCGCATGCGCGGGTCCCAGAACTTGCGCAGATGCGCAGCGACTTCGGCCACCGCTTCCTCGCGATCCGGCAGGGACTCGAAGAAGTCGGCAATGCGATTGGCCATGCGCACGAGGTTGTTGCCGTCCATCGGAAATCTCGCTCCTGGGGGGTTATGCTGCCAGCGTTGTCAGCGCTATCCGTGTTCTCGGTACTTGGGAGCCGGACTCAGCCGCCGCGCTCAAGCGCCGCACCGCCGGTATAGATGACGCATTGCTCACCGCGCACGAAGCCCACGAGCGTGAGGCCGGCAGCGCTCGCCGTGCGCACGGCCAGGGCGGTGGCGGCCGACACGGCGGCGACCATCGGAATGCCGACCTGCGCGGCCTTTTGCACGATCTCGACGCTGGCCCGGCTCGTCATCAGGACGAAGCCGGCGTCCAAGCGTAGATCCTGCCGCGCGAGTGCGCCAATGAGCTTGTCGAGCGCGTTATGGCGCCCCACGTCCTCGCGCAGGCACAGGATTTCGCCGTGCGGCGAGCACCACGCCGCGCCATGAACGGCGCCGGTCACGGCGTTGAGCCGCTGATGCGCCGCCAGACCGGCGTGTGCGGCGGCCAGCGCCGCGTGCGAAACCCGCAGCGGCTCGCCGGCCGCCGGCAACGGGCGCAGGACCTGATCGAGACTCTCCGTGCCGCACAGGCCGCAGCCGGTGCGCCCGGTCAGGTTGCGGCGGCGTTCCTTGAGGCCGGCAAAGGCGCGCGACGACACCTCGAGATGCGCGGTGATGCCCTGCGTCGTTGCCGAGACGTCCACGCCATAGCATTCGCGGCGATCATTCAGAATCCCTTCGGACAGCGCAAAGCCGACGGCGAAGTCCTCGATGTCGGCCGGGCTCGCGAGCATCACCACGTGCGAGATGCCATTGAATTCCAACGCCACCGGGACTTCCTCCGCGAGCTCGTCGCTCGCGTGTTGCCAGGCGCCGTGCCGAAAGCGACGCACGTCGAAAGACGCATGCGTCGTGAGACGCTCGGGGTCGAGCGCGGCAGGCGCCACGTCGCACGAGGCGCCCACCGCGTTCATGGTGCTCATGGTCCCCGCGAGCCCATTGCCGTGCGGCTCGCCATCGAGAAAAGTGTCGCGACCGGCGGCCCGGTCGCGCAAGGGGTTGGACATCGTCAAACACGGACTCCGGAAAGCGCCGCCCTACTTCGCCGGAACCGGCTCGGAGGGGTTGCGGGCCGCATCGAGCAACTCGAGCTGCTTGCGGTTGAACGTCGAATATTTCGCCTGCCACGCGGACGGCTGCACCACGGGCAGCACCTGCACCGCCGTGACCTTGTACTCGGGACAGTTGGTCGCCCAGTCCGAGTTGTCGGTCGTGATGACGTTCGCTCCCGACTCGGGAAAGTGGAACGTCGTATACACCACGCCGGGCTGCATGCGCTCGCTGATCGATGCGCGCAACACCGTCTCGCCCGCGCGGCTGCGAATGCCGACCCAGTCGTTGTCCTTGATGCCGCGCTCCTGAGCGTCGTGCGGATGGATCTCGAGCCGGTCCTCGTCGTGCCAGTGGACGTTGTGCGTGCGGCGCGTCTGCGCCCCCACATTGTATTGCGAGAGGATGCGCCCCGTGGTGAGCAGCAGCGGGTAGCGCGGTGTGACCTTTTCGTCGGTCGGCACGTAGCGCGTGATGATGAAACGCCCCTTGCCGCGCACGAAACCATCCACGTGCATGATCGGCGTGCCCTCGGGCGCCTCCTCGTTGCACGGCCACTGCAGGCTGCCCAGGCGGTCGAGCTTCTCGTAGCTCACGCCCCGGAATGTCGGCGTAAGCCGCGCGATCTCGTCCATGATCTCCGACGGATGCGAGTACGGCATGTCGTAGCCAAGTCGCTTGGCCAGCGCGATCGTCACTTCCCAGTCCGCCATGCCCGGCACCGGCGCCATCACGCGGCGCACGCGCGAGATACGGCGCTCGGCGTTGGTAAACGTGCCGTCCTTCTCCAGGAACGTCGTGCCGGGCAGCAGCACATGCGCGTACTTGGCCGTCTCGTTCAGGAAGATGTCCTGCACCACGATGCACTCCATGGCCTGCATCGCCGCGGCCACATGCTGCGTATTGGGGTCGGACTGGACGATGTCCTCGCCCTGGCAGTACAGCCCCTTGAAGCTGCCGTGGATCGCCGCGTCGAACATGTTCGGAATGCGCAGCCCCGGCTCGGCCTGCAGCGTCACGCCCCAGGCCGCTTCGAATTCCCCGCGCACCAGCGAGTCGGCAACATGCCGATACCCCGGCAGCTCGTGCGGGAACGACCCCATGTCGCACGAGCCCTGCACGTTGTTCTGCCCGCGCAGCGGATTGACGCCGACGCCCTCGCGCCCCACGTTGCCTGTCGCCATCGCCAGGTTGGCAATGCCCATGACCGTGGTCGAGCCCTGTGCATGCTCGGTCACGCCCAGGCCGTAGTAAATCGCCGCATTGCCGCCTGTCGCGTACAGGCGCGCCGCGCCGCGGATCTGCTCGGCGTCCACGCCTGTCACGACGGCGACGGCTTCGGGCGAGTTTTCGGGCTGTGCCACGAATTCGCGCCACTGCGCGAACGCACGGTCTTCGCAGCGCTCGGCGATGAACGCCTCATCGAGCAGTCCCTCGGTGACGATCACGTGCGCAAGGGCGTTGATCATCGCCACGTTGGTCCCCGGGCGCAACGGCAGATGGAACGCCGCCAGGATGTGCGGGCCGTCGACGATGTCGATGCGCCGCGGATCGATCACGATGAGCTTCGCGCCCTCGCGCACGCGGCGCTTGAGCCGCGAGGCGAACACGGGATGGCCGTCGGTCGGGTTCGCCCCCATCACAAGAATCACGTCCGAATGCTCGATCGATTTGAACGTCTGCGTGCCGGCCGACTCACCGAGCGTCTGCTTGAGCCCGTAGCCCGTCGGCGAATGACACACGCGCGCGCAGGTGTCGACGTTGTTGTTGCCGAACGCCGCGCGCACGAGTTTCTGCACCAGATACGTCTCCTCGTTCGTGCAGCGCGAAGACGTGATGCCGCCAATGGCGTCGCGCCCGTACTTCGCCTGAATACGGCGAAATTCCGAGGCGGCGTAGTCGAGTGCCTCGTCCCACGACACTTCGCGCCACGGGTCGGTGATCCGGCGGCGGATCATCGGCTTGGTGATGCGCTCCTTGTGCGTGGCGTACCCCCACGCGAAGCGGCCCTTCACGCAGGCGTGGCCCTCGTTGGCGCGGCCGTCCTTGTACGGCGTCATGCGCACGACCTCGCCCCCCTTCATTTCGGCCTTGAAGGCGCAGCCCACGCCGCAGTAAGCGCACGTCGTCACGACGGCGTGCTCTGGCTGGCCCATCTCGATGACGGTCTTTTCCTGCAGCGTCGCGGTCGGGCACGCGGCCACGCACGCACCGCACGAGACGCACTCGGAGTCCATGAACGGCTGGTCCTGACCGGCCGAGACGCGCGCCTCGAAGCCACGCCCCGAGATCGTGAGCGCGAAGGTGCCCTGCGTCTCCTCGCAGGCGCGCACGCAGCGGTTGCACACGATGCACTTCGACGGATCATAAGTGAAATACGGGTTTGACTCGTCTTTCCCGCTGTGCAGATGGTTCTCGCCGTCGAAGCCGTAGCGCACCTCGCGCAGCCCCGTCACGCCGGCCATGTCCTGCAGCTCGCAGTCGCCGTTGGCCGCGCACGTCAGACAGTCGAGCGGGTGATCGGAGATGTAGAGCTCCATCACGTTGCGGCGCAGCGCCTGTAGCTTGGGCGATTGCGTGCGCACCTTCATGCCCGGCTCCACCGGTGTGGTGCACGACGCGGGATAACCGCGGCGTCCCTCGATCTCGACCAGACACAGCCGGCAGGAGCCGAACGGCTCCAGTGAATCCGTTGCGCAGAGTTTGGGGATGTTGACGTCGCTGCCCGCCGCGGCGCGCATGATCGACGTGCCGGCCGGCACGGTCACCGCCTGACCGTCGATCTCGAGCGTGACGCTCGTCTCGCTCTGACGCAGCGGCGTCCCCATGTCCCGGTCGTGGCCCGGCCTGACGTATGCGTTCGGATGAATCATGTGTCGTCCTCCCTGCCCGCGCCGACGCGTCAGGCGGCTTCGGCGCATCCGGCGCCATCGGGCAGACCGAAGTCCGCCGGGAAATGTTCGAGCGCCGAGCGCACCGGGAACGGCGTCATGCCGCCCATGGCGCACAGCGATCCCGAGACCATCGTGTCGCACAGGTCGTGCAGCAGCTTCACCTGCCGCGCGGAAGTGTCGCCGCGGCGGATCCGTTCGATCACCTCGACACCGCGCGTCGAGCCGATACGGCACGGTGTGCACTTGCCGCACGACTCGAGCGCACAGAACGCCATCGCGTAGCTCGCGAGCCCCGCCATGTCCGCCGTGTCGTCATGCACCACCACGCCGCCGTGGCCCACTACCGCGCCGAGCGCGGCATACGCCTCGTAGTCGAGCGGGACATCCCATTGCGCTGGCGGCAAGTAGGCGCCCAGCGGGCCGCCGACCTGAATGGCCTTGGCCGGACGACCGCTCGCCGTGCCGCCGCCGAACTCGTCGAGCAAGGTATTGAGCGTCACGCCGAACGCCAGCTCCACCAGTCCGCCGCGGCGGACGTTGCCCGCGAGCTGCACCGCCAGGGTGCCCTGCGAGCGACCCACGCCGTATTCGCGATAGGCCTGTGCGCCATGCGCGAAGATGAATGGCACGCTGGCGAGCGTGATGACGTTATTGATGAGCGTCGGCGCACCGAACAGGCCGCGCAGCGCGGGAATCGGCGGCTTCGCGCGCACCACGCCGCGCTTGCCCTCGAGGCTCTCGAGCAGCGCTGTCTCTTCGCCGCAGATATAGGCGCCGGCCGCTTTCGCCACGCGCATCTCACACGGTCGGCCCGAACCGAGCACGTCATCGCCGAGCCAGCCTTCGCGGCGCGCGATGGCGATGGCGGCCTCGAGCGCGGCGATGGCGTGCGGGTATTCGCTGCGCACGTAGATGATGCCCTCGCTCGCCCCGACGGAAAGCGCCGCGATGATCATCCCCTCGATCAGCACGAACGGATCGCTCTCCATGATCAGGCGATCGGCGAACGTGCCAGAGTCACCCTCGTCCGCATTGCAGACGACATACTTGCGCGGCGCCTGTGCGCGGCTCACCGTGCGCCATTTGATGCCTGCGGGAAACGCCGCGCCGCCGCGCCCGCGCAGGCCCGAGTCGAGCACCATCTGGCACGCGGCCTGCGCGTCGAGCGCCAGGCAGGCTCGCAGGCCCGCGAGGCCACCGTGCGCCTCGTAATCGGCCGGATCGAGCGGATTCGTCACGCCAACGCGCGCGAACGTCAGACGCTGCTGACGCGCAAGATAGGGAATCGCATCGACCACGCCCACGCACGCCGGCAAAGCGGCGCCCCAACTGCCGTCGGGCGTCTGTCCGGACGGGACTTGCGCGGCCTCTTGCACGGCGCGCGCCGGCCATCCGCCGTCGAACAACGCGCTCACCTGAGCGGCCTGCACGTTGCTGTAGCCGATGCGCCCTGCCGGCGTCTCGACTTCGACTAGCGGCTCGAGCCAGAACAGGCCGCGCGAGCCGTTGCGCACGATATCGACCGCGACGCCGCGCCGGGCCGCTTCCCTGGCGACAGCCGCCGCCAGCCGATCGGCGCCCACCGCGAGCGCGGCCGAATCGCGCGGAATGTAGATGCGGTACGTCGTGCGTGCGCCGGCCTCAGACATGGGCGCCCTCCGACTGATGGACGGCCTCGGCCAGCAAGGCGTCGAAGCGCTCGGGGCTCACACGGGCGTGCAGCTCGCCGTTGATGGTCACCGCGGGCGAGAGCGCGCACTGCCCGAGGCAGTACACGGATTCGACACCCACGCCGCCGCGGGGCGCGCCATCGACGCGCGCGCCCGTGCAGGCCTCGACGTGTGCGACGAGCGCTTCGCCATCGCGGCTGCGACACGCTTCCGCGCGGCACACCTGCACGACGGTCGCCGGCGGCGGCGCGGTGCGAAAGTGGTGATAGAACGTGATCACGCCGTGGACTTCGGCGCGAGAGAGATTCAGCGCGGCGGCGATGGCCGGCACATGGGCCGGGTCGACATAGCCTTCGCTGTCCTGCAGGGCATGCAGCAGCGGCAACAACTCGTGAGCGCGGCCAGCGTGGCGAGCCAGCAGCGGCGCGAGCGTCGCATGAGGGGTAGACACCATCTCGAACGTCTCCTGGGGGCGAACGGCGGCTCATATGTTCTACGTTGCATATGATGACGACACGTTTCTGGGGGCTCGGCACTTAGGACATTAGTCCAAACGGCGCGGCTCAACAAGCCTCGTGGAAACACCGATGGCATCTCGTCTCCCCGATTTGCTGCGCGGCAGCATGCCGGCGGGCCGCGAGCGGCGCCGACCGGGCCGTCCGCCCAGCCTGTCGTTGTGCGTAAAATATGCAATAAAAAGCATATGAAAAATGTCAACCCAACGAGGGGAACGCCTCCGACAACGACGTCACGGTTCCGGTTTCCGCTTCGCTGTAGCCGGGAATCGCGTGAACGGCCTGGCGGTATTGCGCGCTTTGCAGAATCTCCAGCAATCCCCGCACGTGCGCGGACTCTGCGGCGCTCTCCGGGAACATGAGGCAATAGCGCTCGGTGAGGATGGGAATGAAGTCGAGGCCGAACTGGCTTGCCGCCGCTTCGATGGCGAGCCCGGCGTCGGCGCGCCCGCTCGCGATATAAGCGGCGACGGCGGCATGAGTGAATTCGATGTTCTCCGCCCCCGCGACGGCCGCCGGGTCGATGCCGTCGCGCGCGAGCAGCAGATCGAAGATGATGCGTGTGCCCGAGCCGCGCTCCCGGTTGGCAAACCGCGCGCCGGTGCGCGGCAGATCGGCCAGCGTGCGAATGCCCAACGGGTTGCCGCGCGCGACGATCAGGCCGAGCCGGCGCGAGGCCACGTCGGCGACGCGATACGCCTTGCCTTTGAGCAGCGGCATGTACTGGTCGAGCACCGGCTCCGCGAGCGCGCCGATGGGGACATGGAAACTCGCCACTTCGCATTCGTGCTTCGCGAGCGCGGCAATCGCCTCCATGCTGCCGCGATAGCTGACGTCGATGGGCAGTCCCGCGCGGCCCGCGAACTCGACGAGCGCTGCCACGGCGAGTCCGTGACTGGCGAAGAGCCGCAACTGGTCGGCATTCTGCAGGAGAAGGTCGTCGAGTTCGCTCTGCAACTCGGACGCCATGGTCTCCAGAAGCGGCCCGAGCCGCGCCTGCAAACGCTTTTGTCCCCACAGCAGGCGCTGCGCGAGCGGCGTGAGCACGGCCCCGCGCCCGCGCGCCATCGTGAGCAGCGGCGCCCCCATGAGCGTCTCGATCTCCTTCACGTGGCCCCAGGCCCCCCGGTACGACTGGCCCAGCGCCTGGCTCGCCGCCTGCAGGTTGCCGTGCAGCTGCACCTGCGAGAGCAGCGACAGCACCTTGTCGAGCGGCAGGTCGTTGCCGTCGTGCCGCAAACGCAATTGCGGAGCGATGGAGATTCGCTTCATGGGCTCACCTTATATGTTATTAATTGCATAAATAGATTTATGCAAAATCCTGATAAGATGCCAAAAACCCTGATTCAACAAGCTTGCTTGCATCAGCATCCTGGCGAACATACCGTGCAACACCATCGAATTATGCATTTACTTGCCTATTAGATGTCAATCGGTGTGCTTCGCTGCCGTCATTTCCGTTCGAACCCGTCTCATGTCAGCCCCCAAGATTGCGCCATACGACCGCCCTGCCGGCGGCTGGGGCGCGCTCAAAAACGTCGCCATCCAACTCGTCGCGCAAGGCATTCCGCTCAAAGGCGCCCGCACATTGCTCAGCGCCAACCAGCGCAGCGGCTTCGACTGCCCCGGCTGTGCCTGGCCCGACCGCGAACACGCCTCCACGTTCGAGTTCTGCGAGAACGGCGCCAAGGCGGTCGCCGCCGAGGCCACGAAGCGGCGCGTCACACCGGCGTTCTTTGCCGCGCACAGCGTGACCGAACTGCTCGACTGCGACGACTACACACTCGAAGGCTACGGGCGTCTTACGCACCCGATGCGCTACGACGCCGCCACGGACCACTACGTGCCTATCGCGTGGGACGATGCTTTCGCGATGATCGGCCGGCATCTGCGCGCACTGCCCGACCCGGATCAGGCCGCGTTCTACACCTCGGGGCGAACAAGCAATGAGGCCGCGTTCCTCTATCAGCTCTTCGTGCGCCACTACGGTACGAACAACTTCCCCGACTGCTCGAACATGTGCCATGAGCCGACGAGCGTCGGCTTGCCGCCGGTCGTGGGACTCGGCAAAGGCACCGTGACGCTCGAAGACTTCGAGCAGGCCGACACGCTGCTGCTGTTCGGCCAGAACCCCGGCACCAATCATCCGCGCATGCTTGGCGAGTTGCGCGAAGCCGCGCGGCGCGGCGCCACCATCGTTTCGATCAACCTGCTGCACGAGCGCGGCCTGGAGCGCTTCGCCGATCCGCAGAGCCCGGCCGAGATGCTGAGCCTTGGCGGCACGTCCATCAGTGGCCACTACGTGACGCCGGCGAGCGGCGGCGACTTCGCCTTCGTAAAAGGCATGATCAAGCACATACTCGAGCGCGATGCGCAGGCGCGCGCCGACAGTCTGCCCGCGCTGCTCGACGACGCCTTCATCGCCGAGCACACCCGCGGATTCGAGACGTTCGCGGCCGACGTGCGTGCCGAGCGCTGGGACGATCTGGAGCGCGCCGCAGGCGTGTCGCAGGCGCAAATGCGTCGGATCGCCGACGTCTACCTGCGCGGCGAGCGCGTGATCGCGACGTGGGGAATGGGCATTACGCAGCACAAGCATGCGGTGGCGACCATCCAGATGATCGTCAATCTGATGCTCCTGCGCGGCAACATCGGCCGGCCGGGCGCCGGACTGTGTCCGGTGCGCGGCCACAGCAACGTCCAGGGCGATCGCACGGTCGGCATCAACGAGAAACCGTCGGCCGCGTTTCTCGAGCGGCTCGGCAAGGCGTTCGATTTCGACCCGCCGCGCCGGCCGGGGCTGGGCGTGGTCGACACGATCGCCGCCATGCTCGAGGGCCGCATCAAGGTCTTCATCGGCATGGGCGGGAATTTCGCGATGGCCACGCCGGACACGCCGCGCGCCTGGGAAGGCCTGCGCCGCTGCGACCTGAGCGTGCATGTGGCGACGAAGCTCAACCGCAGCCACCTCGTGCACGGGCGCGAGGCGCTGATCCTGCCGTGCCTCGGGCGCACCGAGATCGACATGCAGGGCGGCGCGGTGCAAGGCGTGACGGTGGAGGACTCGATGAGCATGGTGCATCTGTCATACGGCATCAATGCGCCCGCATCCGAACATCTGCGCTCGGAGCCCGCGATCGTGGCAGGCATGGCACAGGCCACGCTGGGCCGCGGTCCGGCGGGGCGCGACGACTGGCATTGGTTCGTCGAGGACTACGATCGCATTCGCGACGGCATTGCCGCCACGTTCGAGGACTTCGCGGACTTCAACCGCCGCGTGCGGCGCCCCGGCGGCTTCCGTCTCGACGTGCCGCCGTCGCAACGCCGCTGGCTCACTCCCAACGGACGCGCCAATTTCACCACGCACGCCCTGCCCCGGGAGTTGCCCATCGATGTGGCGCGTCGGCACGCCGGCGCGCGCGGCGCCGACGTGTTGCAGTTGGCCACCATTCGCTCGCACGATCAGTACAACACGACGATCTACGGGCTCAACGACCGGTACCGCGGCGTCTTCGGGCAGCGCCGCGTCGTCTTCGCCAACCCCGAGGACCTCGATGCGCGCGGGCTGCGCGCCGGCGAGCGAATCGATCTCGTGGGCGTGTGGGACGACGGCGTGGAGCGGCGAGCCGAGGACTTCCTGCTCGTGGCATACGACATCCCGCGCGGCAGCGTCGCCGCGTATTACCCGGAGACGAACGGCCTGGTGCCGCTCGACGCGACAGCCGACGGCGCCGGCACGCCGACGTCCAAGTCGGTGCCGGTGCTGCTGGAGCGGCGTGGTGGCTGAGCAGCACGCCGGATCGCGCACCGCGGCGGCGCCAGACAGCAGCGCCGATCAGGCGCCACAGATCTCACCCCACAAATCTCACCCAACTGCTGCAAGCGCGGCCGAAGGCCGCCATGAACGGTAAGGCGCTGCAACGAGATTGACATAATTCCATCCCGGCTCGCGACATACACTGCCGTTGCTGCCGTGACGCCCCCTTCCTGCACGGTGCAGGAAGGCGGCGAGTCGCGGCTATCCCGCCCGGAGCCCCCATGGAGAATGTCGTCGCGCGTCCGACACAGATCGATTCCGTCACGTCGGACGCGGTTTCCCTCAGCCCACATCGCCCACATCCACTGCAGCCACCGCACCATCCACCCCGGACGCCGTCCGGCGCCATGCCGCCAGCGTCGAACGGCCCGCAGGCACCGCGCGATCCGCGAGGCGGAGATCGCGCCGACGCCTCCGCCTCGCTTGCACCCGCGTGGTGGCGCCACAGCCGCCCGTCGCGCTGGAACCCGTGGCTGATCGCTCTCACGGCGCTGGCCGGCCTCTGGCAATGGTTCGGGCTCGGCTGGGCGCTGCGTCATTGGGGCGATGCCGCCGCCTGGACGCTGCTGCCCATACTGCTGCTCACGCCAATGCACTGGGGCCTCGTCCACGAATCGATCCATGGCCAGTTACGCCTGAAGGCGCGCGCCAACGAGCGGACCGGGCGCATGCTCGCACTGCTGCTCGGGCTGCCCTACGAAATCATGCGCTTCGGTCATCTGGTGCATCACCGTTTCACCCGCCAGCCGTATGACCGCCCCGATATCTCGACGCTGCCCGACCATGCCTCGACGGCGGCACGCGTGCGCGCATGGCTCGGCTATCAGTCGCGACTGCTCGGCGGCATGTGGCTGGCGGAGTGCTTCGCGCCGCTCGTCGCCTGGGTGCCGGCGCGCCGCTTGCCGTCGCTGGCACTGAAGGCGCTCGGCAGCGATGCGCAGGATGAGGACGTGCGTCGCCGCGCGGTGATGTTTGCGTCGGACCCGGTACGCCGCCGGCGCATCCGGCGCGAATTCGCGGCACTGCTCACTGCGCTTTCACTGGCCCTGTGGGCCTACGGTCCTTGGTGGCCGGTGTTCGTCGCGGCATTCGCGGCGCGCGGCGTCTGGCTGTCGATCGCCGACAATCTGCCGCACTACGGCGTGGCAATGGACGAGCCGGCGCGCGCACGCAACTTCCGGGCGTCGGCCTTCACACGCGCGCTGCTGCTCAACCAGCACCTGCATCGCGTGCATCATCGCTATCCGACAGCCCCCTGGCACCGGCTGCCAGCGATCGACGCGGCCGAGCCCAGCCCCGGCCCGACGATTCCTTACTGGCGCGCCATCTTCCGCCAGTTCGGCAGTCCCTTGCCGCCCGGCACGCTGGAACCGTCCGGCGCGGGTCCGCTCGTTGGCCAACCCGCCGGAACTTCTGTTCATTGACATCCGACGGCGCCTTGCGCGCCGTTGCCCCCGAGCGCCCCGGACCGCCCCGGAGCAGCCTCCGAGCTGCCCAACCAGGCCGCCTCACACGGCGACTCGCGGTCGGGTATTTCGGAAAACTCCCAAATCATGATATAAATGCGAATCGTTTGCGTTAACAATAGCGTTAACGTTTACGTCCTCATTCGCGGGATCCGACTTTCAGCGACTCACAAGCATGTTAATTGCATTGGCCATTGCACTGGCATGGCTGGCAGGCGGCGCCTGCTACCTCACCTCCGAGCACCAGCGCCTTCGTGCGCAACGCCTGCCCGCGCAACCGGCGCGGGGCCTCTCGCTCGCCGCGGCCCTCGCCTGCCTGGCGTGCTGGTGGCTCGCGGCCGGGCCGTCGGCCGGCATCGCCGCCGCGATCGCGTCGCTGTGCTTCGGATTCCTGTTCTGGCCTTACGCCGCTGGCGGATGGCACTGGCTGCGCGGAGACGCCCATGTGGAGTAGGACCATCGCAGGCCTCGTGCTGGGCTTTCTCGCCGCGATCGCCCTGTGCGGCGCCGTGGCCTATCTCACCCCCGCCGGCTGGCATACGGCCGTCATCCCCGTCATCGCCCTCTTCCCGCTCGTGTGGCTCGGCCTGTTCGCCGTGGTGTACGCGAGCCGTACCGCCATGCGCGCGTGGGTCGGCCTGGGCGCCACCACGCTCGTCGCATGGGCCGCGCTCCTGGCAGCGCGCACCGTCTGGTAAGGATCGTCCGATGCGCGCGCAAACCCTGCGTCAATACCTGAGCGTTCATACGTGGGCCGGCATCGTGGCCGGCTTCGCCCTGTTCGTCGCCATGCTCGGCGGCGCCCTGACCGTCTTCCATCACGAGATCGAACGCTGGGAACAGCCGGCCACGCGTCACGCGCCGCTCTCGCTTGCCCAGACCGAGCGGCTTGCCGAACTCGTCCGCGAGCAGTACCCGGCTGCCCGCGAACAGATGGGCGTGGTGCTGCCCAACCACTCGCCCACGCCGTTCGCCTACTGGCAGCAGCCCAACGGCGAGTGGATGCAGGCGCGGCTGAACCCGAGCGCCGGCGCCGACGCGCCGTCGCTCACGGTCGGCAATGCGCGTCCCGGCCTGTCGGGCACTATCAACGCGCTGCACTACTCGCTGTCGATCCCGGACTATGGGCTGTATCTGATGGGCGTGGTGTCGCTGTTCTACGGCATGGCGCTGATCTCCGGTGTGATCGTGCATCTGCCGCGCCTCACGCGGGACATCTTCGCACTGCGCCCGGGACGCAATCTCAAACGGTTCTGGCAGGACGCGCACAACGCCATTGGCGTGTTGAGCCTGCCGTTCCATATCGTGTTCGCGCTCACGGGCGCGCTGCTCTGCCTGAGCCTGCCGTTGATGATGGCGTTCAACGCGGTAACGTTCGAGAGCCGGTTGATGTCGCAGATTCCCCAGATTACGGGATCGGTGCCGGCGAAGGTCGCCCCGGTCGAAGGCAGCCCGCTCGATCTGAAAACCCTGCTCGCGCGCGCCGAACATGCGGCCCCCGACATGGAAACGACGGCCGTGGCATGGACGCGCTACGGCAAACCCGATGCCGTGGCCGAGGTCTACGGCGAGGCCGGCGATTCCCTCGGCGTGTTCGCCGCCGTGGCCTTGCGTCTGAACGACGGCGCCGTCGTCGGCCAGCACAGCCCCGGTGTGCGCGATGCGAACCACGCCGTGCTGAGCATGATTTACGGCGCGCACTTCGGCAACTTCGCGGGCGACGCCATGCGTTGGGTGTACTTCGTCCTCGGACTGATGGGCGCCGTGCTCGTCTACAGCGGCAACTTGCTGTGGCTCGAGTCGCGCCGCAAGCGCAACGCGGCGCTTCAGCCGGCCAACCTGCGCTGGATGGCCAAGGCGACCGCCGGCGTATTCCTCGGCACCTGCCTGGGTATCGCCGTCGCCTTCGTCGGCGCGGTGCTCGCGCCGGGCACGACCTCGATTTCCGTCTTCGTCGGCACGCTCGCCGTCTCGCTCGCGTTCGCGGCGCTGTGCGCACCCGCCGTGGCCGCCACCGGCCTGCTCGCCTCGACGGCGCTCGCATGCCTCGCGATCCCCGCCGTCGATGCCCTCTTCACTCCGGACAACCTGCTGCGCACGATGGCGGCCGGCGACTGGGTGCTCGCGGGCGTGGATCTCGTGGCGATCGCCTGCGCCGCCGTCTTCGTGTTGTTCGCGCGCGCCACGTGGCGACGCGCGCGCCTGGGCGATCCGAACAGCGTATGGGCACATCCGGACGCGGCGCGCTCCGCAGCCGCGGCGCACGCCACCGACGACGCCGACGATGCCTGCCGCGAAGCAGGCGCCGCGGCACGCGCCGGCGCGCCGGGCAAGCCGATCTCGACGCCCGCGACAGCGCTGCCCGAGCCGCCGGACGCCGCCGCACGGACCTGAGCGCGGGCGCGGGCCGCACGACGGTTCGATACCCGTGCCCCTCGCGAATGCTGCGCCTGTTGCCCCCATCGTGACGAGCGTGGTGCCCCACGAGAAGACCAGAACACACGTCGCTTTACACAAGGGAGATTCACACCGATGTTGCACCACCGCCCGTTCACAGGCCGTGGCGCCGCCCTCGCGCGCGCCTCGCATGCTTCGACTCGTCACCCGTCGCCCTCCTCCATGACGCGCGCCATCGCCGGGGTCTTTGCCGTGTGCGCCGCCTCGCTCTCGCTCGCGTCCGGCAGCGCCTTCGCCCAGCAGACGCCGGACGCGCAGCCTGCGGCCAATGGCGCAGCGGCGGCCGCGCTGCCGGCCACGACCGTCTCCGCCGGGCGCGATGACGATGTCAAGGTCGAGCGCGTCTCGAGCGGCGCGCTCGGCACGCGGCGCGCGGTCGACACGCCATTCTCGGTCACGGCCGTGAACAGCGAGCAGATCAAGAACCAGATGGCACAGACCGCCACGGACGCCTTCAAGTACGATCCGTCCGTCAGCACGCTCTCGGAGAACAAGCGCAACGAAAACTCGTACTTCGCCGTGCGCGGCATTCGCGTGGACATGCTCGACGGCACGAAGGTGGACGGGCAGAACTTCGTCTCCTGGCAGGCCGACATTCCGCTCGAACCGTTCGAGCAGGTCGAGTTGCTCAAGGGCCTGTCGGGCTTCATGTACGGTTTCGGCGCGCCGGGCGGCATCATCAACTATGTGCTCAAGCGCCCGACCGACGAGCCGCTGCGTCAGATCTCCGTGGGCTACGAAGCGAGCAACGTCTGGAGCGAGAAGGTCGATCTGGGCGGCCGCTTCGGCCCGGACAACCGCTTCGGCTACCGCCTGAACCTCGTCAACGAGGAAGGCAACACGGCCGAGCCGAACAACCACGTGCGCCGCAAGACGATTTCGTTCGCGACCGACTTTCGCGTCACGCCCGACCTGACGATCGGCGCCGACGTCATGTACTGGAAGCGCCAGACCACGGGCACGCTGTTCGGCATGAACTTCGCCGGCGCCGGGGCGGTGGCCGACGCGAACAAGGTGGCCCGCAATCTCGCCCAGCCCTTCACTTACTACGAAGGCGACACGCTCTCGGCGGGCGCGTCGGCGGACTATCGCATCAACGACCAATGGAAGGCCAATTTCAAGTATCGCTTCGCGCGTCAGAACCGCCTGAACGGCGACAGCTTCCTGTCGGTGCTCAATGCCGCCGGCGACTACGCCGACACGCAGTACAAATGGAAGACGGCTTACTACTACCAGGCGTGGGACGGCATGGTGCAGGGCAAATTCAGCACCGGCGCCCTCAAGCACGACGTGGTGTTCGGCGTGGGCTACCAGAGCCAGACGAAGCTCAACGACAACGGCATCGGCGGCAACGGCATTGCGCTCGGCACCAGCAACATCTATAACCCGTCGCTGCTGCCGAACCAGGACATCGGGCTCGACTATCAGCCGTACCGCAGCGAGAAGATTTCGCAGCGCGCGATCTATGCGAGCGACACGATCGGCATTACCTCGCGTATCTCGGTGCTCGCCGGCTTGCGCTACACCGAGTTCCATGACGACGTGTATGACACCAGCGCACAGACCACGTCGTCCTACCGCGCGAAGCCGGTCTCGCCGACGGCTGCGCTGATGTACAAGACCGACAACGACTCCACCGCCTACGTGAGCTACGTTGAATCGATGGAACCGGGCGGCTCGGCAGGCATTACCGACAAGAACTACCCGCAGACCTTCGGCCCGCTCACGAGCAAGCAGTACGAGGTGGGCTGGAAGGCGGACAAGGACACGTGGGGGGCGAATCTCGCGCTGTTCCGCGTGGAGCGCGGCTACGGCTACACCAACCAGGCGGGCTACTACGTGCAGGACGGCACGCAGCGTTTCCAGGGCCTCGACGCCAGCGGCTGGGTGCGTCTGGCGCGGGACTGGCGCGTCATTGGCGGCGTCTTGCTGCTCAATACCAAGGCCGTGGACGTGGACGATCCGGTGGTCGCCGGCAAACGCATCTTCGCCACGCCGCGCTACGTGGTGACCGGCCGCGTCGAGTACGACACGCCGTTCGTGCGCGGCCTGACGGTGGCCGCCGGCGTGAAAGTGACCGGCCAGCAGGAAGTCGATGCCGCCAATACGCTCTCGGTGCCCGCCTACACCACGATCGACCTGTCGGCGAGGTACACGACCCGCATCGCGGGCAAGGCGGTGGTGCTGCGCGCAGCGGTCAACAACGTGACCGACAAACACTACTGGACGACGACGTACAACGGCTTCGTGCTGCCGGGCTCCACGCGGACCTTCCTCGCTAGCGCCACGATGGACTTCTGAGCCACACGCGGGGCAGGAAAACGATAGGAAAAAGGAAAAGGCCGCTCGAATGAGTGGCCTTTTTTCTTTTCTCGTTGCCCGCCGCTGGCGGGCGGTCGCGCCAACGGCGGCTCAGCCCACGAACGCGCGCTCGACGAGGTAGTGCCCCGGCGCGTGGTTGTGGCCTTCAACGAAGCCGCGCTTTTCCAGCAATTCACGCGTGTCCTTGAGCATGGCCGGGCTGCCGCACAGCATCACGCGGTCGTGTTCCGGCGTGAATTCCGGCAGACCGATGTCCGTAAAGAGCTTGCCCGACTCCACCAGCTCGGTGATGCGGCCCTGGTTCTCGAACTCCTCGCGCGTGACCGTCGGATAGTAGATCAGCTTGTCGCGGACGTACTCGCCGAGGTACTCGTGCTCGGGCAGGTGCTGCGTGATCAGCTCGCGGTACGCCAATTCGCTGGCGAAGCGGCAGCCATGCACGAGGATGATGTGCTCGTAGCGGTCGTAGACTTCCGGGTCGCGGATGATGCTCATGAACGGCGCGAGCCCCGTGCCGGTCGAGAGCAGATAGAGGTTCTTGCCCGGCAGCAGGTTGTCGTTGATGAGCGTGCCCGTCGGCTTGCGGCCCACGATGACCTTGTCACCCGGCTTGATGTTCTGCAGACGCGAGGTGAGCGGACCGTCCTGCACCTTGATGCTCAGGAACTCCAGCTCTTCCTCGTAATTGGCGCTCGCCATGCTGTAGGCACGCAGCAGCGGCTTGCCTTCGACTTCCAGGCCGATCATCGTGAACTGGCCATTGACGTAGCGGAACGACGCATCGCGCGTCGTCTTGAAGCTGAACAACGTATCAGTCCAGTGGTGGACTTCCAGCACGGTCTGTTGATTCTGTGAACTCATATTCGCGTTGACGTTTGACGGAGGGCGGCGGCGCGGTGCACAGGCCTGGCCGGGAGTCTCCCGGCCCGCCTGGGGTGTGCCTGCGCGGGCCGTCCGTGATGGCCCCGATGCCCGGCCCCGGACGTGTCGGGTGCACGCACTGTCGGTCGAGGGCGGGAAAACCCCACTATTTTACCCCAATTGGGAATGGCTTTCATTTGTCCGCTTCATTTGTCCCCTGCGCACGTGCGGGATTTTCGGCATGGGGATTGATATCCGTTACGGCGCGTGCGCCCTCACCCCTGCTGTCCCATATAAGTATCGTATTCAAGCGCCGCAAGACGGCGCGCCAGCCGGTGTGCGCCCAGCAGCAGCACGCCAAGCAATGCCGCGGCGAATCCGTAGCCGTAAAGCGCCGGGCCGTAATGCAACGTGGCCCAGGTGAGCATGGCATTGAGCACCACCAGCAGACCGGTGAGCAGCAGCACGTCGCGCCGCCGGTCCAGATAGAACAGGACGTTGAGCACGCCGAGCAGCAAGACTTGCAACCCCGCCGCAATCACGTCCACGCGCAACAGCGGCTGCCAAGCCGCCGGCATGCCGACGAGCCGCAACAGGTCGTCGCCGAACGCGAAGACGAGCAGCGTTACCACCGCCTGCACCTTGAGGATCTCGTAGAGGCCCGCGCGCACGGCGCGCACCATCGATATGCGCGAGGCCGAGATCTGGCGCAGCGTGCCGCCATGGCGAATCGCGTCGAAGAAGCCTGCGTAAGCCTCGGCGAAATCGGTCTCGATGCGCAGCAGGAACACCGCCATGCCCGGCATCACGCACAGGTACGAGAGGAATATCGGCAGGTCGTAGACGGGCGCCGCGCGCAGGGGACCGATCACCGCCATGCCGGTCGCCGGCGACGCCCAGAAGATCAGCTTGTCGATCCATACGCCCAGCCCGAAGCACACGCCGACGCCCACGAGCGACAGACGGAGATTGCGCGGCACGAAGACGTCCCACGAGAGCCAGGTCGTCGTCCGGTACTGGCGCACGACGATCGCCGTGAGGCCCAGCAGCAGGCAGGTGTGGCCGATCACGAAACCGCCGAGCAGTCCGGCAAGTCCGTAGCGCCCGAGCAGGACCGCGCTCACCACGCACAGGCTGTAGCCCGCGCAGAACACGCCGAGAATGGCGCGGTACTGCTTCACGCTCGTGAGAAACAGCACCACGATCCACAGATTGCCCAGCAGCACGAAGCCGACCCACATCAGCCAGCGATATGCGAGCGGCTGGCCCGCGAAGAGCGTCTGCGACAGCACGAGGCCGACGACGCCCATCGCGACGGTCGTGACGAGCGTGACCGCGTTGAAGGAGGGCATCACCGCCTGCGGCTCGCCCGCGAAAAGCCTGTCACTCAGATAACGCGTGAACGCAAGCTGGATCAGACCGGTGGCGATCACGCTCGACGCGATCAGGTACGTGACCGACACCTGGAACTGCATGAGAACCTGCGGCGGGTGAACGTTTGCGAGGCTCATCAGGCCAACCAGAACGACCCCGACCATCGAGAGGACCAGCGGCCCCGCGCTGATGATGCCCGCGTAGCTGTACGCGGCGAGCGTTCCCGAGAGCGTATCGCTGCGCAGCAGGCGCCGCAGCTCGAAACCGATGCCGGCCATCAGTCCGCACTCCCCGCCATACGGCGGCAACAGAGCCCCTGATACAGCGAACGATACGCGTCGCACATCATGTCGAGCCGGTAGTAGCGCGCCACGCGCGTCATGCCGGCCTGGCGCGCGGCATGCCACTCGGCGGGCTCCAGCACGTCCACGATGGCCGCGGCGAGCGCCTCGGGGTCGGCCATCGGCACGACGCGCCCCGCGCGGCCCAGCGCCCGGTCTTCGGCACCCTGCCCCTCGATCACCTGACGGCATGCGCCCACGTCCGTCGCCACAACCGGCACGCCCGCAGCCGCCGCTTCGAGCATGACGAGCGGCAATGCTTCGGACACGGACGAGAGCGCGAGCACGCCGATCTGCGGCAGCACCGATTCGACGGCGCGATAGCCCATGAAACGCACTTGAAACTCCATGCCGAGACTTGCCGCAAGGTCGCGGCACTCCTGCGCGTAGGCCGGATCCTCCGTGTCAGGCCCCACGATCCATGCCTGCACGTCCGGGCGCGCGCGGTACGCAATGAAGACCGCGCGCAGGAACGTCTTGATGTCCTTGACCGGCACCACCCGGCCCACGAGCGCCACGACGGGCGGAATGTCCGCATCGCCGGCGCAGGGCGGCGACGGCCGGCGCAGCGCCGCGAAGCGCGCCACGTCGACGCCGTTGGGGATGACGCGCGTCTTGCCGACCGGCGCGCCGTCGCTCACCTGTCGCCGGCGATTGCCCTCGTACAGCGCGACGATCTCGTCGGCGGCGTCGTAGCACACGCGTCCGATCGCCTCGAAGAAGCGCATCCACAGGTTCTGGAAATAGCCCACCTGCGAGATGTCGCGCTCGAACGGTCCACGGTTGTCGCGCAGCCATTCGCTTTGCAGCAGGTCGAGCTTGCGCTCCTTGGTGTAGCTGCCGTGCTCCGTCACGAGCAGCGGCCGGCCGCTGCGCATGCGCAACATCGCGCCCAGCAACCCGGCATAGCCGGTCGACACCGTGTGGTACATCCGCGCCGCGGGCAGCGCATGGGCGAGTCGCGCGAGCTGCCAGATCGGCCTGTGCATGGCGCGCACCGTCCAGAAATAATCGGTAAACGAGGGGTCGTGGCAATGCCGTTCGTACCGCTCGGTGATGAAGCCCCACGCGCTTTCGCCATGCAGGAACGCCGCTTGCGCGAGCGGCTGGCCGTCCTGCAATTGCGGCACAAGCCGCGAGAGCAGGTCTCGCACTGTGTCGTCCGCCCCGGTCGACGGCTCGCGCAGCGACGCGCCGCCGTCGGCCCCCGACGCATGGCGACGACGAAACATGTCGTGCATGCGGGCGACGTCCGCGAATGCCGGGGCCTCGCCGGACTTCGGGCGCGTTCGCGAAGGCCGCCCGGGGGCGCTCGCCGATGGTGCCGATGGTGCCGATGATGCTGACGGCGCCGGGGTTTCATAAAGATAGTGCGCTTCGAAGTGCGCGACGTTGGGCGGCATGGCGTACACCGGTTCGCCGTAGTCGGCACGACGACTGCCGATGAACACGACCGCAAACGTCAACTCGGGAAACGCACGGATGAGCTGATCCACCCACGAGGACACGCCCCCTCTCACATACGGAAACGTACCTTCGAGCAGCAGCGCGACGTCGGCCACCACCGCGCTGGCCACCCGATCGGACCCCGGAGGTGCGGGTGCAAAATCGCCGGGCGTCGTCATGGCCGCGTCCAGAAGCGCACGGCAGGTTGCACCACCGGCGAGACGGCTGCGCCCGTCACGGCACTCTCGCCAATGCCGCCGAGCAACTGCGACACGTGGTCGTAGCGGCCCTTCTGAAACGCGGCTTCGGCCAGCCAGGGCAGCAGGCGCTCTGTCGGGAAACTGTGGAACTGCGCGTGCCGCAGATACATTTGCGCCGCGTCGGGCTGCTCGCGCATGAGTGCGCAACGGCCGAGCAAATACCACATCGACGCGTCATCCTCATACTGCGCCAGCGTATCGCGCGCGAACGTCTCCACGCGCTCCAGCGTGTAGCGCAGCACTTCGCCGCGCACGAGATTCTGATAGACCAGTTCCCAATACAGTTGCGCGAGCCGCCGGGCGGCGTGGGCGCGTTCGTCGTCGTCCTGGGCCGCCTCGTGCCAGGCTCGCGTGGCGAAAATCTGCTGCATGATGCGTTTTTCCAGTCCGTCGAGAATGCCGTAGGCCAGCAGGCGCACCTCCTCGACCGGATCGGCGAGCAAGTCGCGCGCGATTCCGCTCGTCACGCGCGAGGGCAGCGCCTGCACCGAGACGAGCGCCGCGACGCGGTCGTCGCGCTCACCGCGCACGTTGCGCAGACGCGCGCGCAGGCGCATGCCCGCGCCGTGCCGCACGCGCGCCATCAGATGCGACACGAAGCCGGGTACGCTCACCCGCAACGCTTCGGGCGCCTCGCGCGGGGGCGGAAACAGGTAGCCGAGCAGCAGGACGCCCAACATCACCGCAAGGCCCGCCATCGGAAGGAAGAAGACGATCAGCGCCGCATGCAGAAAGACGCCTCGCCGCTGACGGTAGCGGGCCGGCAGCACCCGCACCATGAAGAGGCCGGCCAGCGCGGCCGCCACGGCCTGCCATGCCAGAACGACCGGCAGCGCGCCCGACGCCACGGCGTCGCCGGCCGTCAGCACGAGCTCCAGCGCGCGCAACTGACAAGCGATGGCGAGCGCCGCACCGCCCAGCAGCGTCAGCCAGCGCACCAGGCGCAGACAGTGCGTCACTCCGCTGCGGCGGGCGTGCCACCTCGAGGCCATGCGCGAGTTCCCGGATGGCGGCTCAGCCATGATCCACACACCGCTCCATGAGCTTGAGCAGTCCCTCGCCGGGCGACTCGGGGTCCACATGGGCCGTATGAACCGCAATGTGGCCGGTCTCGAAGTCGACGTCGTACTGCTGGCGCAGCAGCGTCTCGACGCGCATCAGGTAGCCGTCGATCCCGTGCTCGTCCGTGATCGGCATCAGCGCAATCGCAATCTGGCGACGCGGCGTGCCAATGGTCCACAGCGCGTCGAGCGCGCGCCGCTGACGCACTGTCTGCTCGAACAGCGAATCGCCTCGCGCGCCGCGCGGGAACGCGAGCGCGACCAGCGACGATTCGATGCCGCTCGCGCGCTTCAGACGCGCCAGGCGGCCAAGTTCGAGCGCGAAGTCGTATGGCGCCTGCGGCACCGATTCGCGCACGGCGGCCACGAGCGGCTGATGCGCCACGCCGTCGGCGTAATACGCGAGCAGGACGAGCAGCAGTTGCAGATTGTCGTGGTTGAGCGCCAGGAACGGCATGCGACGCACGATCAACAGGCTCACCAGCGTGCCGTCGCCGTCGAGCAGCGGCGCACACGCGAGGCACGCGCGGGTGTCGCTTGCCGCATCGTCGGCGCGCACGTGGGCAAGCGTGCCCTCGCGCAGGCAATGCTGCACGAGCGGGTCGTCCGGATTCGGCTCGAACCCTTCGCCAACCCGTGCAATGGCGGTCGGCACGAGCCGGCCCGCGCGCACGGGAAAAAGCGACGCGACCTCGATCTGGCACGTGAGCGCGGCGAATTCGAGCATCGGCTGTGCGTTGGGCAGGCCGCTGCCAAGCGTGTGGATGTCGCCCGCGCGCCGTGAGCTCAGATCACGCAAGCGGGTGAGTGCGTCGCGCAACGTCACCGGCCGAGCCAGCAAGTCGCGCTCCAGACGCTCGTGCGAGACGCGCAACAGATAATGGTTGTGCGTGATCGCCACGAGCCGGTCGCTGTAATAGGCGTTGATGCCCTGTGCGCGATGCGCGCGATTCGACCAGATGTCGCAGAAGTGTCCGGCGACCAGCGCGACGATCGTGCCGCCGGCGAAGTGCACGGTGGGGAACGGCATGCCCGGCCGTGCGCTCAGCCCATACCAGCCGGCCACGAGCACCAGCGAACTGGCCACGCCGGCGAGCGCGCCGTAGCGCAATGCGAAGACGAGCACGACGAGCCACAACCAGGGGAATTGCGTGGCGAGCAGCAGCGGATCGTCGGGCCGAAGCTGCCAGGCCACCAAGAGCGCCAGCACGGTGCCGACGACGACTTCGAGCAGCGCGAACGGACGCACCATGGCAGGCGCGATCCATCGCCCCCAGCGCCCGAGATTGCCGAGCGGCTGCGAGCGACGCACGCGCACGGACGATGGCACGTCGCGTGCCGGTTCGGCGTCTTCTGGCGTGGCGGTAGTCACGTGGCGCTCGCGGAAAAATGAGTTCAGCCGGGTCGTGCGGCCGGATGCCCCGGGTGTCGGGCCCTCGGCTGCGCGTCGTCGCACGCCATCGAAATGCCCTGAATGCGGCAAGGGCGCACGCGCGACTGATGCGCGATGGCGGTATGCACGGTTGCCCGTCATCGGACGGCGTCTCGCCCCGGCACACCGGGCCGCAATGGTGGCACCGGAGGGGCGGCAGTGGATCGCAGATCCGCCCTTCCCGGCACAGGCCGGGACGACGTGTCATGCCCTGTCACTGCTGATCCGAACTGGTCTCCCAGGTTTGATGGGACCGCACTTTACACACGGCCGGTCCTACTTTCGTCCCCATTTTCATCGCGCGAAAACCCACGGCCTTCCTTCAGGAGACCGGCTCGCCTTCGAACGTGTACGGACCGTCGTACCGCCCGACGCAGGCCATGTGCGTGCGCAGGCCCGCTCCCGGCTGCCACAGGTGCAGCGCAAAACCGGGGGGCTCGAGCATGATGGACTCCGGGGCGTCGGCCGCGAGGTCTAGCGTGATCTGATGCGCCGTCGATACGCATGTGCTCGCCAGGACGCCCGGCGCGCCTTGCACGCTTGCGTGAATGCTGCGATGCAGATGGCCGCAGATGACGCGCTCGACATGACGATGGCGTGACATCACGCGAGCGAAACCTTCGCGGCTCTGCGCGCAAAGGCCCATGCCGTCCATCCAGTGAATCCCCGTGTCAAACGGCGGGTGATGCATCGCCACGACGGTCGGTCGCGCCGCGCAGGCATGCAGCTGCTCGTCGAGCCAGGCGAGTCTCGTCTCGCATAGACGGCCGCCGGGCCGCGGTGGGTTCTGCGTGTCGAGGGCGAGCACGGTCAGAGGCCCGAGGTCGACGCGGTACTGCACGAACTCGCCGCCCGTCCGTAAATAGGTGTGGTCGGGAAACGCCTCGCGCAGCCACTCGCGATGGTCGTGGTTGCCGACGACGAGATACAGCGGAATGGACAATCCGGCCAGGCATTCGCGCAGTACTTCGTATTCCGACGGATACGGCGTGTCGACCAGATCGCCGGTGGCGATGACGGCGTCCGGGCGCGGCGAGAGACGCTCAATGGCAGCGATCGCCTGACGCAGCGCGCGTGCCGTATCGACGCGTGCGCACGCCAGCGTGTTGGGACGAGTGACATGAAGATCGGTGATCTGACATAGCAGCATGGGGCAATTCCTCGAAAAGATGCGGCGTGCGCCGGGCGGCGTCACGCTAGCCGGCACGAATGACGCCGCGATGACGTCACGTGGGGCCAGCACGGCGCGCGCCGATGCCAACCAAAAGTCGTCTTCGTGCGCAAGCCCCCGGAAGGCTAGGGAAACCCCCAAAGCCCGCCTGGCAAGGGATTGCGCGCAGGCATGCCCGGAGATGGCCGGAGATACCGGGATTTTGCAATCAAAAACGAGAAAATACGCGGCATGCCATAACAAAATCGCCGCAAACCGTTGTCAGGACTGGCCCACAGCCCGTCGAAGGCTCTATAATGCGCCTGCCCGGCCAGTGCCGGCGCCCTCTCGATGCGTGACGGGGCAGATCCGCGGATCGCGCCTGCATGACGCGTCGCGAAGGCGAACCTCTGGCGTGTGCCGCGTGCCTTATGGCGCGGATACAACACCGACACTCGTCAAATGACGAAAGTGTTAGAGTTGTCGCCGGTATTCACCACCTCTCAAGGGAAACACACATGAACAAACAGGAACTGATCGACGCCGTCGCCGGTGTTACGGGTGCAAGCAAGGCTCAAACTGGCGAAACCATCGACGCTGTGCTCGAGGTCGTCAAGAAGGCTGTCGCCAAGGGTGACTCGGTTCAGTTGATCGGCTTTGGTTCGTTCGGTTCGGGCAAGCGCGCTGCGCGTACCGGCCGTAACCCGAAGACCGGCGAAGCGATCAAGATCCCGGCCGCCAAGACCGTGAAGTTCACGGCTGGCAAGGCGTTCAAGGACGCCGTCAACAAGAAGTAAAACCAGTTGCGCGCAGGCCGGCCTCCGTGCCGGCCTATCTTTTTTGCTCGCGCCATCGCTTTGCGACATGCGGCAAATGGATGAGCGTCACGTCATCCTCTCGCGAGGTCCACGACTGATGTGACGCCGCGTGCCTCGCGGGTGTCCCGCACACCGATCCCTTCGGAGACCGGGCGCCCGCGACGAAAGCCCCCACCACCTGGCGTCGTCACCCGCTCCCACCTTTCTTCGCTCGCCTTTCTTCCCTCACTTTTCCTCACGTTCGCGCTTTCTCGCTCCTTGCGCGTCTCGTCGCTTCCGTTTCGCCGGTCGCATTGCACCGTCTGGTTGTACCCCCGTTGCGCCCTCTCGTTGCGCCCTCTCGTTGCGCCCTCTCGTTGCGCCCTCTCGTTGCGCCCTCTCGTTGCGCCCTCTCGTTGCGTCCTCTCGTTGCGCCCTCTCGTTGCGTCCTCTCGTTGCGTCCTCTGGTTGCGCCCCCTTTTTCGCATCGTCCGGCACAATTTTTCGTCGCGACAACTGTGCTATGTTGCGTGACATGACACGCGCGACGACTGCGGCGACTGCCGCCTCCCCCGAGGTTTCGCACGCTGGCGACACGGCCGTCGCAGCCGCACTGCCCGACGCCGCCCAGGCGCGTCGTCTGTCGGCCCCGCGTGTGCTGGTGATGCTCGCCGCCGCGGTGATCGCCGACTGGCCGCCGCAACCCGATTCGGCCGGCCATACCGACCCCGCCGGCGCGATCGAGCCGGAGACCGTTCATCAGCTTCGCATTGCCACGCGGCGCCTGCGCGCGCTGATCGACGTCTTCTCCGCCTGGCTGAAGCCCCGCTGGCGGCGGCGTCTGAACGACGAACTCCGTTGGCTCCGCCTCGAGATGGGCCCCATGCGCGATGCCGACGTGCTGGCGACCACGACCCTGCCCGCGTTGCGCATCGAGCATCCCGACATCGAATGGCCCGCGCTCGACGCACACGTCGCCAGGCTGCGCGGTGACGCACAGGCGCAAGCCGCGCGAGCGCTGAGCAGCGAACGTCGGGTCGCGCTGTACGGGTTGTTACGCCAGGCATTTGGCGTTGCGGAAGACGGCTGCGCCGACGTCCGCAACGCGAAGGCGCTGCGACGCGCATCGCGCACGCCGGGCAAGCGACCTCGCACGCTGGCCAGGCACGTCCATAACGTGGTTCGGGAGCGCTATATCGCCTTGTTCCCGGATTGCCGACGTTTGGCAATGCTCGACACCGGGCAGTTGCACGCCTTGCGCGTGCGAATCAAGCATGCGCGTTACAGCGCCGAATTGCTCGCGCCGTGGCTGCGCAGATCGATGCGCGCGCCCTATCAGGACACGCTTCGCGCCGCGCAGGCCTTGCTTGGGCAACTCAACGACGCCGTGGTTGCCCAGCGCTTGTGCGAAGACTTGCCGATAAGCGCCGAGCAGCGCGCCGTGCTGACGGGCCGGCTCGATACGATCATCGTCAACGCCACGAGCCGCGCCGCGCACGTGCTTTGCCATCTGCCCGATGCGCAGACGCTCGAGCGCGGCCTGCGCAAGGCCTGACTTTCGTCACCACGGCCACGACGAAAAGCACAGAGGGCGGCCAGGCCGCCCCCTTTCGCGCTGTCGGTCTCTCGGGCTCCCCCCTCGCTCATGCGCCGCGCCTCGCCCGTGAGCCTTACACCACCCTGGTCCTCAGCAGGCGCATTCCGTTGGCGATGACCAGGAGACTCGCGCCGACGTCTGCGAACACGGCCATCCACAGCGAGGCCAGTCCCACGGCCGCCAGGGCGAAGAACACCCCCTTGATGCCCAGCGCGACGGCGATGTTCTGTTTGAGCACCGCGGCCGACCGTTTCGACAGATCGATGAACGCGGGCAGCTTGCGCAGGTCGTCGTCCATGAGGGTGACGTCAGCCGTCTCCAGCGCGCTGTCCGTGCCGCTCACGCCCATCGCGAAACCAACGTCGGCGGCCGCGAGCGCCGGAGCGTCGTTGATGCCGTCGCCCACCATTGCCACGTGCCCGGACTGCTCGCGCAATGCCGACACCGCCCGCCACTTGTCTTCGGGCAGCATCTCGGCGCGCACGTCGCTCACGCCGGCCTGCTCGCCGATCACCTGCGCCGTCGCCCGGTTGTCGCCCGTGAGCATGACCGTGCGCACGCCCATTTGGGCAAGCCGCGCCACCGCGGCTCGGCTCTCCTCGCGCAACGTGTCGGCGACGGCAAGCACGGCAATCGCCTGCGTTTCGCTCGCCAGCACGATGGCGGTGCGCGCTTGCGACTCGAGACGCGTCAACTCGGCCTCCACGCCCGCATGGCACACGCCGAGAGACTCGACCAGACGGTGATTGCCAAGGTAGTACAGCGTCTGCCCCACGCGACCCTTCACCCCCATGCCGGGCAGCGCCTCGAAGTCGGTCACTGGTGCAAGCGGACCCAGCCCGGCGTCGCGATGCCCGTCGACGACGGCACGGGCGATCGGGTGGGTCGTCTGGGCATCGAGCGCCGCGGCGAGCGCGAGCGCACCGTCACGCGAGGTTTCGCCCAGCGGCACGACATCCGTCAGACGCGGCTCGCCGCGCGTGAGCGTGCCGGTCTTGTCGAGCGCCACGGCGCGAATCAGGCGCCCGTTTTCCAGGAACGCGCCGCCCTTGATCAGAATGCCGGCGCGCGCCGCTGCCGTCAGACCGCTCACGACCGTCACCGGCGTCGAGATCACGAGCGCGCACGGGCAAGCGATGACGAGCATCACGAGCGCCTTGTAGATCCAGGGCACCCACGCCAGACCGAACGCAAGCGGCGGCACCAGCGCGACGAGCAACGCACACAGCACCACCACTGGCGTGTAGATGCGCGAGAACCTGTCGACGAAGCGCTGCGTGGGCGAGCGCTGCTGCTGCGCGGTCTCCACGATGCGCACGATGCGGGCGAGCGTCGTGTCGCCCGGCGCAACCGTCGTGCGATACACGATGAGGCCGCTCTCGTTGATGCTGCCCGCGTAGACGTCGTCGCCGACCGTCTTGTCGACGGGTACGCTTTCGCCCGTGATCGACGCCTGATTGAGCGCCGAGCTGCCTTGCTCGATTACGCCGTCGATCGCGATGCGCTCGCCTGGACGCGCGCGAACCCGCGAGCCGACCGGCAACGTGGCGGCGGGTACGTCGATCCAGCTTCCGTCGGACTGTTCCACGCAAGCCTGATCGGGCGCGAGGCGCATCAGCGCCTCGACCGCGCGGCGCGCTCGCGTGAGCGATGCGGCCTCGAGCCGCTCGGACAAGGCGAACAGCACAATGACCATCGCCGCTTCCGGCCACTGCCCGATGCACATTGCGCCAATCACGGCGAGCGACATCAGGAAATGAATGTTCAAGGTGAAGTGGCGCAGCGCGATCCAGCCTTTCTTCAACGTCGGCAGGCCGCATGACAGGATCGCCGCCACGACGATGGCGCCCACCCATGGACTGTGCTCCGGCACGCCCGACCAGACGGCGACTTCGCCGGCGGCGGCGAGCACGCCGCCCGCTGCCAGACGCCACGCCTCGCGCGGGCGCGCCTGGGGAGCCGGTGGCACCGCGTCGGTGGCGCCGCCGAGCGGCACCGGCGTCATGCCTAGCTTGCGAAGCGTTCCGGCGACGGACTCGCTGTGGCGAGCGGCGTCGCGCGCCGACATGCGCGCCTCGAAAACGACGGTCAGCTCACGCTTGAGAAGATTGAAATAGAGAGCGTCGACGCCGGGTTGGCGCTCGAGCTGATCGCGAATCAGACGCTCTTCGGTCGGGCAGTCCATCTGGTCGATCCGAAAGCGCGCCTGCGGCGCACCGGGGTCGGGAATCGGCGCGGTCGCCGCGACCCGCGCAACTCCCGCACAGCACGCGCCGTCGGCGTGCGAGTGCCCGGCGGGTGCCGGTGAGGCGTGCGCGTGGGCATGGTCGTGCTCGTGCTCGTGCTCGTGCTCGTGACCATGCGGGTGCGCATGATGGGGCGTCTGTGCCGCGTCGTGGCGATGGACCGCGCCGCCGACCGCGCCGCGACGGGGCATCGAGGAATCCGCTGTCATCGGGTCCGCGATCGAACCCGTCATTGGCTGCGCAATCGGGGGCGTCACGCGGGCCGGCTTCGAGGGGTTGGACATGCTCACTCCTGGTTGACCGATTCGTGTTACTCTCCATTCAAAACCCTGTAGTGACTACGGAGTCAAGCATGAAGATCGGAGAACTGGCCCGGGCGGCGGGCACCGACGTCGAAACGATCCGTTATTACGAACGCGCCGGCCTGTTGCCGCCGCCGCCGCGCACCGATTCGGGTTACCGCACTTATGGCGAAGATCACCTGGAAGCGTTGCGCTTCATTCGTCACTGCCGCTCGCTCGACATGCCCCTTGCCGACGCCAAACGCCTCGGCGAGCTCGCTCACGACACGAGCGTGACATGCGAAGACGCCAATCGGCTGATCGAAACGCACCTCGCGCGCGTCCATGCACGCATTCACGAATTGCAGGCGCTCGAGCAGCAGTTGCTGCACCTGCAGGCGCAATGCCAGAGCCGCCACGACACCAGCGACTGCGGCATCCTGCGCGCCCTCATGCAAGGCGCCAACGGCGAAGCCTGCGCCTGCCACAACGACACCGATCCAATCGGCGTGGCTTGCGATCACGCCCCCACCCCCGCCTCTCACCCCGCATCCGGGCATACGCATCGGCATACCGGATCGCCGTCACGTCGGGGCGGCTCCGCGTAATCTTGCGCAGTCGTGCGTAATCATGCGTAGGCAAATTTTTCCTCGCACAGCGTACACCGAAGCAATGCGCCACGACATTGCCTACGAGCCGGCGTCAGAAGCGCGGGCCGTTTGACGTCTTTCGTTGCATCGCCGCACGCCATCGCATCACAAATGTGATGAATTGCGTGTTTTCCCGCGCAAGCAGGGGCAAATCGGCCCAGTTTCTATACAATGTCCCGCACGCGTCGTGCCGCGCCGCATTCGAGTCTGCGAACGGCGATCGCGCAACGCCCGGGTGCGCGCCGATAGATCGCCATCCGTCTCAACACTCGTTTATTTGCCGGAGACTTTATGTCCAGCGACGTATCCGCAACGCCGACTCCTGCGACGCAAAGCAGTGCCGACATCGTCATCATGGGCGCGGGCGCGGCTGGCATTTCCGTGGCCGCCAGTCTGCGCCGGCGCCGCCCGTCGGTCTCGATCACGATCATCGATCCGGCCGATACGCACTACTACCAGCCGGCATGGACGCTCGTCGGCGCCGGCGAGTTCGACGCGGCGCGAACGGCGCGGCCCATGTCGAGCGTGATCCCCGAAGGCGTGAACTGGGTGCAGGCCGCCGTCACCGCATTCGTGCCGGAACACCAGCAGGTGCTGCTCTCGGATGGCCGCCGCATCGCGTATCGCTATCTGATCGTCGCCCCCGGTCTGCAACTGAACTGGGAAGCGATCGACGGCCTGACCGATACGCTCGGGCGCAACGGCGTCACGTCGAACTATCGCTTCGATCTCGCCCCCTACACATGGTCGCTGGTGCGCGAGTTCAAGGGCGGCAACGCGCTCTTCACCCAGCCCCCCATGCCGATCAAGTGCGCCGGCGCCCCGCAAAAGGCGATGTATCTGTCGGCCGACACATGGCGGCAGAACGGCGTGCTCGACAAGACCCGGATCGAATTCCACCTGGTGGCCCCTGCGCTTTTCGGCGTGAAGGACTACATTCCGGCGCTCATGGAGTACGTGAAGCGTTACAACATCTCGCTCAATCACCTCTCGCACCTGCGTGCGGTCGACGGTGAGCGCCGCGTGGCGCGCTTCGAGATCTTCGATGCCGACGGCCAATCGCAGTTTGTCGACAAGTCTTTCGATTTCCTGCATGTGGTGCCGCCGCAAAGCGCGCCCGACGTGCTGCGCGCCAGTCCACTCGCCGATGCCGCGGGTTGGTGCGAGGTCGATCCGGCGACGTTGCGCCACGCGCGTTACGTCAACGTGTTCGGGCTGGGCGACGCCATCTCGGCGCCCAACGCCAAGACAGCGGCCGCCGCGCGCAAACAGGCGGTAGTGGTCGCCGAAAACCTGCTCGCGGCAATGGACGGCCGCGCGTTGCCCCTGCAGTACGACGGCTATGGGGCGTGCCCGCTCACGGTCGAGCACGGCAAGATCGTGCTGGCCGAATTCGGCTACGGCGGCAGGCTGCTGCCCACGTTCCCGATCGACGGCACACGCCCCAACCGCTTCGCGTGGATGCTCAAGAAGTACGTGCTGCCGAAGGTGTACTGGGATTTCATGTTGCGTGGACGCGAATGGCTGGCGCAACCGAGCCGCTCCGACCATAGGTGAAACCCCAACTCAATTTTCATGGACGGGTGCCGTTAAAGGTCAAAGGACCCGGTTTCGCGACCGGGCACGAGCTTCTTGTCGGGCCACGCCTTGCGCGCGGTCTGCCGGGGACGCAGGCGCGGCGCACCGGGAGATGAGCGCCGCCTGCCTGTCACCGGCCGACACATTTACGCGTCTTATGCAGAACATGATTCAAGGGTTTTCCGGCGGCACGACCTGTTCGACGCGCAGGCTTGCCCAGCCTTGCGGTATTACACGCGGCACTGACCACCGTTCAACCGTTCGGGCGACGTTCGCCTGCCTGCCGAGATGAACGATACAAACGCGCTGCGCCGGCAAGTCGTGCTCGCCGATCTGCTGCTGGATCGTCAGCGGCTGTTGCGCGCCCTGAGTCTCGAGCTGCGCACGCCGAGCCCGGCCGGCAGCCACAGCGCGCTCGTCGTCCTGCATGTCGGGCGCGGCCAGCGCACGGCAACGAGCCAGGCGGCCATCTCGGACGCCGATCTGCTGGCGACCATCGCGTTTCGCATCGGTTCACGCATTCGCCGCCGCGACCTGATCGGGCGGGTCTCCGATCAGCAGATCGCGATCCTGCTGCGCGACCTGGGCAGCCGCGAGGCCGCCGTGCAGGTCACCCGCCGTTTCATCCGCGCCGGCGAGTCGCCCGTGCCGTGCGGCAACGGCCTGCTCTACCCGATTCTCTCGGCTGGCATCACGCATCTGCCGCAGGTGCCCGTCTGGCCGGCCACGTTGCTCGAACACACCTCGGACGTGGCCGACCAGGCCATCCGCGAGAGTGCGTCGCGTTTTCTGGTGACCGAGGCGCCATTAGCGCCGACCGAAGGCGTTCAGCCGCCCGACGAAGCGGGCAACGAACACTATTGGCGCAGCGCCATCGGCCGCGCCCTGTCCGAGTCGGAATTCCGCCTGCACTACCAGCCCCAGATCGACATGCGCACGCACCGGCTCACTGGCCTGGAGGCGCTCATCCGGTGGCAGCGCGACGACGAACTGATCATGCCGGGTGAATTCATCCCGGCCGCGGAGCGTTGCGACGTGATCGGCCCGATCGGCGACTGGACCCTGCACGAGGCCTGCCGCCAGCTCGATCAGTGGCACAAGGAGGGCGAAGAATACCCGCGCGTGGCGGTCAACCTGTCGGCCCAGCAGATGCGGGTACAGACGCTCGAGACGGTGCGCTACGCACTGCGGCATCATCGCGTGCCGCCTGACAAGCTCGAAATCGAGATCACCGAGTCGTCGCTGATCTCGCATCTCGACGAAGCCGCCACGTTGATGAACGAGCTCGTGGCGATGGGCGTGCGTCTGTCGCTCGACGACTTCGGCACCGGCTACTCGAGCTTCGTGCGCCTCAAGCGCTGGCCGTTCGGCACGGTCAAGATCGATTATCAGTTCGTGGCCGGCGTGCTGCTCGGCGGCTACGATACCGAACTCATACGCGCCATTATCGCGATTGCCCGCAAGCTGGAGATCGAGACCGTCGCCGAAGGCGTCGAGACGAGCGCCCAGCGCGATGCCCTCGCCTCGCTCGGCTGTCATGCGTGGCAGGGGTATCATTGCACGCGTCCCCTGCCGCCCGGTCATATCGAAACGTTCATTCGTGATTGGCACGGGCGCCTGTAAACGCGTCTGCAACCGCTTCAGCCATTGACCAACGTTCTGTTCAATCGCCGTCGCGCCGCTCCCGTCCTCGTTGCCGGACTGGTCGCTCTCGCGTGCGTCGTCATCGCCTGGGGGCTGGCCCGCTTTGCGGCCGACCAACTCGTGGCGAACCGCTCCGCACGCCTGCTCTATGAAGAGCGCAGCGTCGCGAGCCGGCTGGCGCATGGCACTGTCCACACGGTCAATCAGGACCTGATCCTGATTCGCGGCATTCCGCAGGTGCTCGCGCAAATCGAGCAGATCCAGGCAGCCGCCGAGCAAATCGACGATCACCCGGTCGCCGGACTGCCGCCCGCGAAGGCCCGCGAGGCATTGCTGGCCAACACGACGCTCAAGCCGGTCAACGAACTGCTGCATGCGACGCAGCTTTACTTCGGCGCCGACCTCGTCTGGCTCGCGACACCCGACGGCACGACGATCGCCTCGAGCGACGCCCACACGGCCGACCCGCTCGTGGGCGAGAACTACGGCGACCGCGAGTATTTCCGCATCGCCGTGCTTGGCGGCAACGGGCAGCAATACGTGATTGGCCGCAAGACGCGTTTGCCGGGCATCTACTTCACCGCGCCGGTCTACCAGGACGGTCGACTCGTCGGCGTGGCAGTCGTCAAGCTCGGGCTGCGCCGGCTCGCGCACTGGGTCGACTCCGGCCTGTCGTTCGTGACCGACAAGAACGGCGTCATCGTGCTGGCCAACGACCCGACCTTCACGGGCATGGCGGTGCCCGGCGCAGGCGTGTTCAAGCTCACACCGGCCGAGCGGCGACGCATCTATCAGCAGGAAGACTTCACCGTCGTTCCCATCGAGAACTACGACCTCTCGCCGGCCACCCCGGCGTTTCTGGAGAACGAAGACGTCGAAGACGGCGTGCGCGACCCGCGGCTCGTGCGCGTGAGACCCGACGACCAACCCTATCTGCTCGAAGCCGACGCGGCACTCGACAGCGAACTGGTGATCTACACCATGAGCGAGGTGCCCACGCTGGGCAGTCTGTTCGTCGAGCGCCGCCGCTATGCCGTGCTGGTGTTCGCGCTCCTGCTGAGTTCGGCGGGCGCCCTGTTCATGCTCATCCGCTACCTGCGCCGGGAAAAGCTCCAGCTCACCGACACGCTGGCCAAGAATGCCGCCCTCGAACACGAAGTCAAATACGACGCGCTGACGGGCGCACTCTCGCGCGGGCACTTCCTCAAGCGCCTGCGCGCGGAACTCATGCAGGCCAGCGCGACCGAGGTGCCGACGAGCATCATCCTCGTCGACCTCGACCATTTCAAGCAGATCAACGACACCTGGGGCCATGCCCTTGGCGACACGGTGTTGGCCACGTTCGTCCGGCTTTGTCACGAATCGTTACGCGAAGATGACATTTGTGGACGTTTGGGCGGCGAAGAATTCGCTATTATCTTGAGTGGCGCCAACGAGGCGCGCGCCTTCGAGGCCGCAGAGCGACTGCGCGAGGCCGTTCGGAGTGCTCGCATCGTCGTCGACGCACGCACGCTGCAGTTCACCATCAGTGCCGGCGTTGCCGAGTGGCATGCCGGCGACGACGACAATGCGTGGCTGCAACGCGCCGACGCAGCGCTGTACCTTGCCAAATCTCGCGGGCGCGACCGCTGCGCCCGCGAATCCGACCTCCGGGTGCTCTCCCGGGCAGGGTCGTAACGGACTTCGGGCTCACCGGCCCGAGGTCGCCAACCCAGACCGGACCGATGCCCAAGACGAATCTCGCGACATTCGCCCCATCGCCATTGCGCGTCCTGCAGGCCGCCGCAGCCCTCTGTCTGGCGCTCAGCAACGCCGCACACGCCGACCTGTCCCTCTTGCAGCCGCCACGCTCGCTCACGGGCGGCGCCCCGCTGCAGTTGACACTGCTCGCCACACAGGACTCGCCGGGGCGCAAGACCATCACGCTGCCCGACGAGATCGTCGTTCGCATCTCGAACGACGATTTCAAGCCGACGCTGCTGCGTCTGAAGCGCGCGGCCGTCACCCCGGCGCAGCTCACGCTCTCGAGCGGACAGTTCCGGCGCGTCGCCTACGCCGCCGCGCTTCCCGCCGAGTTGCGCGGCACGGTGCGCGTCGAGCCGCTGGACTGGGACGCCTCGACCACGACCATCGTGCTCGATCGCGCCGCGCCTGCCGAGCCGATGGTGGCCGCGGCGCCCGCCTCCCGGGCGTCTGCTGCGAGCCCTGAAGTCGCGTCGTCCACGTCGGCGGCAGCGGCGGCGACCCCATCGGCCACCAGCGCATCGGCGACCGGCGCGGCGGGCAGCGTGCCGCCTGACGCGATCGCTCCCACGAGCGACACCGAGTTCGCGCGCATCTCCTCCAACGAGCCGATGTACATCGCGTTCGGCAAGAACGGGGACACCAACGCGCGTTTTCAGCTCAGCTTCAAGTTCCACATCCTCAAGCCGGACAATCCGTCGTCCAAGGCTTTCCTGGACAACCTCTACTTCGGCTACACGCAGTTGTCCGTCTGGGACCTGGAAGCGGAGTCAGCGCCGTTTCGCGACTCCAACTACCGGCCGAGCCTTTTTTACTATGTGCCCGACACCGGCGTGCGCGCCGGCTGGTTCACGTCGCTCGGAGTGGCCGCAGGCATCGAGCACGAATCCAACGGCAAGGCCGGCGACGACTCGCGCAGCATCAACACCGTCTTCGTCAAGCCGATCCTCACGTTCGGCAACCCGTCCGACTATCACTGGACGGTCGCGCCGAAGCTCTACGCCTATCTGGAAAAGAAGGACAACAGCGACATCCAGGACTACCGCGGCTACATGGACCTGCTCGTGCTGTGGGGCAAACCCAACGGGTGGCAGATCGGCGCCACGCTGCGCAAGGGCATGAAACGCAATTACGGCAGCGTGGACGTGCAGGTGACCTATCCGCTCGGCAAGCTCATTCCGGGCACCGGCGGCTATATCTGGCTGGGCTACTTCACGGGCTACGGTGAAGACATGCTCGACTACAACCGCCATTCGCCGTCGCAGGTGCGCATCGGGTACAGCGTTTTCCGCTGGTAGCACGACAACGCGGCGGCGCGCTCACAGCACCAGCACCAGCGCTCCGCCGACGATCGCCGTCTTGAGCGTCAGCGGTTCGCCCAGCACAATCCAACCGATCAGGATCGCCATCGCCACGCTCAGCTTGTCGAGCGGCGCCACTCCCGATACGGGCCCGAGTTGCAGCGCCCGGAAATAGCACAGCCACGACAGACCGGTCGCCACCCCGGAGAGCACCAGGAACAGCCAGGTGCTGGCGCTCAGGCTGGCGGGGCGCTGCCATTCGCCGCGCATGGCAACGATGGCGAGCGTCACCGCGAAGATGATGACCGCACGGATCAGCGTGGCCATGTTCGAATTGACGTGCGCCACGCCGAGTTTGCCGAACACCGCCGTCAGCGCGGCGAAGAACGCCGAGCCCAGCGCGAAAAGTTGCCAGCTGCGCAGCATGGAATTCCTTCATATCGGCAGCGATCTGCCGGTAAACACCAGAAACACGGACGAAAGTCCATACCTGAGCGTCGGCCGTGGGGGAATCCGGGCCGGCGCCGCCATCGGTGCGATAATGGCACCTTCTGCTTGACTGCCTCACCCAGCCGCCCGCCCCTATGTCCGAATTGCACGACCGCCCCGACAGCCCTTGCATTGGCGTTTGCTCGACCCTCTTCGACGAGGTCTGCAAGGGTTGCGGGCGCACTGCCTACGAAGTCTCGAACTGGGTCTTCTTCTCCGAAGAGGAAAAGGCGGCCGTGTGGGCGCGCATTGCCCGGGAAGGCAAGGCAATGCGCTTCTGTGAAAACAGCACTGCGAACGGCACTACGACTTCGCAACCTTGAACTGCAACGACTTGTACTCGAGAAACTCCTCGAAGCCGTACACGCCGTTCTCCCGCCCGTGGCCCGACTGCTTGAAGCCGCCGAACGGGGCCTGTACGTTGAACTCCCCGCCATTGATGTCCACCTGTCCGGTGCGGATCTGGCGCGCAACGCGCACGGCCCGCGCCTCGTCGCCGGACCACACGCCGCCGCCCAGCCCATAAATCGAGTCGTTGGCAATGCGCACGGCGTCGGCTTCGTCCTCGTATGTGATGATCGAGAGCACTGGACCGAAGATCTCCTCTTGCGCAACGGTGGCATCCGGCGCCACCCGGCCGAGCACCGTCGGCTGCACGAAGAAGCCCGTCTCGAAGCCCTCGGGCACCGTCTCGCCGCCGGCGATCAGCTCGGCGCCTTCGGCCAGCCCCTTGCGGATGTAGTTCAGCACGCGCTCGCGCTGGGCGGCTGACGCCAACGGCCCCAGACGCGTCGACTCCTCGCGCGGATCGCCCAGCGTAAAGCGCGCGACCGCCTCCTTCACCAGTGTCTTCACTTCCTCGTAGCGCGACGCCGGCACCAGCATGCGCGTGTGTGCCGAGCAGGTCTGTCCGGAGTTCAGGTAGCAGGCGTTGAGCGTGCCCTTGACCGCGGCGGCCAGGTCCGCGTCGTCAAGCACCACGGACGCCGACTTGCCCCCCAGCTCGAGCGCCACGCGCTTGACGGTCTGCGATGCCACTTCCGACACTCGCTTGCCCGCCCGCGTCGATCCGGTAAACGACACCATGTCGACGTCCGGATGTCGCGCCAGCACCTCGCCGACGACCGGGCCCAGTCCCGTCACCAGGTTGAAGACGCCCGCCGGCAAGCCGGCCTCGGCGATCACCTCGGCGAGAATGAATGCATTGAACGGCGCCACTTCGGACGGCTTGAGCACCACCGTGCAGCCCGCCGCCAACGCCGGCGCGACCTTCAGCGTGATTTGATTTAGCGGGTAGTTCCAGGGCGTGATTGCCCCTACGACGCCTACCGGTTCGCGCACGACGAGCGAGTTGCCCACGCGCGCCTCGAACTCGAACGACTCGACGAGCTCGGCGTACTTGTTCCAGTGATAGATCGGGCCGCCCACCTGGATGGCGCGCACGAGCTTGATGGGCATGCCCGTCTCACCCGTCATGGCCTGCGCCAGGTCGTCGCCGCGCGCCTTCAGTCCCGCCGCGATCTTGCGCAGGTAGCCCGCCCGTTCGGCCGGCGTCGTGGCGGCCCAGCTGTCGCGCGCCCGGCGGGCAGCCGCAACGGCTGCTTCGGCGTCCTGCACGGCGCCTTCGGGAATCCGCCCCATGAGCGTCGCGTCAGCGGAGTGAAACACCTCGAGCGTGCCCTGCCCCACCGGGGCGACCCACTTTCCGTCGATATAGAACTTGTCGTGCGTGATCATGCATTGCCTCCTGATGCCATTAGGACACGAGTTAGGACACGAACGTGTCATTGTAGTGCGCTTGCGCGTTCGCTTTGGTGTCGCAGCGCCCGTATACGCAAACAGGGCGCCTGCAATGCAAGCGCCCTGCATGGGACCGCCAATGCCGGAGAAGCCCGGTGTCAGACTTCCACGCCCTGGCTCGCCAGGTATTCGTCGTAGGTGCCCTGGTAGTCGACAAGCGTGCCGTCGCTCTTCACTTCGATGATGCGCGTGGCCAGCCCCGACACGAACTCGCGGTCATGCGACACGAAAATCAGCGTGCCCGGATACTTGTCGAGCGCGATCTGCAGCGATTCGATCGACTCCATATCCATGTGGTTGGTCGGCTCGTCCATCATCAGCACGTTGTGGCGCCCGAGCATCAGCTTGCCCCAGATCATGCGGCCCTTCTCGCCGCCCGAGAGCACGCGCACCGACTTGCGCACGTCGTCGCCGCCGAACAGCAATCGCCCCAGCGAGCCGCGGATCACCTGGTCGTCGTCACCTTCCTTGGCCCACTGCGACATCCAGTCGGTCAGCGTCACGTCTTCCGGGAACGCCTCGGAGGTGTCCTGCGGCATATAGCCGATGTTGGCGTTCTCGGCCCACTTCACGTGGCCGGCGTCGACCGGCAGATCCGCCATCAGGCAGCGCAGCAGCGTGGTCTTGCCCGCGCCGTTCTCGCCAATGATCGCCACGCGCTCGCCAGCGCGCACCGCACCCGAGTAATCCTTGAAGATCTGGCGGTCGAACGATTTCGCAATGCCCTCGAATTCGAACGCGAGGTTGTGCAGCTTCTTCTCGAATTCGAAGCGGATGAACGGGTTCTGGCGCGACGACGGCTTGACGTCCTCCACCTTGATCTTTTCGATTTGCTTCAGACGGCTGGTCGCCTGACGCGCCTTCGACTTGTTCGCCGAGAAGCGGCGCACGAAGTCCTGCAGGTCGGAGATGCGCTCCTTCGCCTTCGTGTTCGCCGCCATCTGGCGCTCGCGCGCCTGCGCCGACGCCAGCATGTAGTCGTCGTAGTTGCCCGGGTAGATGGTGAGCGTGCCGTAGTCCATGTCGGCCATGTGCGTGCACACGGCGTTCAGGAAGTGGCGGTCATGCGAAATGATGATCATGGTGGAGTTGCGCTCGTTGAGCACGTCTTCCAGCCAGCGGATCGTGTTGATGTCCAGGTTGTTGGTCGGCTCGTCGAGCAGCAGCACGTCCGGATTCGAGAACAGCGCCTGCGCGAGCAGCACGCGCAGCTTCCAGCCCGGCGCCACGTTGCTCATCGGCCCCTGGTGCTGCTCCGTCGGAATGCCCACGCCGAGCAGCAGTTCGCCGGCGCGCGCTTCGGCCGTGTACCCGTCATACTCGGCGAACTTCGCCTCGAGTTCAGCGGCGTGCATGTAGTCGTCGTCCGTCGCTTC
Organism: Pandoraea sp. CB10b_02; assembly: GCF_002216225.1. Lineage (NCBI taxonomy): Bacteria > Pseudomonadati > Pseudomonadota > Betaproteobacteria > Burkholderiales > Burkholderiaceae > Pandoraea > Pandoraea sp. CB10b_02. The sequence goes on from NZ_NJGW02000001.1 coordinate 403,719, forward strand.
CGGATTGGCGTAGATCGCGTCGCGCTCGCTCATGGCGGCCCACATTTCCGTGTGGCCCATCATCACGACGTCGAGCACGCGCATGTCTTCGTAGGCGAACTGGTCCTGCTTGAGCTTGCCGAGACGCACGTTCGGTTCGAGCATGACGTTGCCCGAGCTCGGCTCCAGGTCGCCGCCGAGGATTTTCATGAACGTCGACTTGCCGCAACCGTTCGCGCCGATCAGGCCATAGCGGTTGCCCCCGCCGAACTTGACGGAGATGTTCTCGAAAAGCGGCTTGGCGCCGAATTGCATCGTGATATTGGCGGTAAACAGCACAGGCGGTATCCGGGAGATGAGGTGCGGTGGCACGAAATTGCGCCACGAAACCCGACATTTTAGCACCGATGCGTGTCACGCGTGCCCTTGCCGGCGCCTGCCCGCCCCCCCCTTCCCATGGCGGCAGGCGTGCGCTCGACAAAAAAACCGCCGGGGGCGCCGGCGGTTGCTGCGCGACAGGCGCGCGCGCCCGGCCGCGCCGGGGCGAGCCGCCTTACTGCTTGGGCAGCGAGCCTTCCACGCCCTCGACGAACCAGTTGATCTGATGCTTCTCGTCATCGTTGAGCGTCTTGCCGGGCGGCACGATCTCCTTGCCGTCCTGGCCCTTGATGGGACCGGTGAACGGGTCGTACTTGCCGTCGCGGATGGCATCGTGGCGCTGGGCCACCGCCTTGCGCGCCGCCTCGGGCACGGCCTTGTCGTTGATCGCGACGAGGTTGATCTCGTCTTCCTTGATGCCGCCCCAGACCGGTGTGTTCTTCCAGGTGCCCTGCATCACTTCGTCGACGGTGCGAATGTAGTACTTGCTCCAGTCGATGGCCGCCGAGGCCAGGTGCGCATTGGGGCCGAACTTGCTCATGTCCGAATCCCAGCCGAAGGCATGAATCTTCTTCTCTTCGGCCACTTGCATCACCACGGCCGAGTCGACGTTCTGCATGAGCACGTCCGCGCCCTGGCCGACGAGCGACTCCGCCGCCTGACGTTCCTTGCCCGGGTCGAACCAGCTATTGATCCAGACGACCTTCACCTTGACCTTCGGGTTCACTTCACGCGCGGCAAGCGTAAAGGCGTCGATGTTGCGGATGACTTCGGGAATCGGCACCGAGGCCACATAGCCGATGACGTTCGTCTTCGTCACATGACCGCCCACGACGCCGGCCAGGTGGGCACCTTCGTAAGTGCGCACGTCATACGTGCCGAGGTTCGGCGCCGTCTTGAAGCCGGTGGCGTGCTCGAACGTCACGTCGGGGAAGTCGGCCGCGGTCTTGACCATCGAATCCATGTAGCCGAACGACGTACCGAAGACGAGCTTGTTGCCCTTGCTCGCCAGATCGCGGAACACGCGCTCCGAGTCGGCGCCTTCGGGCACGTTCTCCACGCGCGTCACGGTGACCTTGTCGCCGAACTTCGCTTCGACCGCCTTCGCACCCTGCTCGTGCGCGTAGGTCCAGCCCGCATCGCCGGGGTTGCCGATGTAGACGAATGCCACGCCCATCGGCCCCTTGGCTGCTGGCGCTGCCGGCGCTGCCGACGCGGCCTGCGCGTCGGACGCCGCGCCCGGGGCGCCGGCCGTGCTGCTTTCCTGCTTGCCGCAGGCGGACATCAGCATGGCGGCCGCCAGGCTCGCCATCGTGATCAGGACTTTACGTCGCATCGATTCTCTCCTCGTCATCGATTTGTTTCAGGTGGGTGTTTTTGAAGTGCGCCGGCAAGGCGCGACACAGTGACGGTGCGCCGGCTCATGACCCCGCGAAGAACGGCTTGCCCAGCGACGCCGGCGCATTGAGCCGGATCGTCTGACGGTTGCGCGAGATGATCACCAGCACCACGATCGTCGCGAGATACGGCAGGCTCGCCAGCGCCTGAGACGGAATACGCATGCCCATGGCCTGCGCCTGGAACTGCAGCGCCATCACCACGCCGAAGAGCAGCGCGCCGAGCACCGTGCGCCCGGGCCGCCAGGTGGCGAACACCACCAGCGCCAGCGCGATCCAGCCGCGGCCCGCGGTCAGATTTTCCTGCCACAGCCGCAGATAGCCGACCGAGTAATATGCGCCCGCGAGCCCGGACATGGCCCCGCCGAAGAGCGTGGCGAGATAACGGATGCGCACGACCGGGTAGCCGATGGCGTGGGCGACGGACGGGGCTTCGCCGATCGAGCGCAGCACCAGTCCCGCGCGCGTGCGATAGAGGAACCCCGCGATCGCCGCCAGCAGCGCCACGGCGAGATAGCCAAGCGGGTTGAGTGAAAAGATCGACGGGCCGAGCACGGGGATCGCCGAGAGGCCCGGGATCGGCACGTCGCGCAGCATCGGGATCGTGGCGTCGGTGTAGGGACGCCCGACATACGCCGAGAGCCCGACGCCGAAGATGGTCAGCGCGAGCCCCGTGGCGACCTGATTGGCCATCAGCGAGAGCGTGAGCCAGGCGAAGACGGCGGACATCGCCACCCCGGCGGCGACCCCGGCGAGCACGCCGAGCCAGAGGCTGCCCGTCTGCACGGTGACGGCGAAGGCGCCGATGGCGCCCATGAGCATCATGCCTTCCACCCCGAGGTTGAGCACGCCCGACTTCTCGGTAACGAGCTCGCCGAGCGCGGCGAGCATGAGCGGGATGGCGGCAATCACGGCGCTCGCGGCGAGCGGTGTGAGCAGATGGATCCAGTTCACGGCGCGCTCCTCAGGTCTGGCCCGCCGCCGCCCGGGTGCGGCGGCGCAGGCGGTAATTCACGAAGACGTCGCACCCCAGCAGGCTGAAGAGCAGCAGCCCCTGGAAAACGCCGCTGATGGCCTTGGGCAGTTGCAGCGACGTCTGCACCGCTTCACCGCCGAGATACAGCAGCGCCATGAGCAGGCTCGCGAGCACGATGCCGACCGGATGCAGTCGTCCGACGAACGCCACGATGATGGCGGTAAAACCATAACCGGGCGCCCACGTCGCCTGCAGTTGCCCGACCGGGCCGGCAACCTCCCCGGTGCCGGCGAGCCCTGCCGCCGCCCCGCCGATGAGCAAGGCAAGCCAGACCGCGCGCGGCTCGGAGTAGCCGGCATAGCGCGCGGCGAGCGGCGCGAGGCCACCCACTTCCATGCGGTAGCCGGCAAAGCTCTTGCGCATGAAGAACCACGCGGCCGGCGCCGCGGCCACCGCCATGAAGATCGACGCGTTCAGACGCGTACCGCGCCACGGCGCCCAGTGCCAGTCGCCGAAAAACCGCGGGAACAGCGCGTCGCGGCCAAAGTTGATGGACTGCGGGAAGTTCATCCCATGCGGGTCCTGCCACGGCCCGCTCACCAGATAAATGAGCAGTTGCGTGGCGACGTAGGTCAGCATCAGGCTCACGAGAATCTCGTTGGCGTTGAACCGCACGCGCAGCAGCGCGGGGATCGCGGCCCACAACATGCCGCCGAGCGCGCCCGCGGCCATCATCAGCGGCAGGAGCCACGCGCCGCCGCGACCGTCGAAATGAATGGCGACGCCCGACGCGAAGATGCCGCCGAGCAACAGTTGCCCTTCCGCGCCGATGTTCCATACGTTTGCACGGTAGCCAATGGCGAGGCCCAGCGCAATGAGACACAGCGGCGAGGCCTTGAGCAGTAGCTCGGACCAGCCGTTCAGACTGCTGACCGGCGCGAGGAAGAAAGCGGCCATGGCCTGCGCCGGGTTCTTCCCGAGCAGACTGAAGACGAGCACCCCGCCGGCCAGCGTGACGAGCGTGGCCACGAGCGGCATGACAAGCCGCATGGCGTGCGAGGGACTTGGCCGCGGCTCAAGCGTGAAATCGAACATGTTGTCTGTGAATCGATGAAAACCGATGAATACACGCCGGCCGCCGCGACAGTGCCGCCTCGTCGCCGCATACCGTTGTGCCGCCGTCATACGGTGCCAGCGGCCAAGCGCCGGGCGCTGCCGGCGCGCGCCTCGCCCACTGCCTCACGCCGCACGCTCGCCCGGACCGCCGGGGAACATCCCCGCCATCCACAGACCGATCTCGCGCGCGTCCGTCTGCTCAGGCTTGCGCACCGGCGAGAGCCGCCCCTGCGCGAGCACCGTGATCCGATCGCAGATCTCGAACAACTCGTCGAGCTCCTCGGAGAGCACGAGCACCGCCACCCCGCGCGCCGACAGGTCGAGCAACTGTTGACGGATGAAGCTCGCCGCGCCAACGTCCACGCCCCAGGTCGGCTGCGCCACCACGAGCACGCGCGGCTCCTGCAGGATCTCCCGGCCGACGATGAACTTCTGGAGGTTGCCGCCGGACAGGCTCTGCGCTGCGGCCTGCGGCCCGCCAGCCTTGACGTTGAAGCGCTCGATGCATTGTGCCGCAAAGCGGCGCAGCGCCTTGCGACGGATCCATCCGCCGCGCAGCAGCCCGAGATGGGGCGTGCCGGCCGCGCCCAGCAGCGCGTTGTCGGCGAGCGACATGCCGGGCACGGCGCCGCGCCCCAGCCGCTCCTCCGGCACGTAAGCCAGTCCGAGGCGGCGGCGAGCGGCGGGGCCCATGCGGCCAACGGCGCGCGAGTTCAGGGTAATGGCCCCGGCGTGCGGCGCGCGCGCCTCTCCGGACAGCGCGGCCAGCAGTTCCGCCTGGCCGTTGCCGGACACGCCGGCGATACCGACGATTTCGCCCGCATGCACGTCGAGATTCACGTCGCGCAGCGAAGTGCCGAACGGATCGTCGCTCGCCATCGTGAGTTGACGCAGCGAGAGCAGCACCTCGCCCGGTTGATGCGCGCGGCGCTCGATCTGCGGCAGCGCGCGGCCGATCATCATCTGCGCCAGCGTATCGGCCGTTTCCTCGCGCGGGATCGCATGCCCCGACACGCGGCCGGCGCGCAGCACGGTCGCGCGATCGCACAATTCGCGGATTTCGTCGAGCTTGTGACTGATGTAGACGATGCTGCAGCCTTCGGCCGCCAGGCGACGCAGCGTCGCAAAGAGCTTCTGGACCGCCTGCGGCGTGAGCACCGAAGTGGGCTCGTCCATGATCAGCAGGCGCGGGTTCTGCAGCAGGCAGCGCACGATTTCGACGCGCTGCCGTTCACCGACGGACAGGCTGTGCACGTGACGCACGGGGTCGACTTCGAGCCCGTATTGCGCCGACACCTCCCGGATGCGCTCGGCCAGCGCCTTCAGGTCGTGACCGGCGCCGTCGAGCGCGAGCGAAATGTTCTCCGCGACAGTGAGCGTCTCGAACAACGAGAAATGCTGGAACACCATGCCGATCCCCAGCCTGCGGGCCGCTGCCGGGCTGTCGATGCGCACCGGCTCGCCCTCCCAGCGAATTTCGCCGGCGTCGGGACGCACCGCCCCATAGATGATCTTCATCAGGGTGCTCTTGCCAGCGCCATTCTCGCCCAGCACCGCGTGGATCTCTCCGGGCAGCACGCGCAACGCGACGTCGTCGTTGGCCAGCACGCTCGGGTAGCGCTTGGTAATGCCCGAGAGCGCCAGGCGTGGAGTCGGTTCGGGATGGGATGTCACTGGGAAAATTCTGAGTCCTGGGCTTGGGCGGGACGAAAATACCCAATTCGCGGGCAATTGTCGAGCGTGTGTCAATAAGATGGCATCCCCGGCCTCATTGCGCGCGACAGCCGTCTGTTTTGGTGATAGGGACTTTCCGCTATGGAGTCGGCCGCCCTTGTGCCTCATAATGATTTACTTATGCACTACTGGGTCCGACATATTCGGATTGTTATATTTCTATGAGCCAAAACCGTGAACCGATCGACACTTATTTGCTGCGCGTGCTGCACACCTTGCTGATCGAGCGCAGCGTCACGCGCGCGGCTGTCAAGCTGAACCAGTCGCAGCCGGCGATCAGTGCGGCCTTGCGGCGTCTGCGAGACATCACGGGCGATCCCCTGCTCGTGCGCGGCAAGTCCGGCATGGTGCCCACCGAGTACGGTCAGTCGCTGCTGGAGCCGACGCAGAACGCGCTGCGCGAAATCGAGCGCATCACGGTTCAGCAGTCGAATTTCGATCCCGCCACCACGGTGCGCACGTTTCGGATCGGCTCGCCCGACTATCTCAATACGCTGTTCGTGCCGACCGTCGTCGAACGTTTCCGGCAGCAGGCGCCCAACGCCCAGCTCGAACTGCACTCGCTCGGCCCGGCCTTCGACTACGAGCATGCGCTCGAAGACGGCAAGGTCGACATCGTCATCGGCAACTGGCCCGAGCCGCCCGAGCAACTCCACCTCTCGAATCTCTTCGTCGACCAGATCGTCTGCCTCGTGCGCAACACGCACCCGTATGCCAAGCGCGGCCTCACGCTCGACCAGTATCTCGCCAGCCCGCATCTCGCGCCCACGCCCTACTCCGTCGCGCAACGCGGCGCCATCGACATGCATCTGGCGCGCGAGCGTCTGAAGCGCAACGTCGTCGTCACGATCCCGTACTTCAACCTCGCGCCCTACGTGCTGCTCAAGTCCGATCTCATCTTCACGACGACACGGCTGTTCGCCGATCACTACGCGGAATTTCTGCCGCTGACCGTGCTCGAGACGCCGATCGACTTTCCGCCGATGCAGTACTACCAGCTCTGGCATGAGCGCACCCACTACTCGGACGAAGTGCGCTGGCTGCGCAGCGTGATCTCCGACGCCACGCGCACGCTGCTCGACGCCCGGGCGCAACCCTGATCGCCGAAGTGCCGGGGCGCTCGCCGGTCGGCACGCGGTGCGGCGCCCCACGCGTGGCCGCGCGCCGGTTTTACCGGCGGAGCGGCCCCCACCGCTCCGCCGAACCGCATGGCGGCGTTCCCCATGCACGGGAACCCCGCCCCCGACTTCCCGCTTGCCCATTGCCACGCTCGGCCGCACACCATGAATATGCGGCCGGCATGGCAACGCTTCACCGGGAAGCCTCGGCCAGTTGCCGCGCCAGCGCGTTGTGACGCGTGACGAGCGACGGCAGGTCGAGCGTCGTCAGACGCCCTTCGCGCACCACCACGCGTCCGTTCACCACGCTGTACGCGGCTTGTCCGGGATTACAGAAGACCAGCGCCGCGACCGGATCGTGCAGGCCGCCGGCCATGCCGACGCCGCGCGTGTCGAACGCCACGAAGTCGGCCGCCATGCCCGCGGCGAGCACGCCGATGTCGTCGCGCCCGAGCACGCGCGCGCCGCCCACGGTCGCAATCTCCAGCGCTTCGCGCGCCGTCATCGCGTTCGGGCCGAAGCCGACGCGCTGCAACAGCAAGGCCTGACGCGCCTCGTTGATCATGTGTCCCGCATCGTTGGACGCCGAGCCGTCCACGCCGAGACCGACCGGCACGCCAGCGTCGCGCATGCGGCGGATCGGCGCGATGCCCGAGGCGAGCCGCATGTTCGAGCACGGGCAATGCGCCACACCGGTGCCCGTCTTCGCGAAAAGCGCGATGCCGGCGTCGTCGAGCTGCACGCAGTGGGCGTGCCATACATCGTGCCCGACCCAGCCCAGGTCCTGCGCATACTCGGCCGGCGTCATGCCGAACTTCTCTCGGCTGTATGCAATATCGTTGACGTTCTCCGCCAGGTGCGTGTGCAGCGACACGCCATAGTGGCGCGCCATCGCCGCCGACTCGCGCATGAGGTCGCGACTGACGGAGAACGGCGAGCACGGCGCCACGACCACGCGCAACATCGCGTAGCGGCCCGCGTCGTGATACGTCTCGATGAGTCGCTGCGTGTCCGCGAGGATGTCCGCTTCACGCTCGACCACGCGGTCGGGCGGCAGGCCGCCCTGGCTCTGCCCCACGCTCATGCTGCCGCGGCTCGCGTGAAAACGCATGCCGATCTCGGCGGCCGCCTCGATGCTGTCGTCGAGCTTGCAGCCGTTCGGGTAGATATAGAGATGATCGCTCGACGTCGTGCAGCCCGAGAGCAGCAACTCGGCCATGGCCGTCTGCGTCGAGACGCGGATCATCTCCGGCGTGAGGTTCGCCCACACCGGGTAGAGGTTCGTCAGCCAGTTGAACAGCTCGCCGTCCTGCGCGGCCGGAATGGCGCGCGTGAGGCTCTGGTACATGTGGTGATGCGTGTTCACGAGGCCCGGGATGACGACGTGCCCGCTCAGGTCGAGCACTTCGTCGGCGGTGGCCGGCAGCGTGTCGCTGGTGCCAACGGCCACGATTCGGTTGTCTTCCACGTAAAGCCCGCCGCGGGCGATCTCGCGACGGCCGGCATCCATCGTGACGAGGACGTCGGCATTCTTGACGAGCAGCGTTTTGCTGGTTTGAGAACGGGTTGTCATGGTGTAGTGACGTGGAATCGATGACCTGTGAACGAACGGGGCGCCGCGCTCAGTGCGCCTCGAGCCCCATGCCCGCGCCGTTGGGCTTGCCGTGGCCGTTGGCCACCGGCGCCTTGAAGCCGTTGAAGTAAGCGTTGAGGATCACGGCCGAGAGCGTCGCGAGCAGAATGCCACTATGGAGCAACGGGGCCAACTGCTCGGGCATCTTGGCGAAAAACTTGTTCGACGCGACCGGAATCATGGCCATGCCGATGCTGATCGCCACGATATACAGGTTGTAGCGGTTGTTCGAGTAGTCGACCTTCGACAGGATCTTGATGCCCGTGGCGAGCACCATGCCGAACATCACCACGCCCGCGCCGCCGAGCACGAATTGCGGAATCGAGGCGACGACCACCGACATCTTGGGAATCAGGCCGAACACGAGGAGGATGACGCCCGCGGCCGCGCAGACCCAGCGGCTCTTCACCCCCGTCACGCCAACCAGACCGATGTTCTGCGAGAACGACGTGTGCGGGAACGTGTTGAACACGCCGCCGATCACGGTGGCCACGCCGTCCACGCGCAGGCCGGCCACGAGCGTCTTCTCGTCGACGCGCTTGCCGACGATTTCGCCGAGCGCGAGGAACATGCCCGTCGATTCGATGAACGTGATCAGGATCACGATGGTGAGCGTGAGGATCGCCCACGGATCGAAGACCGGCATGCCGAAGTGAAACGGCAGCACGACGTCGAACCACTTCACCTGATCGAGACCGTCGAAGTTCACCTTGTGCAGCAGCAATGCGATCACGAAGCCGAACAGAATGCCCAGCAGCACGGCGATGTTCGAGAAGAAGCCCTTCACGAAACGCGTGACCAGCAGAATGAAGACGAGCACCGCGAACGACACGCCAAGGTAGACCGGATCACCGTAATCGGGGTTGCCCACGCCGCCGGCCGCCCAGTTGATGCCCACGCCGATGATGGTCAGACCGATGGACGTGATCACGATGCCGGTGACGATCGGCGGGAAGAAGCGCAACAGCTTGCCGACGACGGGCGCCACGAGCGTGCCGATGACGCCCGAGGCGATGGTCGCCCCGAAGATGCCGGGCAGGCCGAGCGACGGATTGGTGCCAATGGCGAGCATCGGTCCGACGGCCGCGAACGTCACGGCCATGATGACCGGCATGCGGATGCCGAAGCGGCCCACCCCCACGCTCTGCAGGAGGGTTGCGATGCCGCAGCACATCAGGTCGGCGGAAATGAGGAAGGCGATCTGGTCCTTGGGCAAGCCAAGGGCGCCGCCGATGATGAGCGGCACGGCTACCGCGCCCGCATACATCACCAGCACGTGTTGCAGGCCCAGCATGAACAGTTTTCCGATCGGCAGTCGCTCGTCGACCGGATCCACCACGGCTTTGGTTGTCACACTCATTGCGTCTCCGTCCCAGGGGGGCTGTTTGATTGATATTTTTGGGGTGGCTCAATGGTGCAGGCCGACGCCTTTTGCGGCAAGACCGGCGCCGGCTATAGTGTTTTTTTCATAGAACGTATGCATGAATGCTTATCATGCGTTGCGGGTTTTCCCCAAGCATGCACGCAGGCATTGGGCTTTCCGGGCGGGTGGTCTCCCACCGTGAAAACGCCTCATACGCCAAGCGTTATAAGCTGGATAACAGAATCAAATAAGGGTGACGAAAATCCCCGATTCTGTGCATCGGGCCTCCATTCGAGATCGCTTGCCGGCATATTGAGGCCTGTCATCTTTTTGTCCGACTTGGCGGGGTATGTGCGCGTTTTTATCTTTGGTATTGCGCGCGTTGTCCGGCCGCCATCTCCCTACAATGCAGCCATCCATCACAGGAGACATCATGGGACGACTGACTACCCACGTACTTGATACATCGCACGGCAAGCCGGGCGCGGGCATTCGTGTGGAGCTCTGGCGCGTGGACGGCGAGCGCCGTTCGCTGCGCGACGTGCAGACCAATCACGACGGCCGTTGCGACAAGCCGCTGCTCGAAGGCGAGGAGTTCGTCGCCGGCGAATACGAGCTGGTATTTCACGCGGGCGACTACTTCGCCGCCCAGGGCGTGGAAGTGCCCACGCCGCGCTTCGTCGATCGCGTCGTGTTGCGCTTCGGCATTGCGGAGCCTTCGCAGCATTACCACGTGCCCCTTCTGGTGTCGCCGTGGAGCTTTTCCACGTATCGCGGCAGCTAAGACAAGCGCGAGCGTGAACGTCAGGCAGTTGAGGAGAACATAAGATGGAAGCGTTTATTACCGACTGGGTCAATCTGTTGCTGCGCTGGCTGCATGTGGTGGCGGCGATCGCATGGATTGGCGAGTCGTTCTATTTCGTGATGCTGGACAACGGCCTGAAGCCGCCCAAGGCCGCCGAAGACAAGCAAAAAGGCGTGTTCGGCGAGATGTGGTCGGTGCACGGCGGCGGTTTCTATCACGCGCAGAAATACCTGAATTCGCCGCCGCAGATGCCGGAAGACCTGCACTGGTCGAAGTGGAAGTCGTATACCACATGGCTCTCGGGCTTCGCCCTGTTCTGTGTGCTGTACCTGCTGCAGCCGCAGACGTATCTCATCGACAAGAACGTGATGGATCTGCAACCGGGTCAGGCCGTGGGCCTCGCGGTGGCGTTTCTGATCGGCGGCTGGTTCGTCTATGACTTCCTGTGCCGCATGCTGGGCAAGAACGAGCGCGTGCTCGGTGTTGCCGTGGCGCTGTTCGTGATCGCCGCAACATACGCGACGACGCACATCTTCGCCGGCCGCGCGGCATTCCTGATCGTGGGGGCGATGATGGCCACCTCGATGTCGGCCAATGTGTTCTTCTGGATCATTCCGGGGCAGCGCAAGAGTGTGGCCGCGCTCTCGAAGGGGGAAGTTCCGAACCCGATCTGGGGCAAGCTCGGCAAGCAACGCTCGGTGCACAACACGTATTTCACGCTGCCGGTCGTGTTCATCATGATCAGCAACCACTACGCGTTCACGTACAGCAATCCGTACAACTGGGTGATCCTCACGATCATCATGGCTGCGGGCGCGATGATTCGTCAGTTCTTCGTGCTGCGTCACGCAGGCAAGAATCTGTATGCGCTGCCGGTCGCGGGCGCCGCCCTGCTCGCCGGCGTGGCGGTGTTCGCCGCGCCGCGCCCGGCGCCCGCTCCCGCCGCTGGCGCGCACGGTGAAGCCGCCGCCCCCGCGGTGAAGCTCTCGGAGATCCAGCCGATCGTCACGCAACGGTGCGCCACCTGCCACTCGGCCAAACCGACGATGATGGGCAGCGCACCGGCAGGCGTGATGCTCGACACGCCGGCGGAGATCTCTCAGAACGCGCAGCGCATTTATCAGCAGGCCGTGGCGCTCAAGTCGATGCCGCTGGGCAACGTGACCCAGATGACCGACGACGAACGCCAGAAGATCGCCGCCTGGTTCAACGGCGGCGCGCAACAATAGCGGCCGAACCGTCCTTCTTGCTGGACCCATGTTGGGGCGCTTCGGCGCCCCTTTTTTATGTGCGCTACGCGGCGCCCTCGTCCCGCGTGAGGCCGATGTCGCGTGCGGCGGCGGTCTCACGGAAACGAGCCCCGGGGAACTTCGTCTCGGGGACAGAGGTCTCTATCACGCGCCCGGGCGTGGTGTTTTGGGGCAGCGGCGGCATCGGCCGACCCTCCCATGACGTCAGATGACCGGCGCGATGCCTTCGACGGGCGGGCGCGGCAGGCCACGTCCACGTCACGTCACGAGACTCCATGAGCTTTCTTCTTTTTTCCGCTTCACGGCAAGGCGTTGTCTGGTTGCATCTGCACCAGGCGATGTTTCCGCCGTCCCTCTCCGGGCCACGCTAGCGGGCCTTTGTGCGCGGCTCGCCAGCGCACGCCCGCCGGCCTGTCCGTGCGCACGTTCGTTACGGGCAGCGCGCCCACGCCGTCGCTTGCGCGTGGGTGGCGATCCATCGCTTCGAATTCTCGGCATTTTTCGATGTGCAAGCCACGGTGAGCCGCGTCCCGACACGACGCGGCGATTTGTCATCGGGGGGACCATGTCTCTATCCACGCATTCCAACGCTTCCAACACGCTACAGGGCGCGAGGACGTCCCTGCTCAAGCAGTTCACGTCGCTCGCGGTTCCGACGATCCTGTCGGGCTGGGTCTACACCGTCTACACGCTGATCGACGGCATTTTCATCGGCCGTTACGTCGGCCAACAGGCGTTGGCCGCATTGAATCTGGTCGTACCGCTGCTCTACGTCCCCTACGCGATCAGCGTGATGGTCGGCGTGGGCGGCGCCACACTGATCGCTCGTCTGCTTGGCGAGCAGCGACACGCCGATGCGCGTCGGGCGTTCTCGCAAGTGCTCTGGGTGATGTTCGCCTCCGGCATCGCGATGAGCGCCGGCATACTGGCGTTCAGGCACGAGATCGCTGCCGCGCTCGGCGCGCAAGGCGCCATCACGAACGACGTGGTGGCCTATCTCTCGGGCTGGGGATGGTTCGTGCTGTTCGCCAATGGTCTGTACGCCATGGAGCTGTTTCTTCGCGTGGAGGGCGCGCGCGCCGCGCGCTTCGGCCTCTACGCGATGTTCCTCGGCGCGCTCGCCAACGTGGCGCTGGACTACTGGCTGATTGTCGTGCGCGGTATGGGGATGTACGGCGCGTCGCTGGCAACGGGTATCTCGATGATGGTCTCGAGCAGCGCAATGTTCGCCTATCACCTGTGGCTCGCGCGCAAGGTCGTGCCCGCGGCGCAGGCGTTTGGCGGCGGCACGGTCCACGTCTGGCGCGCCATGTACAACGGTGCGTCCGAGTTTCTCGGCGCGATCGCCCCCGCGGTAACAGTATTCGCCTTCAATCGCGTGATCCTGGCGAATTTCGGCGAGCCGGGTCTCGCGGCGTATGCCATCCTGGAATACATGACGCTCGGCGCCACTGTCACGATGGTCGCCCTCGTGCAGAGCATGCAGCCGATGATCAGTTTCTATCGCGGCGCCCGCGACACGCGATCGCTGCGCGGGTCGTTCCGGCTCGGCGTGATGGCGGTACTGGGCTTCTCGCTGGCGGTGGCCATCGCGATGGCAACGCTGGCGCGTCCGCTGACGTTCGCGTTCCTGCCGTCGGGCGGACAGGCGTGGTCGATTCTCGAACATGCGGTGCTGTGGTACGCCCTCGCCTTCCTGCCGGCGGCCGGCAACCTGATCGTGGCCGGCTTCCTGACGGCGGTGGAAGCACCGGGCCCGTCCGCGGTCATTGCAATGCTGCGCAGTTGGGTGCTGCTGCTCGGTATGCTGTGGTGGCTCGACGCATGGCTCGGCGGCGAAGCCATCTGGTACACGCTGCTGATCACGGAAACAGTGACGCTCGCCGTCAGCGTCTGGCTCTACTGGCGCCATGCACGCGGCGAGAAGTTGTTGCCCGCTGCGGCGATGCGCTGAGCGGCGCGGTTCAACGAAGAAACGGCGCGGCCCGACGGTCACGCCGTTTCCGTTTCCGTTTCCGCTACCGTTCCCGAGGCCGCTCAGGACGGTATCTTCAGCGAGAAGGTCTGCGCGAGCGACTGCACGCTGCCCGGCTGCGCGGCGCCCGGAATGCCTTCGGGCGGCGCGGCGAACGGCGGCAAGGCCGTCGGGGCGCCCGGCGTCACCGCAGCCCATTGGGGCTCGGGCAGTTCGTTGAACACCTGGCGCAAACGCGCCCCCCACGTGTCGTGAATCATCCGGTAGTACACGTTCTCGTCGTCCAGCGATGCAAAGCGCGTCACCCGCAGCGAATTTTCCTCGTACACGAGCAGGTCGAGCGGCAGGCCTACCGAGACATTGGAGCGCAGCGTGGAATCCATGGAGATCAACGCGCATTTCGCTCCGTCGTCGAGCGACGTGGCCGGCGTCACGAGCCGGTCGATGATGGGCTTGCCGTACTTCGACTCGCCGATCTGGAAGTACGGATTGACGGAGGATGCTTCGATGAAGTTGCCTGCGGAGTACAGTTGGAACAGGCGGCTCGGCGCGCCGGCGATCTGTCCGCCGAGCAGGAAGCTGCAGTTGAAGTCGACGCCGAAGGTCTCGAGCGCCTTGGCGTCTCGCGCGTAGACGTCGCGGATGGCCTGGCCGACGACGCGCGCGACATCGGTCATGGATTTGGCGTTCCACAGCGTATCGGTGTCGCGTGCGTCGATGAGTTGCTGGCGCACGGCCTGCGTCACCGCAAGGTTGCCCGCCGAGAGCAGTACGAGCACGCGCTCGCCCGCCTGCTCGAACACGAGCATCTTGCGGAAGGTGCTCACGTGGTCGACGCCCGCATTGGTGCGGGTATCGGAGAGAAAGACCAGCCCGGCGTCGAGCTTCATGGCCACGCAGTACGTCATGTCGTTCCTGTCTTGCGAATCTTGCGAAGCGTCGGCAGCGTCGCACGAAAGTCTATTGTTGTCGATCGATCGGCGCGGCGTCGACGATGACGTTCACGTGCAGCGCCTCCGTCGCCCCGCCGCTGCGCATGCCTCGCACGGGCGCGGCCGATTCGTAATCGCGCCCGACGGCCAGCCGGCAGTAGTTGCCGCTGGCAAAGCAGGCGTGCGTCACGTCGATGCTGACCCAACCCGCGCCGTCGACCCAGACGTCGACCCACGCGTGGCTGGCGGCGTGCGGCACGTCGCCGGGATCGATGTATCCGCTGACGTAACGCGCCGGCACCCCACGCGCCCGGCACACGGCAAGCATGAGGTGCGCGTGGTCCTGGCAGACGCCGCGCCCCAGCGCCAGCGCCTGCGCCGCGGTACTCGTCACCGCGGTAATGCCGGACTCGTAGTCGACGGCGTCACAAATGGCGGCGGCAAGCGCGAGCAAGTCGTCAACGGTCGCCACGCCCGCGGCCCCTGCCAGCGCGTCGATGGCTTCGCTGCGCGCGGTGAGCGGCGTCGGGCTGGCGAAGGATAACACTGGAACGGCATGAGTCGTCTCGCCGAGCCTGCCGTCGACGAGCGGCGTGGTTTCCACCTCTCCCTCGGCAAGCAGGCGGATCTCGCTGTGCGGCTGGTGCAGCACGAGGGTGTGCATGTCGTTGCCGTAGGCGTCTCGGGCAGCAGTGAGTTTGCCAGGCGCGCTCAGCCGCCATTGCACTATGCGCTGCCCGCCTGAGGCCGCAGGCGTGAGCCGCAACTGCTGGATGGTGTAGCGCACTGGCGAGTCGTAGCGGTAGGTGGTTTCGTGACGGATGGTCAGGCGCATGGTGTCAGGCGGCGAGCGGAATCAGGAAGGTCTGGCTGATCTTGTTGCCGAGCACGGACACGCGTTCGAGAAACTCGGTGAGTACGGCGTGCAGTCCCTGTTGCTGGATTTGCCGGATATCGGTGTACTTGAGTTCAGCTTGCAGTTTGCCGGCATATCGCTCGACGTCGCCAGACTGGGCGTTGGAGAGCGTGGCCAGGTTCTCGCACACGCCGTTGAGGGACGCGAGCAGCGAGCGCGGCATGTGGGGATTGAGCATGAGGAGTTCCACGACACGCTCGGGGGTAATGACGTCGCGATAGACCTTTCGGTAGATCTCGAACCCGGACACGCTGCGCAGCACGGCAGACCAGTAGTAGAAGTCGGTGGGATGCGACGCATGGGGACCGGCCCGGTCGGCGCGCACGGCCTCATGAAAGCGCACGTCGAGAATCCGCGCGGTGTTGTCAGCGCGTTCGAGAAAAAGGCCGAGGCGCGTGAAGTAGAACGCGTCGTCCTGGAACAAGGTGCCGAAGCTCACGCCGCGCGAAAGGTGGGAGCGCACTTTGACCCATTCGAACAGGTGGGCAGGATCGTGTTCGAGCAGGTCGAGCATTCTGGGAAACTCGAGCCAGGTGCTGTTGACGGTTTCCCACAGTTCGGTGGTCAGGGTGCCGCGCACGGCGCGCGCGTTTTCGCGGGCTGCCGCGAGGCAGCAGGCAATACTCGAGGGATTGTCGCGGTCACGCACGACAAAGTCGAGCACGTTGGCCCGCGTGGCGCGCGAGTGTTTGCGGTTGAATGCAGGCTCGAGCTCGGAGATGCGCAGCGTGGCGCGCCAGCCGGCTTCGTCGTCGAAGGCGCTCGTGGGCACGGGCGGCTCGGTGTCGTCTTCGTCGTCGATGGCATCCTGCGGCAGCAGCAGATTCTGTAGATTGACGTCAAGAAGACGTGCCGTGTTTTCTGCCCGCTCCATGTAGCGGGCCATCCAGAACAGGTGATCGGCGGTGCGGCTGAGCATGATGGATTTCCGAGGGGTATTCGGTCTTGTCGGTCTTGTCGGTCTTGTCGGTACGGGCTGCCTTCCGATGGCTGCTTCATTCCGCTGGCTGCCTTCCGTTGGCTGCTTTCGGAGCGTTGCTTTGGTCGATCGGCTTTGGTCGATCGGCTTTGGTCGGTGTGTTCTCGCGATTACTTTTCGAGCACCCAGGTGTCTTTCGTGCCCCCGCCCTGCGACGAGTTGACGACGAGCGAACCTTCGGTCAACGCCACCCGCGTGAGGCCGCCGGGCACCATGGTCACGCTCTTGCCCGACGACAGCACGAACGGCCTCAGGTCGATGTGCCGCGGCGCGATCCCGGCTTCGACGAAGGTCGGGCAGGCGGACAGCGCCAGCGTGGGCTGCGCGATGTAACCGTCCGGCTTCGCGATGAGCCGTTCGCGGAAGGCCTCGATTTCCGCCCGGGTGGACGCCGGGCCGACAAGCATGCCGTATCCGCCCGCGCCGTGGACTTCCTTGACGACGAGTTCGCCGAGATGCTCGAGGGTATACGCGAGGTCGTCCGCACGGCGGCATTGGTAGGTCGGAACGTTGTTCAGGATCGGCTTTTCGCCGAGGTAGAACTCGATCATGTCGGGCACGAACGGGTAGATGGACTTGTCGTCCGCCACGCCGGTGCCAATGGCGTTGGCCAGCGTGACGCGTCCGGCCCGGTACACGCTCAGCAGGCCGGGCACGCCCAGCGTGGAGTCGGCGCGGAATGCGAGCGGATCGAGGAAGTCGTCGTCGATGCGCCGGTAGATGACGTCGACGCGTTTGGGGCCGTTGGTGGTTCGCATGTAGACGAGGTTATCCTCGACGAACAGGTCCTGCCCCTCGACCAGTTCGATCCCCATTTGCTGGGCGAGGAAGGCGTGCTCGAAGTACGCGGAGTTGTAGATGCCCGGCGTCATGACGACGACGGTGGGGTCGTCAACGCCCGTCGGGGCGACCGCGCGCAAGCTGTCGAGCAGTAGATCGGGGTAATGCTCGACCGGCGCAATGCGGTTCCTCGCGAACAGCTCGGGGAACAGGCGCATCATCATCTTTCGGTTCTCGAGCATGTACGAGACGCCGGACGGAACACGCAGGTTGTCCTCCAGCACGTAGAAGGCACCGTCGTCGCCGGTTCCCGCTCTGACGACATCCACGCCGGCGATGTGCGCGTATATGCCGCCGGGCACGTCCACGCCCTGCATCTCGGGGCGATACTGCGCGTTCATGAGCACCTGCTCGGGCGGAATCACGCCGGCTCGCAATATCTCCTGTTCGTGGTAGACGTCGTGGACGAACCGATTCAATGCCTCGACTCGCTGGCGCAAGCCGGTCTGCAGGGTCTGCCACTCATGTGCGGGAATGATTCTCGGGATCAGGTCGAAGGGAATCAGTCGCTCGGTCCCCGCATCATTCCCATATACGGCAAAGGTGATCCCCACCCGGCGAAACGCCAGATCGGCTTCGGCGCGCTTATGGTGCAAGACATCGTCGGACTGGCACTTCAGCCAGTCGTCAAATCGCCGGTAGTGCGAACGCGTCGCGCCCGTGACGCTCGCCATCTCGTTATAGCTCTCGACCATATGCTTCTCCGCAGATTGCTGTGTCGAGATCGAGCAATAAATATGCCCGAGCCATGCCCCCCTTCCGGCACGGTTTCGGTGCGCAATTCGCTTTCGCGCACCACGCCGGTGATCTGGAGTATAGGATTCGGCGCTGGCGGCGTTCCGGCTTTTTCCGCGGCCATAAAAAACGCCGGGGGGCCCCGGCGTTTGTCTGGTGCTGTTATGGCTCGCCCTATGCAACCTTCTTTGTGGTTCGGGCCGCGTCCAACGCGGCCTGCGTCAACAGATAGACGCCCGGCAAGTCCTGCTCGTCACAGTTGTGTCCCTCGCCCCCGCGATCGACCACCACGAAGTCACTCACCTCGTCCAACGCCAACAACGGGTGATGCCACACGCCGCGCGCATAGTTCACCCCCTGCCAACCGTCCGATACGAACGCCCGCATCTGGCTCACGTCGAGCTCG